>NZ_JARBAE010000075.1:0-16591 GCF_033795305.1 Streptomyces sp. AK02-01A
GTTGAGTTCTCAAGGAACGGACGCTTCCTTCAGTCCCGTCTCCGGGCCCTCCGGGCGCTTCCCTCCGGTACTTCATTTCGTTCCGTACTTCGTGTTTCCAACCTTACCAGATTCATTTGGCTGTTCTTGCCTCTTGAATTCCGGTGGCCTTTGGACTGGCCTTTTGCCTTTCGGCTGCTCCGACTTTATCAGAGTGATCCGAGTCGGATTTCCCTCTGTCCAGGAGTGCCAGGCACATGATTTGTACCGGGTTCCCGTCCAGGTGGAGCCGTAAACGTACTGGAGCGGAGGGCGTCGATGCAAATCGAGGCCCTCCGCTCCCGGCTCGGGATCAGACACCGGCCGTCAGGCGGCAGTTGGCGGCGTCAGACCTCGACGACGACAGGAAGGATCATCGGGCGCCTGCGGTAGGTGTCCGAGACCCACTTGCCCACCGAGCGGCGGACGAGCTGCTGAATCTGGTGCGGTTCCGCGACACCGTCCAGGGCCGACCTGGCGATGGCCTCTTCGACCTTGGGAAGCACGGCGGCGAACGCCGCGTCCTCGATGCCGGAGCCCCGGGCGTGGAAGTGAGGGCCGCCGACGACCTTGCCCGTCGTGGAGTCGACCACCACGAAGACCGAGATGATTCCCTCGTCACCGAGGATGCGGCGGTCCTTGAGGGAGGTCTCCGTGACGTCGCCGACCGAGAGTCCGTCGACATAGACATAACCGGCCTGGACCTTGCCCACGATCCTGGCCTTGCCGTCGACCAGGTCGACGACGACGCCGTCCTCCGCGATGACGATGTGGTCCTTGGGAACCCCCGTCAGCGCGCCCAGTTCGGCGTTGGCACGCAGATGACGCCATTCACCGTGGACCGGCATCAGGTTCTTGGGCTTGCAGATGTTGTAGAAGTACAGCAGCTCGCCGGCCGAGGCATGGCCCGAGACATGGACCTTGGCGTTGCCCTTGTGGACGACGTTCGCGCCCCATCTGCTCAGGCCGTTGATGACGCGGTAGACCGCGTTCTCGTTGCCCGGGATGAGCGACGACGCCAGGATCACCGTGTCACCCTGGACGATCCGGATCTGGTGATCGCGGTTGGCCATGCGTGAGAGCGCGGCCATCGGTTCGCCCTGGGAGCCGGTGCAGATGAGGACGATGTCATGGTCCGGAAGGTCGTCGAGTGCCTTGACATCGACGACCAGACCCGCCGGGACCCGCAGATAACCCAGGTCGCGGGCGATGCCCATGTTGCGGACCATCGAGCGGCCGACGAAGGCGACCCTGCGGCCGTACTCGTGGGCGGCGTCGAGGATCTGCTGGATGCGGTGCACATGACTGGCGAAACTGGCCACGATGATGCGCTTCTGGGCGCTGCCGAAGACCTGCCGCAGGACATTCGAGATGTCCCGCTCGGGCGGGACGAAGCCCGGGACCTCCGCGTTGGTGGAGTCCGCCAGCAGCAGGTCGATGCCCTCTTCGCCGAGCTTCGCGAAGGTCGGCAGGTCGGTCAGCCTGCGGTCCAGCGGAAGCTGGTCCATCTTGAAGTCGCCGGTGTGGACCACCATGCCCGCGGGAGTGCGGATGGCGACGGCCAGCGCGTCCGGGATCGAGTGGTTCACCGCGACGAATTCGCAGTCGAACGGTCCGATGCGCTCGCGATGGCCCTCGGTGACCTCAAGGGTGTACGGCCGGATGCGGTGCTCCTGAAGCTTCGCCTCGATCAGCGCCAGCGTCAGCTTGGAGCCGATCAGCGGGATGTCCGCCTTCAGCCGCAACAGGTAGGGGACGCCACCGATGTGGTCCTCGTGGCCGTGCGTGAGCACGATGCCGTCGATGTCGTCGAGGCGGTCCCGGATCGTGGTGAAGTCCGGCAGGATCAGGTCGATGCCGGGCTGTTCCTCCTCCGGGAAGAGGACGCCGCAGTCGACGATGAGCAGACGGCCGTTGTATTCGAAGACCGTCATATTGCGGCCGATCTCGCCCAGGCCGCCGAGCGGGGTGACGCGCAGGCCGTTCTTGGGCAGCTTCGGCGGGGCGCCGAGTTCGGGATGCGGATGACTCAAAAGACTCTCCTCACCACGCGCGCCACGTGCCGTTGAGGCACGTGGCGCGCATGACATTCGTGCACTTGCTGTTGTCTGTGTGGACCGGTTGTCCGGGTACCTCTGTCTTCGCGTATTCAGTTGTGAAGTCTGTGGTTAGAGCTGTACCCCGCCGGCCGCAAGATCGATCTTGAGCTGGGCCGTTTCATGGGCCGACAGCTCGACGAGCGGGAGGCGCAGGGGCCCGGCCGGCAGCTTCTGCAGCGTGAGCGCGGCCTTGGTGGTGATGACACCCTGAGTACGGAACATGCCGGTGAAGACCGGGAGCAGCTTCTGGTGGATCTCGGTGGCCTTCTGGACATCGCCGGTGAGGTGCGCGTCGAGAAGCGCGCGCAGCTCCGGAGTGACCACATGGCCGACGACCGAGACAAAGCCGACCGCGCCGACCGAGAGCAGCGGGAGGTTGAGCATGTCGTCGCCCGAGTACCAGGCCAGACCGGACTGTGCGATGGCCCAGCTCGCCCGGCCGAGGTCGCCCTTGGCGTCCTTGTTGGCGACGATGCGCGGATGCCGCGCGAGACGGACGATCGTCTCGGTGTCGATGGGGACACCGCTGCGGCCGGGGATGTCATACAGCATCACCGGCAGGCCGGTCGCGTCGGCGATGGCGGAGAAGTGCCGGAAGAGGCCCTCCTGCGGCGGCTTGTTGTAGTACGGGGTCACGGCGAGCAGGCCGTGTGCGCCGGCGCGCTCGGCGGCGCGGGCCAGCTCCAGGCTGTGGTGCGTGTCATTGGTGCCGACGCCCGCCACGACATGAGCGCGGTCTCCCACGGCCTCCAGGACGGCCCGTACGAGCTGATCTTTCTCCGCGTCGCTGGTGGTCGGCGACTCGCCGGTGGTGCCGTTCAGGATCAGGCCGTCGTTGCCTGCGTCCACCAGATGAGCGGCGAGCCGCTGGGCACCGTCGAGGTCGAGTGCGCCGTCCGCTGTGAAGGGCGTGACCATCGCGGTGAGGACCCGCCCGAAGGGGGTCTGCGGAGTGGAGATCAGAGCCATGGGTAACACGCTACTCGCTGCTCAGCTCGCCGTGTCCCTTTGGGGGACGGGACAAGAGGAGCCCGGCACTGCCTGCTCGGGGGTTCAAGCAGTGCCGGGTCCGTTTGATCAGCGTAGATGAACTTCTCGAAACGCCGCAATCCGGACGCTTCACTCGGCCGACCGTACATCAGTGCCCGGGACAGCGGTTATGGAGCGACCCGGCCGTTGCCGTTGAAGGCCGCATGGGTGAGCGGCATGAGCTTTGCCCAGTGCTCCTCCATCCGCTCTCCGACCATCTCGATCTCACGTTGTGGGAAGGACGGAACCTTCGCCTGTTCGTGCTGGGTGCGCAGGCCGAGGAAGTGCATCAGCGAGCGCGCGTTGCAGGTGGCGTACATCGACGAGAAGAGGCCGACCGGGAGGACGGCGCGGGCCACCTCGCGGGCGATGCCGGCGGCCAGCATGTCCTGGTATGCCTCGTACGCCTGGAGGTAAGAAGTCTCCATCGCGCGGGAGGTCAGCTCCTGCTGCTCCGGAGTGCCGTCGGCGAAGACGTATTTCCCCGGCCGGCCCTCCTGGACGAGCTTGCGGGACGGGCCGGGGACGTAGAAGACCGGCTGCAGCTCGCGGTAGCGACCGGACTCCTCGTTGTACGACCAGCCGACGCGGTGGCGCATGAATTCGCGGAAGACAAAGATCGGAGCGCTGATGAAGAAGGTCATCGAGTTGTGCTCGAAGGGGCTGCCGTGCCGGTCACGCATCAGGAAATTGATGAGCCCCTTCGACCGCTCGGGGTCCTTCGACAGCTCCTCCAGGGACTGCTCGCCCGCGGTGGACACCCGGGCGGCCCACAGCACATCGGAGTCACCCGCGCTGTGCTTCACCAGCTCGACGCTGACATCGCTGCGGAAGCTCGGTTTGGTCTCGGCGGGGGTGTCGCTCACCTGCTGGGTCCTTCCAGTCACATCACTTGGGCGGCGTCCACTCTACGGCGCGCCACTGACAGTGAAGGCCGGGACGGTCCCTTGTGGCGTTCACTCGACAAAGCGCGGAATGCGGGCACCGAATGGTTCTGTTGTTCGTCTCCATGAGTAGCGGCTGACACATCAGTGGTGTCCCGTTACGAGATCGCAAGGAGAGTCACCCATGTTTCGCCGGCGTGAGGCCGTCCCGTTCGCATTCGTCGCCGAGGCCGACCGCTTCCGCAGTAACGTCACTCCGCCTCCCAGACCGCGCGCGAGCAAGTCGCAGCAGGTCAGCCGGGTTCTGGTCGGTCTGGCCGTGGCGGCCGGATTCGCCGGTTCGCTGTTCTTCGGGCTGCCGTCGCTGGAGTCGGATCAGGCGTCCGGGCACGCGCAGCGTTCCGAGGCGTCCCAGGGCCGCTGACTCGTCCGGCCCCCCTCGGGTGGTCCGGCCCGGGCCGTGATCGATAGCCTCACCGGGCACAGCAATCGAGCGTGCTTGTGAGTGAGGATCAGTCGTGCCCCTGCCCTTCCTGACGGCCGACCGTGCTTTTGACGCGACCACCGAGGATGTCGCGCTGCCGTTCGACGATCATGACCATTGGCGGCGTCCGTACCGCCCAGGCCCCTGGCGGGTGGCGGCGGCCGCGCTGCTTCTGCTGCTCGCCTCGTTCGTACTCCTCGCCGCGGTGATCACCGCGGCCGCCGGCGCGGTGCCGGGCGCGGCGCTGTGTCTCGGTCTCGCGGCGCTGGGAATCGCCGTCGCGTTGCGGATGCTGCGCATGGGCACGTGGGTGAGCCGGCACGGCGTGCGCCGCGTGAGCCTGCTGACGACCACGACGGTGCCGTGGAACCAGGTCACGGCCGTCCGCACCGTCCAGCAGCCCGTGCGGTGGCTCGGGCTGCCGCGCACCGTGCAGGGACAGGCGCTCCTGCTCGTACGCCGGAGGGGCGAGCCGCTGCCGCTGCTCACCGACCACAACGCGGACTTCCTGTCGCGTGCTGTGGCCTTCGACCGGTCGGCCGACACGGTCGAGGCGTGGAGCGACGAATACCGTCCGGCCTGACGTCCGCGGCAACGGAGCGGGGCCCGGCCTGAGCAGGCCGGGCCCCGCTCTGTCGTGGGCGGGCTGGTCCGGAGGTGTGGCGGGTCAGGCCTCCACGGGCCTGCCGTCGTGGAGCGCGATGGCCCGCTGCATCGCCTTGCGGGCGCGCGGGGTGTCCCTGGCGTCGTGGTAGGCGACCGCGAGCCGGAACCAGCAGCGCCAGTCGTCCGGTGAGTCCTCCGTCTGCGCGCGGCGCTCGGCGAAGACGGCGTCCGCGGAGTCCCGGTCGATACGGCCGCCCGGAGTACGGACCAACTCGTCGAGCGGCAGACCGCCTTCGGCGTCCAGTTCCGCCGCGAGCCGGTTGGCGCGGCTGACGAACTGGGTGTTCTTCCAGAGGAACCAGATGCCGATGGCCGGCAGGATCAGCACCGCGACCCCGAAGGTGACGGTGAGCGCGGTGCCTTGCTGGATCAGCAGCACGCCGCGGCTGCCGGCCAGGAGGAAGTAGAGGACCAGGACAACGGCGGTGACACAGTAGGTGATCTTCGCGCGCATGGGATCAGCTCAGGTCGAGGAAGTGTTCGAGGCCGAATGTGAGGCCCGGAGTGGAGACCACGCGGCGTACGCCGAGCAGGATGCCCGGCATAAAGCTGCTGTGGTGCAGGGAGTCGTGGCGGACGGTGAGGGTCTCGCCCTCACCGCCGAGGATGACTTCCTGATGGGCGAGGAGGCCCCGGAGGCGTACGGAGTGCACCGGCACCCCGTCGACGTCCGCGCCGCGTGCGCCGTCCAGCGCCGTGACCGTGGCGTCGGGCTGGTCGCCGAGGCCCGCTTCCGCGCGGGCGGCGGCGATGAGCTGCGCCGTGCGGGTGGCGGTGCCCGACGGAGCGTCGGCCTTGTTGGGATGGTGCAGCTCGATGATCTCGACCGACTCGAAGTAGCGGGCCGCGGTCCGCGAGAACTTCATGGTGAGGACCGCGCCGATGGAGAAGTTCGGCGCGATCAGCACACCTGTCTCCGGAGACGCGGCCAGTGAGGTGTTGAGCTGCGCGAGCCGCTCGTCGGTCCAGCCGGTGGTGCCGACGACCGCGTGGACGCCATGGCGCACGCAGAAGTCGAGATTGCCCATCACCGAGGCCGGAGTGGTCAGTTCCACCGCGACCTGGGTGCCGGTCTCCACCAGGGTCTCCAGCTTGTCGCCCCGGCCGAGGGCGGCGACCAGTTCGAGGTCGTCGGCGGCCTCGACGGCCCGTACGGCCTCGGAGCCGATACGGCCCCCGGCTCCGAGAACGGCCACGCGCAGCTTGCTCATTGCTCTGCTTCCTTCAGCTTCGTGGTGCGGCCGGTCAGCGGGAGACCGCTTCGTCCAGCCGGGCCGCCTGCTTGTCCTTGAGCGGTCCGATGACCGACAGCGAGGGGCGCTGTCCCAGTACATCGCGGGCGACCGCGCGTACGTCGTCCGGGGTGACGGCCGCTATCCGCGCCAGCATGTCGTCGACGGACATCTGCGTTCCCCAGCACAGCTCGCTCTTGCCGATCCGGTTCATCAGCGCGCCGGTGTCCTCCAGGCCGAGGACGGTGGAGCCGGCGAGCTGGCCGACGGCGCGGCCGATCTCCTCGTCGCTGAGTCCTTCGGCGGCGGCGCGGTCGAGTTCGTCGCGGCAGATCTTCAGTACGTCATGGACCTGGCTCGGGCGGCAGCCCGCGTAGACCCCGAAGAGTCCGCAGTCGGCGAAGCCCGAGGTATAGGAGTAGACGCTGTAGGCGAGTCCGCGCTTCTCCCGTACCTCCTGGAAGAGCCGGGAGCTCATACCACCGCCGAGCGCGGTGTTCAGGACGCCGAGGGCCCAGCGGCGCTCGTCGGTGCGGGACAGACCCGGCATGCCGAGGACGACATGGGCCTGCTCGGTCTTGCGGTTCAGCACCTCGACGCGGCCCGCGGTGCGCAGGGAGCGGCTGCCGTCGCGGGGCGCCACGGGTATGGCGTCCGTACGGGACAGGGCTCCGGCCTTCTCGAACGCGCGGCGGACCTGGCGTACCACCGTGGCGTGGTCGACATTGCCCGCGGCCGCGACGACAAGGCGCGTCGGGTCGTAGTGCTTGTGGTAGAAGCGCGCGATCCGGTCACGGTCCAGCGCGTTGATGGTGTCGACGGTGCCGAGGACGGGGCGGCCGAGAGGGCTGTCTCCGAACATGGTCTCCGCGAACAGATCGTGCACGCAGTCGCCGGGATCGTCCTCGGTCATGGCGATCTCTTCGAGGATGACGCCGCGTTCGGCGTCGACGTCCGCGGCCTCGATGAGCGAGCCGGTCAGCATGTCGCAGACGACGTCGATGGCCAGCGGCAGATCGGTGTCGAGCACCCGCGCGTAGTAGCAGGTGTACTCCTTCGCCGTGAAGGCGTTCATCTCGCCGCCGACCGCGTCGATGGCGGAGGAGATGTCGAGGGCGCTGCGCTTGTGCGTGCCCTTGAAGAGGAGGTGTTCCAGATAGTGGGTGGCGCCGTTGAGGGCCGGTGTCTCGTCCCGTGAGCCGACCTGGACCCAGATACCGAAGGTGGCGGAGCGCACGGACGGCAGGGATTCGGTGACGACGCGCAGGCCGCCGGGGAGGGTTGTACGGCGGACGGTGCCGATGCCGTTCTCGCCCTTGAGCAGTGTTTGGGTACGGGCGACGGCCCGCGCCTCCGAGGAGGGGCGGGCCGTCGTCCGGGGACTACGCGTCACTGGGCGGAGTCGTCCTTCTTCTCGTCTGTCTCTTCACCCTCGATCACGGGGATGAGGGAGAGCTTGCCACGCTGGTCGATCTCGGCGATCTCGACCTGGACCTTCTGGCCCACGCCGAGCACGTCGTCGACGTTCTCCACGCGCTTGCCGCCGGAGAGCTTGCGGATCTGCGAGATGTGCAGCAGACCGTCCTTGCCCGGGAGCAGCGACACGAACGCACCGAAGGTGGTGGTCTTGACGACCGTGCCCAGGTAGCGCTCGCCGACCTCCGGCATGGTCGGGTTGGCGATGCTGTTGATCGTGGCGCGGGCGGCCTCGGCGGCCGGTCCGTCGGCGGCACCGATGTAGATGGTGCCGTCGTCCTCGATCGTGATGTCGGCGCCGGTGTCCTCCTGGATCTGGTTGATCATCTTGCCCTTGGGGCCGATGACCTCACCGATCTTGTCCACCGGGATCTTGACGGTGATGATCCGCGGAGCGTTCGGGGACATCTCGTCCGGGACGTCGATGGCCTCGTTCATCACATCGAGGATGTGGAGGCGCGCGTCGCGGGCCTGCTTCAGCGCGGCGGCCAGGACCGAGGCGGGGATGCCGTCGAGCTTGGTGTCGAGCTGGAGCGCGGTGACGAAGGTCTTCGTACCGGCGACCTTGAAGTCCATGTCGCCGAAGGCGTCCTCCGCACCGAGGATGTCGGTGAGGGTGACGTAGTGCGTCTCGCCGTCGATCTCCTGCGAGATCAGGCCCATGGCGATACCGGCGACGGGAGCCTTGAGCGGCACACCGGCGTTCAGCAGCGACATGGTGGAGGCGCAGACCGAGCCCATCGACGTCGAGCCGTTGGAGCTGAGCGCCTCGGAGACCTGGCGGATGGCGTACGGGAACTCCTCGCGCGTCGGCAGCACCGGCACGAGCGCGCGCTCGGCCAGGGCGCCGTGGCCGATCTCGCGGCGCTTCGGCGAACCGACGCGGCCGGTCTCACCGGTGGAGTACGGCGGGAAGTTGTAGTTGTGCATGTAGCGCTTGCGCGTCACCGGCGAGAGGGTGTCGAGCTGCTGTTCCATGCGGAGCATGTTGAGGGTGGTGACGCCCAGGATCTGGGTCTCGCCACGCTCGAACAGCGCCGAGCCGTGCACGCGCGGGATGGCCTCGACCTCGGCGGCGAGCGTACGGATGTCCGTGACGCCACGGCCGTCGATACGCACCTTGTCCTTGATGACACGCTCACGGACCAGGGACTTCGTCAGCGAGCGGTACGCGGCGGAGATCTCCTTCTCGCGGCCCTCGAACTGCGGGAGCAGCTTCTCGCCCGCGAGCGCCTTGACGCGGTCCAGCTCGGCCTCGCGGTCCTGCTTGCCGGCGATGGTGAGCGCCTGGGCGAGCTCGGACCTGACGGCCGAGGTGAGCGCCTCCAGGACGTCGTCCTCGTAGTCGAGGAAGACCGGGAACTCGCCGGTGGGCTTGGCGGCCTTGGCGGCGAGGTCCGACTGTGCCTTGCACAGGACCTTGATGAAGGGCTTCGCGGCTTCGAGGCCGGCGGCGACGATCTCCTCGGTGGGAGCCTCGGCGCCGTCCTTGACGAGCTGGATGGTCTTCTCGGTGGCCTCGGCCTCGACCATCATGATCGCGACATCGCCGTCGTCCAGGACACGGCCGGCGACGACCATGTCGAAGACGGCGTCCTCAAGCTCGGTGTGCGTCGGGAAGGCGACCCACTGGCCCTTGATCAGCGCGACGCGGGTGCCGCCGATCGGACCGGAGAAGGGCAGCCCGGCGAGCTGCGTGGAGCAGGAGGCGGCGTTGATCGCGACCACGTCGTACAGGTGGTCGGGGTTGAGCGCCATGATCGTCTCGACGACCTGGATCTCGTTGCGCAGGCCCTTCTTGAAGGACGGGCGCAGCGGGCGGTCGATCAGGCGGCAGGTGAGGATCGCGTCCTCGGAGGGCCGGCCCTCGCGGCGGAAGAATGAACCGGGGATCTTGCCGGCGGCGTACATCCGCTCTTCGACGTCCACCGTGAGCGGGAAGAAGTCGAGCTGGTCCTTGGGCTTCTTCGAAGCGGTGGTGGCCGACAGCACCATGGTGTCGTCGTCCAGGTAGGCCACGGCGGAGCCGGCGGCCTGACGGGCCAGCCGGCCCGTCTCGAAGCGGATGGTGCGGGTGCCGAAGGTTCCGTTGTCGATAACGGCCTCGGCGTAGTGGGTCTCGTTCTCCACTAGTGATTTCTCCTCGTCTTCGTCCGGTGCCCGTGTGGCAGAGGACGGTGGCGGAGAAGCGCTCCTGGTTGCGGGCCGGTCTTCGATCGAAGCACCCGGGGCGGCGGCATGGGCCGCGCCGTTCCGAGCGCCACTACCGAGGACCGGCGGCGGCGGAGGTCGCTCCTCCTCTTCAGTTGTGCTCCTGCGTCCAGATTACTGAGCTTCGCCCCGGGACGACATTCCGGCCGTCCGGGTCGGGGCGCCCGGTCCCGGCCGTGATGGCTCAGGGTCCGGACATACGCCAAGGGAGCGGTTCCCAGGAAGTGGGAACCGCTCCCTTCACGGCGTGCTTACTTGGCACCGCCGGCCGCACCGCGGCGGATGCCCAGGCGGTCGACCAGCGCACGGAAGCGCTGGATGTCCTTCTTGGCCAGGTACTGCAGCAGCCGGCGGCGCTGACCGACCAGGATCAGCAGACCACGGCGGGAGTGGTGGTCGTGCTTGTGGAGCTTGAGGTGCTCGGTCAGGTCCGAGATCCGGCGCGACAGCATGGCGACCTGGACCTCGGGGGAGCCGGTGTCACCTTCCTTGGTGCCGAACTCGGTCATGATCTGCTTCTTCGTAGCGGCGTCGAGCGACACGCGTACTCCTCGTGGGTTTCTTGGCCACCGAGTGCCCCAGGTCTCATACTCTGAGGAGCTTCCGTTACTCGGGAGGCGGGATCCGCTGGGCGCTGACCGCGGAGCCGATGACTCCGGGATCACGTACACAAACGGCCGTCGCCCAGGGTACCAGCCCGTAGGAGCCCGGCAGACCGCGCGGTCTGCCGGCCGGGACGGCCCTCTGGAAGCTCGGGAAGCGGTCCTCGTGGGCTCGTGAAGGCCGGCCGGACCGCGTTCAGCCGCTGGTGAGAGCGCGGGCCGCGGTGAAGACGTCGAGCACGGCGAGGCAGAGCGGCACCAGGGAGAGCAGCAGCGCGCCCTCGGCGAGGTCGAGGAGCCGGCCCCAGAAGGGCGAGAGGCCCTTGCGCGGCACGATCAGGCCGGTCGCGGTGATCAGCGCGGCGCCCGCGGCGACGCTCGCGGTGAGCCAGATCGTACGGATGTCGAGGGAGCCCCGGTCGCCGTACATCAGGAGTTCCCTGACCAGGTCGGCGGGCGGGTTCAGCGACAGGCCGAGGATCAGCAGCGCGATGGCGGAGATGCCGGCGACCAGCGCGCAGGCGACCTGCGAGGTGTAGCGGAAGAGCCGGGCGCGCAGCAGCATCGCCAGCCCCGCGGCGAGGGCCAGAAGCTGGCCCCAGACCGTGTGTGAGAAGCCGAGGACCGCGGCGGAGCCGACGACGACGGCGGAGCAGCCGCCGACCAGGCCGAGCAGCATCTCGTGGCCGCGGCGCGCCTGCGCGGCGATGCGCTCGGCGTCGACGGGCTCCGCCTCGGCGGTGACGTCCGGATCGGCGAAGGTGTCGTCGCCGTAGCCGCCGCTCGCGGCGCCGCGCGGAGCGGCGTAGCCGATCGGCAGCCGGGCGAACCGGGCCGAGAGGCCGGGCAGGAAGGCGACGATCCCGATGGCGACCGGAGCGCAGACGGCGGCGGTCTCGGTGGCGGAGGCCTCGGTGAGGATCGCCACGAAGGTCGCGAGGGTGCCGACGGTGGCCAGGAAGGTGGTGGCGACGAAGGGAGCGTCGCCGCTCGGGGTCAGGGCGACGAGAGCGACCGACGCGATCAGTACGGTGACGCAGCCGAGCAGGAACTGGAGCCGGCCCGGGCCCTGGCCCGCGTCAGGACCGATGATCCCGGAGCCGCCGATCAGCAGCAGCGGCAGTGCGCCGAGTCCGAGGGCCACGGCGGTGGCGCGGTCCGCGTAGACCCGTGCCCGTACGCCGGCGAAGGCCGTCAGCAGCAGGCCTGCCGCGCCCGCGACGACGCCGGGCAGGCTGTGCATGTCGTGCCGGACGGGATCGGCGAACCAGAGGACGAAGCCCATGAGGACAAGCAGCAGGACACCGCCGACGAGTCCGGCGCCGCGCAGCAGGTCGTCGCTCCACAGATGGCGGTCGCGCCGGACCGCGGCGGCGACGGCGTCCGAGACGTCGTCGAAGACCGCCGGCGGCAGTGACTCGGCGAACGGGCGGAGGCTGAGGACCTCACCGTCGAGCACCCGCTGGGCGGCGAGCGTGCGGGACCCGTCGAGCACGGTGCCGTCACGCCTGACCAAGTGATAACCGGTGGGCGCGCCCACCGTCTGGGTCTGGCCGGTGAGCCGGAGAATCTCCGGGTGGACGTCGGCGACGGCGATGTCCTCCGGGAGCGCGACATCGATCCTGCTGTCCGGCGCCACGACAGTGACACGACAGAAGCCCGTCGCTGCGGTCGTACTCACGTCTTGACCCCCTGATTCGCGGTTGCGCACGCTGCGCGCGCCACCCTACCGGGGCGCGCGGAGCACGGCTGCAAGTAGGATCACCGTCGCGCGGAGGGAGACCGTCGCCACGGGGGCGCCGGTACGGAATTGCCCGTCCGTATTGAGGGATTGATGCGCCCGTGAGCCAGATCGTCGTCAAACGTCCGCCACGGTCCCTGCCACCCGAAGTGCCTGCGGACGCGGTGACGTTGGAAGCCCCGCCCGAACTGCCGCGTGGCCAGCAGGAGGGCATGCTCATGCAGGTCCTGCCGGTCCTGGGCATGGGCTCCTCGGTGGTCTTCTTCTTCTCTCCGCAGGCTCCTCCGTTCATGCGGATCATGGGCGTGCTGATGCTGGTCTCGACGGTCGGGATGGTCGTCGCACAGATCGTCAGATACCGCCGCGGTACGCAGGGGCAAATTGCCGATGTCCGGCGCGACTATCTGAAGTACCTCGCGCAGTCGCGTCGTACGGTGCGCAGGACGGCCCGTGCGCAGCGCGACGCGCAGCTCTATCTGCATCCCTCGCCGGAGCAGCTCTGGTCGGTGGTGGCCGAGGGGTCGCGGGTGTGGGAACGGCGCGTCGGTGACGGCGACTTCGGACAGGTACGGATCGGGCTGGGCGCGCAGCAGCTCTCGACTCCGCTGATCGCTCCCGACACCGCGCCGGTGGACGAGCTGGAGCCGCTGTGCGCCGGTGCGATGCAGCGGTTCCTGGCGGTGCACGGCTCGTTGGACGGGCTGCCGATGGCCGTGTCGATGCGCGCTTTCTACCATGTGACGGTCTCCGGTGAGCCGGAGTCCGCGCGGTCCGCGGCGCGTGCGCTGGTCGCGCAACTGGTGACGCTGCACTCTCCCGAGGACCTGATGGTCGCGGTGGTGGTGGCACCGGCCGCGGCGGCGCGCTGGGACTGGGCGAAGTGGCTGCCGCACACGCAGGTCCCCGGGCAGATCGACGGGGCCGGTACGAAGCGGCTGTTCGGCGACGACCTCGGAGAGCTGGAACAGCTTCTGCGGAGCAGGCTCGACGGGCGCCCGCGGTTCGGCCGGGACAGCCAGCCGGTGCTGGACCAGCCGCACATCGTCGTTGTGCTCGACGGCGGGATGGTCCCGCCGGATTCGCTGTTCGCCGCGGCCGAGGGCCTCCAGGGCGTCACGATCGTGGAGGTCGTGGCCGGCGAGCTGGACGAGCCTCGGGGCGGCCTCTCCGTGGTGGTACGGCCTGGCCGGCTGCGGCTGGAGTCCGGCGCGGGTGTCGCGTACGAGGGCGTACCGGACGGGATCTCGCTGCCCGTCGCCGAGGCGCTCGCGCGGCAGCTCGCGCCGCTGCGGACCGGCGGAGGTGACGACGACGAACCGCTGCTGGCCAACCTCGACTTCACCGATCTGCTCAATCTCGGCGACGCGGCGGCCGTCGATGTCGCCCGCACCTGGCGGCCCCGGTCGACGGCGGAACGGCTGCGGGTGCCGATCGGCGTCGGCGAGGACGGCCAGCCGGTGATGCTGGACCTCAAGGAGGCCGCGCAGGAGGGCATGGGCCCGCACGGGCTGTGCGTCGGCGCGACCGGTTCCGGCAAGTCGGAGCTGCTGCGGACGCTGGTGCTCGGCCTCGCCGTCACCCACTCCTCGGAGACGCTGAACTTCGTGCTCGCGGACTTCAAGGGCGGCGCGACCTTCGCCGGGATGTCGCAGATGCCGCATGTCGCGGCCGTCATCACCAACCTCTCGGACGATCTGACCCTGGTCGACCGCATGGGCGACGCGATCCGCGGTGAGCTCCAGCGGCGTCAGGAGCTGCTGCGCTCGGCCGGCAACTACGCCAATATCCATGACTACGAGAAGGCGCGCGCGGCCGGCGCGGCGCTCGAACCGCTCGCCTCGCTCGTCCTGGTCATCGACGAGTTCTCCGAACTCCTCACCGCCAAGCCCGACTTCATCGACATGTTCATCCAGATCGGCCGGATCGGCCGTTCGCTGGGCGTGCATCTGCTGCTCGCCTCGCAGCGTCTGGAGGAGGGCAAGCTGCGCGGTCTCGACACCTATCTCTCGTACCGGATCGGTCTGCGCACCTTCTCGGCGGCCGAGTCGCGTACGGCGCTGGGTGTGCCGGACGCGTACCACCTGCCTTCGGTGCCCGGCTCCGGCTATCTCAAGTTCGGCACCGACGAGATGACCCGTTTCAAGGCGGCGTACGTCTCCGGTACCTACCGCACCGGCGGCCCGGATCTCTCGGTGGGACAACTGCACATCGAGCGCCGCCCCGCGCTCTTCACCGCCGCGCCCGTGCCGGTGGTGTACGCGGCGCCGGACCCGGCTCGCTCGCACGCTCCGGCCACCTCGGAGGACGACGCGCTCGCGGACACCGTGCTGGATGTCATCGTGCGCCGCCTCGACGGACAGGGAGTGCCCGCGCACCAGGTGTGGCTGCCGCCGCTGGACGAGGCGCCGACGCTGGACCAGTTGCTGCCCGGTATCGCGGCGACCGCCGACCGCGGTCTGAACGCGGCCGAATACAGCAGGCCCGGTGGTCTCGCCGTCCCGCTCGGCCTGATCGACAAGCCGTTCGAGCAGCGCCGCGAGGTGCTCTACCGGGACTTCTCCGGCGCGGCCGGCCATATGCTCGTCGTGGGCGGCCCGCAGTCCGGCAAGTCGACCCTGATGCGGACGCTGATCTCGTCGTTCGCCCTCACCCACACTCCGCACGAAGTGCAGTTCTACGCGCTGGACTTCGGCGGCGGCGGACTTGCCTCACTGGCCGATCTGCCGCATGTCGGCGGGGTCGCGTCGCGGCTCGATCCGGAGCGGGTACGGCGCGCGGTCGCGGAGGTCCTGGGAGTGCTCAACCGCCGCGAGGAGTTCTTCCGCGCGAACGGCGTCGACTCCGTCGCCACCTACCGCCGCAGGCGCGCCGCCGGTGAACTGCCCGGCGAGGCCTGGGGCGACGTCTTCCTGGTCATCGACGGCTGGGGCGGCTTCAAGAACGACTACGACATGCTGGAGCCGGTCATCTCCGACATCGCCGCGCGCGGTCTCGGATACGGCGTCCATGTCGTCGTCACCGCCGCCCGCTACATGGAGGTGCGGGCCGCGCTCAAGGACCAGATGCTCGGCCGGCTCGAACTGCGGCTCGGCGACGTGATGGACTCCGAGTTCGACCGCAAGGTCGCGGCGAACGTCCCGACCGGTGTGCCGGGCCGTGGCCAGGTGCCGGAGAAACTGCACTTCATGGGTGCGCTGCCGCGCGTCGACGGCGTCAGCGGCGCGGCGGATCTCTCCGACGGTACGGCGGCGTTCGTCCGGGCGGCGAAGGAGAGCTGGGCGGGCCCGCCGGCACCGGCCGTGCGGCTGCTGCCGCGCAGGCTGCCCGCCGAGCAGTTGCCCAAGGGCTTCGAATTCCCGCAGCACGGCATCGCGATCGGTATCGACGAGACCAATCTGGAGCCGGTCTTCGTCGACTTCGAGACCGACCCGTTCTTCATGGTCTTCGGCGAGAGCGAGGCGGGCAAGACCGCGCTGCTGCGGCTCATCGCCAAGCAGATCTCCGAGCGCTACACGCCGGAGCAGGCGCGGATCGTGGTCGGTGACTACCGGCGCACGATGCTGGAGGCCGTCGCGTCCTCGCATCTCCTTGAGTACGCGCCGATGGCCTCGGCCATGCAGATGCACATGGACGCCATCGGTACGGTCATGAACAAGCGGGCACCCAAGCCGGACATCACTCCGCAGCAGTTGCGCGACCGGAGCTGGTGGAACGGGCCACAGCTCTTCGTGATCATCGACGACTACGAGCTGGTCGCCACCAACTCGGCCAACCCGCTGGCCGCTCTGGTGGAGAACCTGCCGTTCGCCCGCGACGTCGGCATCCGTTTCATCGTCGCGCGCAACGCGGCGGGCGCGTCACGCGCGATGTACGAGCCGTTCATGCAGCGGATGAAGGAGCTCGGCGCGCAGGGTGTCATCCTCTCCGGCGATCCGGGCGAGGGCGACATCCTCGGCGGCGTCCGGGCCCGTCCGATGCCGCCGGGACGGGGCACGTTCGTCTCACGCAAGCGCGGTGCGCCGCTGGTGCAGCTCGGCTGGCTGGCGGACCGCTAGGCCCTGTCTGACACATCCCGCCTGGCCTGCGACGCCTGGCACGCACGCTCACCGCGTTGTCGGAGTCATCCGAGTACGTCCAGTACACGGATGA
>NZ_JARBAE010000076.1:0-15926 GCF_033795305.1 Streptomyces sp. AK02-01A
AGTCATCCGAGTACGTCCAGTACACGGATGATCCTCCGCCTTGGGACCGCACGCACCAGACGTCGCGGGCCCCGCCCTCCGGGCGGACGGCGCTATGTGCCAGACACGTCCCAGGAACGGACGAACGCGTCAGCCGTGTCCCGCGCCGCGCGGTCGTCGCCGGAACAGGGAACAGGTGTGATCGACGGTGGAGCCGATCCGGTCACGGATCTCCACGAGGTGGCGGCACACGGCTTCCGTATGATCCGTTACCGCTGAACCGGCCCGTCTCCGCGCCGCCGCGCCAGTAGTCTGAGGCACGTAGCTGGTTCGCGAGACCCCCGGGAGGGACAGCGCCGATGGCCGACGCAACTGACAAGGAACGCCAGAAGGAAGAGCTGTACGCCCTCGACATCTCCGGGGTCGAATGGCTCGGCGCGCCGGGGACCACCGAGGACGAGGAGCGGGTCGAGATCGCCTATCTGCCGGGCGGCGGCGTGGCGATGCGGTCGTCCATGGACACCGAGACGGTGCTGCGCTACACGAAGGCGGAGTGGGACGCGTTCGTACTGGGCGCGCGGGACGGCGAGTTCGACCTGAAGTAGCCCGCGAGGACGCGAGGACGACGAAGGGGGTGCCCGCAGGCGCGGGCACCCCCTTCTGTACGCACGTCGCCGGTCACCCGGCCCGTGTTCAGCCCATCTGCATACGGAAGCGGGCCGCGTTGCCCCGGTCGGTGTCCTGGTAGCCGACGACCGACTCGTCCAGCAGCATCGCGATCCGGGCCAGGTCCTGGTTCATGCCGGCCATGTCCCTGGTGAGCCGGTCCTGGCTCTCGCGGTAGGCGATCTTGGCTTCGCCTTCCCAGTTCTCGGCGACGGCCTTGACCTTGGCCATCAGGTCTTCGAGCCCCTGGTTGAGCTGGGTGGCGGTCAGCCGGACGTCACCGGCGGCCTGGGTCACGGTGTCGTAATTGACGGCAGTGGTCATGTGATGCTCCTCAGGACGGAATTCAGCGGGAGGTGACGGACAGCGGCTCAGGCCATGCCGAGGATGGCGCTCTGGCCCTGCGTGCTGTCGTCCATCCTCCGGAAGGACGCGATGCGGTCCTCTTCCTGCTGGGTGAAGCCGTCGGCGCTCATGCGCATGATCTCTTCGAGCTTGACCAGCTCGACGCGCATGTTCTTCAGGCGGAGGTTCAGGTCGTTCTGGACCCGGTCGTACTCCTTGCTGGCCGCGCCCTGCCAGCCTGCCTGGATACGGTCCACGACGCCGTTGAGGGAGGTGATACGGCTCTGCAACTCGTCGTGGAAACCCTGGATCTTGTTGGCGAGGGAGATCTGTTCCTCGCTGGTTACATTCAGATCCTTCGACATCTTGCCCCTTCTCCCTGTCTTCCTGCGGACGCACTCCGGAGAGGTGCGTTTGGACGGGAAGCATCTCGATGCCGCCCCCGTGTGGGGCCACTGACATGGCCCCGTCGTCACTTTAGCCACTCGGTACGGCAGTTCCAACTGCAAAGTCAGTTATGGGCAGTTGATTCGGCCGAGGCCCGGCGGGCCGCTTTCCGGCGGCTGTCGCGGATGACCGTGGCCGTGCCCGCGACCACCGCGACGAGCACACCGGCGATACCGAGGACATAGGTGGCGAGACGTTCCGTGCGCTCCTGCGGAGTCTCGGACATGGCGAGCCGCGCGGGCTCGGGAGCGGGCGGCCGGGGAGGGCCCGGGTCGGGACGCGGCGACTCCGGCGCGCGGTCGTCCTCGGTCAGAGCGCGGACCGGGTCGATCACGCCCCAGCCGACAAAGCTGTCACGGCCGTTGACGCTGCGCTCCGCGGTCTGCTCGATCTGCGCGACGATCTGGTGTGCCTTCCAGCCGGGATGCTTGGCGCGCAGCAGCGCGGCGACCCCGGCGACGTACGGGGCGGAGAAGCTGGTGCCGTTGTCGACGCACTGGCCGTTGCCGGGAACCGTCGAGACGATGTCCACGCCCGGCGCCGCGACGCCTACGAACTCGCCGGACTGGGAGAAGGCCGCCCGTTCGTTGTTCCGGTCGGAGGAGGCGACGGCGAGCACCCCGTCGAAGGCCGCCGGATAGGTGTTCTTCAGCTTGCCGTCCATACCGTCGTTACCGGCGGAGGCGACGACGACGATCTCCTTGTCGAGCGCGCGCCGCACGGCCCGTCCCAGGTCGGAGTCGGCCGTCAGGGGCTTGGTGGTGTCCTGCGAGATGTTGATGACCTGAGCACGCTCGGCGATGGCGTGGTCTATCGCCTTGGCCATCGTGGTGTCCTTGCCGCTGCTCTTCTCGTCGTTCTGGCGGATCGGGATGATCGTGGCCTCGGGAGCGAGGCCGACGAATCCGGTGCCCGCACGCGGGCGCGCGGCGATGATCCCGGCGACCTTGGTGCCATGGCCGACCTCGTCGACCGTTCCGTCGCTCTTGCCACCGGCGAGGAGATCGGCGCCGGCCGACGCGTCGACCGCCGACGTGAGCTGCGGGTTGGCGTTGTCGACACCGGTGTCGATGACGGCGACCCGTACGCCCTTGCCCTTGGTGTCCTGCCACAACTCGTCCAGCAGCACCCGCTGGAGCGCCCAGGGCGTGCCCTCGATCTGCTTCTTCATCGGGAAGACGCATTCGCCGCTGCCGTCGATCCCGGTGGCCGCCGGAGGCGTCCGCGCGGCGTACGCGACCGGAGGCAGGGCGCTCAGACCGGCCAGGGCCGTGGCGCACACCAGCAGTGCCGCCTTCGGGCGCCGGGCGGTCTCTCGGTTCGGCATCATCGCACTCCCCTACGAACCCTGCGGCTGACGGGCGCTGTTGGTGTCGAGCCGCGGGCCCTTGGACAGGAACTCGGACCACGCGATCGGGACCAGAGCGGGAGTGACCTTCTCGTAGCCGAGCCGGATCTGCGCCTGGCTGGGCTCGGGGCGGCCGTCCTGCTGCTTCTGCTGATCGCCGGTGCCGATGTCCGAGCGGGCCGCGTCGCTGTCGCCGTTCGACTGGACCGCGTACCGCAGTCCGGTGTCCGTCACCAGGAAGAGCGATCCGTCGGGGCGGGTCTGCTCGCCCCGCACCTGCGTGTAGAGAAGACCGCTGCCCGGCGTGACATAGGTGCTGGTGCCACCGGCGGTGATCTCCGCCGGGTAGGCCGGGCCGGCCCAGGTGGACAGCGTCGTAGCGCCCTTGTCGTCGACCGTGCGCAGCACGCTGCACACGGTGTCGCGGGCGGCGGCGCCGCCGGCGGTGTTGACCTGGGCGGCCTTTCTCGCCGGCCAGTGGAATTCCGCGCCGAAGAAGCCGGACTCCGGTGCGAACGACGCCGCGTCCACGGTGGCCGCCCGGCCGGCCATGTTCAGCTTGTCGGTCTGTGGAGAGTTGATGAGCAGCCAGGCGGTGAAGTCCGAGACCGGCTGGACCTTGCCGGGCAGGACGACGTAATGCTGCGGCCCGGAGCCCGTCTGGGCGAGCAGGACCATGCCGACGCGGTCCTGGCCCTCGGTGAGGCCGCCGCCGGCGTTCGCGCGGTCGCCCACTTCGCCGGGGATCTCCGGGAAGTCGACGGGACTGCCCGTGTGCAGAGTGGCCAGCCAGTCGTCGGTGACGGCCTGCGGTTCCCGGTTGAGTCCGATCAGCGCCCGCGTGAGGTTGTCGCCCGGCGCGCCGCTCAGCTCGTACTTGGTGCCGCCCGCGTCGACGAGATGGCGCGTGCCGTTCTGGCCCTTGACGTACAGGACCTGGCCGCCGGTCAGCCGCTGCTTTCCCTCGGTCCTGGAGAAGTCGCGGTCGGCGAGGACGAAGGCGGCCTTCTGGACGCTGCTGCCCTTGCCGCCGCCGGGCTGCTCGCAGACGGCCCAGCGCTTCGCCTTGGCGGCCTCCTGGTCGGTGGGCAGCCGGTCCGGAGCGTACGGAATGCCGAGGATCGGTCCGCGCGGAGGCTTGCCGGAATCCAGGATGCTGTCGCTGACCTGGATGACCGCGAACTGCTGCGGCGTCAGCAGCAGCCGGGCGGAGGCGAGGTTCAGCACGGGATGGAGAAGAGTCTCCTTGTCCTTGCCCTTGCCGGTGGTCAGCACGACATAGCGGGTGGTGGACTCCTTGCCGACGATCACCTTGGTGCCCGGCGCGGCCCAGTCCTTGGGCGCGTTGGGCTTGAACATGCCCCAGGCACCGAATCCGGCCAGGACGAGCGCGCCGACGATCAGACCCGGGACGACGGCGCGCAGTGGCCTGGGCGCTCCCTCCTCCGTACCCGTGGGCGAAGGTTGGAGAAATGCGGCCACCGTGCGCTTCTTCGCGAAGGTGTACGCGTTGAGCTCATCCCGCCGTGATGCCATGAGTCCCCATCGGTGAAAAAGGCGCGGTCTCCTCCCAGGGGCAGGGCAAGTCAGTGTGGCCCCCGGGCCCTGCCTGACTGTCGGACCGGCCCCCTACTATGCCCTCAGGCCGGGTGCGTTTGTGTGGCGGGTAGGGTGATCGCGCTGCCAACACCCGTGCCGGCCAAGGTGATCGGCACGAATTGGGGGGTTTCTCCATCATGGCTTCCGCGATGCGGACGCGGCCCGCCGCGGCCGCGCCGTCCTCCGCTGCCTCCCGGAATCCGGCGGCCCCCGGGCTGAGGGCGCGCCCGGGACACTTCGGACCGTTCCGAATGCAACAACTCGTACTGATCGAGATCGCCGCGGCCCTGCTGCTGGTGGCCTGGGTGATCGATCCGCTGATGCTGCTGCCGGCCGGCGCGGTCGCCGCGCTGCTGGTGCCGCTGGCCGTGGTGCGCAGGCACCGGCGCTCGCTGCCCGAGTGGCTCTCGACCGTCCTCGCGCTGCGCGCGCGCAGACGCAGAGCCGCCTCGCTGGTGCTTCCGGCCGGCACGGAGCCAGGTCTCGCGCCCGCCGTCGAGTGCGATCCGGCGCTGCGCACCTACTCGTACAGCGACCGTGACCGGCGCCCGGTCGGCATGATCGGTGACGGTACGTTCCTGACGGCGGTGGTGCAGGTCGAGTCGGACGCCACCGCGCTGCGGCCCGACCGCTCCGCCCGGCCGCTGCCGGTCTCGCTCGTACGGGACGTGCTCGATGTCGACGGCATCCGGCTGGAGTCGGCGCAGATCGTGCAGCACACCCAGCCCGCGCCGGCTCCGCATCTGCCGGAGCAGTCGGTGGCCGCGCGCAACTACGCGCCGCTCCAGGCACAGACCGGTGCGCCCGCCCTCCGGATCACCTGGGTCGCGCTCAAGCTCGATCCTGAGCTGTGCCGCGAGGCGGTGGCCGCGCGCGGCGGCGGTCTGACAGGCGCTCAGAAGTGTGTGGTGCGCGCGGCGGACCAGCTCGCGAGCAGGCTCACGGGCGCCGGATTCCGTACGACCGTACTGACCGAGCAGGAGCTGATAGCCGCCGTCGCGACCTCGTCCTGCGCCAATCCGCTGGCCATCGCCCAGGCCGGTCGGACGGAGACGCCGGGCCGGCGCACCAAGGAGACCTCGCGCACCTGGCGCTGCGACGACCGCAGGCACACGACGTACTGGGTCGGCCGGTGGCCGCAGTTGGGCGGCGGCGGTGCCGCCATGCCGCAACTGGTCGCGCTGCTGACCTCGATCCCGGCGCTCGCCTCGACGTTCAGTCTCACGCTGGGGCGCGGTGAACGCGGCGGCGTGACGGTCAGCGGCCATGTACGGATCACCGGCCGCAGCGACGAGGAGCTCGTGGTCTCCCGCCATGAACTGGAGCGCGCGGCGCGCGGCGTGAAGACCGCGCTGGTGCGACTGGACCGTGAGCAGTTGCCCGGGATGCTCGCCACGCTGCCACTCGGGGGTACTCGCTGATGTCCGTACCGACTTCCTCCGCCTCGGTGCCCGCGTCCGGGCCACGGCCCGCGCCGGGCCGGAGCGGCGCCAGGCCGCGGATCGGCTTCGGGCTGCTCGGACCGCGCCGTGAACGCCACTCGCTGTCGGTGGACCAACTGGAGGCGCTCGCGCTGCCGGTCGGTGACGACGGCGTGGTGATCGGTGTCGATGCCGGCAACAGACCCGCCGTGCTCGGCGTCAACCGTCCGACGCCGTACGACATCACGCTGATCGGCGGCCTGTGGACGGCGCAGGTGCTGGTGCTGCGCGCGGCCGCGACGGGCGCGCGGATCGCGGTCGAGACGGGCCGGGCGCCGGCCTGGACCGCGCTCGCGCAGGCGGCGGGCGGCGGACAGCCGTGCGTCACTCTGCACGATGTGGGCCGGGTGCCGCCGCAGGGCGCCTCGGCCGGCAGTCCCGTCGTCGTGGTGCGGGACTGCGGGATGAGGCCGCCGCGCGGCCGTGTGGTCTCGGCGCCCTGGCAGTCGGTGATGACGCTGCTGCCGTATCTCAGCCCGGTGGCCCCTCGGTTGATGGAGAAGTCGGGGCTTGTCGGCATCCAGCGGGTGTCGCCGGACGAGGCCACGCAGATCGGCCGGATCATGAGTCTGCCGGGGCCCGAGACCGAGGCGCTGTCCACGCTGGCCGACGGGGTCACCTTGTGGTGCACGGCCCGGGACCGGCAGTTCGTGATGACACAGGCGACGGACGCCGAGACCGGATTGCTGGGCAGCGCGCGCCGGATGGACTGAGAGCGGGAATTCCGCCTGCCGCGCCCGGCCTGTGTGGATTGTGCCAGGATCTCGTATGGAGATATGCCGATTTGACCACTCGGCCCGCGCGCACCCCGCCCAGGCCGGTTCACTGAGGAGCGGGACAGGGCGGTAGGGACGGGCCATTGACGAGCCGTCCGCCCTGCCGTACAGGCGCCGTTGGCGATTAGGGTGGGTGCGGGCGCGAAAGCAGAACCTGCCGGCAGACCGGCCGCGTCGTAAGGGGAGAGCCGGGCGGACCGGGCGCAGAGCTTCGGTCGCCCCCACCCACCACGGCACAAGGGTGCTCGACCACACCAGGAGGCAAAGTGAACGGCGATCGGGACGAGATCCGCGGGGGCTGGAGCCGGCCGCCCGTGGACGATCAGTCCGACGCGGAACCCGAGCTGACGGGTGAGTTCACCATCGACTACACCCCGCCCGCCTGGTACACGCAGAACGCGCCGGGGGACGCGTCCAGTGGCGGTGCGTCGGCCGCACCTCCCTTCACGAACTCTCCGCCGCCGCCCGACGGCGCGCCCGTCGCCGTACCGGGGCTGCCCGCGGGCAGCGGTTTCGAGCCCAACTGGGCGCCGGGGCAGCCGTCACCACAGACGGAGGCGGCTCCGCCCGCGCCTCGTCCCGCTTCGGACACCGATCCCGCGTCCGCGCCGACTCCGGACGAGGCTCCGCCGGTTGCCGGAGCCGCCGGCGCCGGGTCCGGCGAGCCGTTCGGCGGCGGCGATCTGGAGAGCGGTGCGACCATGCGCTTCTCTCCGGTGGCGCTCAGGCGGGAGATCGCGGAGCACGAGGCGGCGAAGGACCCGGAGGCCGTGCGGCCCGCCGGCCCCGAGGCAGCGGGCAGCGAGAGCGCTTCCGGCCCGCTCCGGTCCGCCGAGGACGCCGACGGCGCCGAGTCCGGCGACCGTACGCACGAGGCCGGCGCGCCGGACGTACCGGAAGCCGCTGCTCCGGAGCGGGCCGAAGCCGATGCCGCCGTGGACGCCGACACCGGCCACGAGGCGCCCGAAACCTTCCCGGACGCCGTCCCGGCCCCGGAGGACGACGGACGGGAGAGCACCGAGGCCGGTCCCGACGATCCGGCCGACGCCGCGTCCGTGGACGCGATCACGGACGCCGCGCCCTGGTCTCCCGGAGCGCCCGCGCCGCAGGACTCCGCGCTGCCGCCGCTGCCGCCCGCTTTCCAGCCGGCCGCGCCGCAGTGGCCCGTACCGGCGCGGGCCGCCGAGGATCCCGCCCGGCAGCAGCCACAGCCACAGCCGGGAAGCCCTCCGCCGCTGCCGGCCGGCCGGCCGGCGCAGCCGCCGGAGAGCGGCTACGGCTTCCCGCCGCAGGCCGGCCGGCCGGTCCCGCCGGAACAGCCGGTGTTCCCGGAGCAGCCCGGTCCCGGCGCGCCGCTTCCGCCAGCCGTCCCGGGGCCGAACACCGCTCCGCCGCCGCCCGGTTACGGCTTTCCTCAGCAAGGAGGACACCCGTACCCGTCCGCGCCGCAGCCCCCGGCCGTCCAGCCCGGTCCTCCCGCGCCGCACGGCGGTTACGGCTTCCCCGCGCCGGGTCAGCAGGGCCATCCGGGAGCGCCGGGTGTACCGGCGCAGCAGCCGCCTCCGAGCGGTTACGGCTTCCCGCAACAAGGCCAGCAGGGTCAGTACGGCCGGCCGGCCGCCGGCGTGCCCGCGGCGCTGCCTCCGCAGGTGCCGCATCCGCCCATGCCCGCCGCGCCCCACCTCCCTGCCCAGCAGCCGCAACCACGGCCGCGGCAGGCGCAGCCGCAACCCGAGGCCGTGGCGCCGCCCGTGGATCCGCGCACCGGCGCCGCCTGGCCCTCGCCCGTCGCGCACGACCACCGCGAGCGCTCCGTACCGGGCGCGCCGCTCGGCTACACGGCGGCTGTCGAGCTGTCCTCCGACCGTCTGCTGCGCAACAACAAGCAGAAGCCGAGGAGCAGCCGCAATCCGTCCGGCAACTCACGCTTCAAGATCGGCGGAAAGGCCGCCGAGGCCGAGCGTCAGCGCAAGCTCGATCTGATCCGTACACCGGTGCTCTCCTGCTACCGGATCGCGGTCATCAGTCTCAAGGGCGGTGTCGGCAAGACCACGACGACCACCGCGCTGGGCTCCACGCTGGCCACCGAACGGCAGGACAAGATCCTGGCGATCGACGCCAACCCGGACGCGGGCACGCTCGGACGCCGCGTGCGGCGCGAGACCGGGGCGACCATCCGGGACCTGGTCCAGGCGATCCCGTATCTCAACAGCTATATGGACATCCGCCGGTTCACCTCGCAGGCACCGTCCGGGCTGGAGATCATCGCCAATGATGTGGATCCGGCGGTCTCCACGTCGTTCAACGACGAGGACTACCGGCGTGCGATCGACGTCCTGGGCAAGCAGTACCCGATCATCCTCACGGACTCGGGCACCGGTCTGCTCTACAGCGCGATGCGCGGAGTGCTGGACCTCGCCGACCAGTTGATCATCATCTCGACACCGTCCGTGGACGGCGCGAGCAGTGCGTCGACGACGCTGGACTGGCTGTCCGCGCACGGATACGCCGATCTGGTGCAGCGGTCTCTCACGGTCATCTCCGGAGTCCGCGAGACCGGAAAGATGATCAAGGTTGATGACATCGTGCAGCACTTCGAGACGCGCTGCCGCGGTGTGGTCGTGGTGCCGTTCGACGAACATCTCGCGGCCGGCGCCGAGGTCGACCTCGACATGATGCGTCCCAAGACGCGTGAGGCGTACTTCCATCTCTCCGCGCTGGTCGCCGAGGACTTCTCGCGGGCCCAGCAGGCGCAGGGGCTGTGGACCGCGGACGGCAATCCGCCGCCGCATCTCATGCCGCCGATGCCCGGTCACCAGGGCCAGCAGGCGCAGGGCTATCCGGCGCAGGGACAGCCGTACCCGCCCCAGCAGTACCCGTATCCGCAGTACCCGCAGCAGGCGCCTGGGCAGTATCCCTATCCGCCGCAGCAGCAGCCGGGCGCCGGCGGTCAGCAGGGCTGGCAGCAGCAGCCGTCCCAGCCGCAGCCACCTGCGGGCCCGGCCGCGCTTCCGCCCGGTCAGCCCGCGTATCCGGCCCAGCCAGGACAGCCTGATCAGCGCGGACCTTATGGACAGCCGCCGGCCCATCCGCAGCAGGACCAGCCAGATCTGAGAGGTCCGGTCCCGCCCGGCGGTTGGCCGCCGCAAGGGCCTCCGCCAGCGCCTCAGCAGTAAGGCAACAGAGGTTTAGACCAATGAGGGTCCGCACCGTGTTCACGGGGCGGGCCCTCAGCGCATTCCCGCAGCCCACACGGGGTTTGAGGGGCCGTTGACGGGGCCGGACCACCGCTGATAAACCTTCGCTTCACCAGTTGGCCAGAATCAGCCCGGCTTCTCCGTCCCACTGATGACACGAGGTCACCGTCCCATGGTCGAAAGAGTTCCACCACGCACACCGCGCCGGTCCGTCCGGCGACTCCCCCGACTCCGGCTGCTCCTGGCCTCCGGCGCCGCCACCGCCGCGCTGGTCACGGGGACGGTGATCCCGTTCAGCCCGCTGCTCCCGGCGCCTCAGCAGGCCCAGGCGGCCGACGACGGCAAGAAGGTCCTCACCGTCGCGGTCAGCCAGAGCGTCGACTCCCTCAGCCCGTTCCTGGCACAGTCATTGGTCAGTACCAGCATCCTGCGGCTGTCGTACGAGTACCTCACCAACTACGACCCCAAGGACGCCCATACGATCCCGGGCTTCGCCACCGCGTGGAAGCCGTCCCCGTCCAAGCTGACCTGGACCTTCACCATCCGGGACGACTCCACCTGGTCCGACGGCCGGAAGGCCACCGCAGAGGACGCGGCCTGGACCTTCAACAAGATGATGACGGACGAGAACGCGGCCACCGCCAACGGCAGTTTCACGTCGAACTTCAAGAAGGTCACGGCTCCCGACCCGAAGACGCTGGTCGTCGAGTTGAAGAAGCCGCAGGCGACAATGGTGGCTCTCGATGTGCCGATCGTGCCCAAGCACATCTGGGAGAAGGTGGACGACTTCTCCAAGTTCAACAACGACAAGCAGTTCCCGATCGTCGGCAACGGCCCGTTCGTCATCACCGACTTCAAGGTCGACCAGTACCTCAAGCTCAAGCCGAACAAGAACTTCTGGCGCGGCGCGCCCAAGTTCGACGAACTGGTCTTCAAGTACTACAAGGACGGGGACGCCGCCGTGGCCGCGCTGCGGAAGGGTGAGGTGTCCTTCGTGCCCAACCTCACGCCGGCCCAGGCGGCGGCGCTGAAGAGCGCCGACGGCATAAAGGTCAACGACGCGCCGGGCCGCCGCTTCTACGCTCTCGCCACCAATCCCGGCGCCCGGTCGAAGGACGGCAAGAAGTTCGGCAACGGCCATCAGGCGCTGCTCGACCCGGCGGTCCGCAAGGCACTCTTCCAGGCCGTCGACCGTAAGACCGTCATCGACAAGGTCTTCCAGGGCCACGCCGTTGAAGGCCAGGGCTATATCCCGCCCCGCTTCGGCAGCTACTTCTGGCAGCCCTCGGACAGCCAGAAGATCGCGTACGATCCCGCCGCCGCGGCCCGGACCCTCGACCAGGCCGGATACCGGAAGAACGGCAGCGGCAAGCGCGTCGGAAAGGACGGCAAGCCGCTCGACTTCCGTATCCTCTGCCACGCCACGGATCCGAACGACAAGGCCATCGGCAAGTACCTCCAGGAGTGGTGGGGAGAGCTCGGCATCGGGCTGAAGGTCGACTGCCTCGACAATGTCTCCGACCCCTGGCTCGCCGGCGACTACGACCTCGCCTTCGACGGCTGGTCCGTCAATCCCGATCCCGACTACGTCCTCTCCATCCACACGTGCGGTTCGCTTCCCGCCACACCGAAGGACGCCGGCGCGACGGACAACTTCATCTGCGACAAGCAGTACGACGACCTCTACGCGAAGCAGTCGGTGGAGTACGACACCGCCAAGCGCGCGGAGCTGGTCAAGCAGATGGAATCGCGGCTGTACGACACCGGGTACATGAATGTCATGGCGTACCCGAACGCGGTCGAGGCGTACCGTACCGACCAGATCAAGTCCATCACGACGATGCCGGAGGCCGCCGGCAACCTCTGGGGCCAGGACGGCTACTGGAGCTGGTGGTCCGCGGTGCCGGCCGCCGACGAAGGCGGGACCGACAGCTCCTCCTCGACCGGCGTGATCATCGGAATCGGGGCCGTCGTGGTGCTCGCCGCCGCCGGCGGACTCCTCCTCGTGATGCGTCGCCGTTCCACCGCGGAAGACCGTGAATAAACCATGAGCACCGCAAGCACCCCCGGTGTGACGCGGGACGCCGCCGACGGCCCGGTGCGTACCGGGCCGTCCGGCTCCCCGACCAGCACCTCGTCCGGTACCAGGACCGCGTATCCGCTCTATGTGGCGGGCAAGCTCGGCGGCGCGGTCGTGTCCCTGCTCGCCGTCCTCGTCACCAGCTTCTTCCTCTTCCGGATCATCCCTGGTGACCCGGTCAAGGCCATGACCCACGGCATGCCGACCTCGGCAGAGCAACTGGCCACGCTGCGCAAGCAGTTCGGCCTGGATCTGCCGCTGTGGCAGCAGTTCACCGACTACTGCGCCAACGCGCTGACCGGCGATCTCGGCACCTCGTACCAGTTCCACGCGCCCGTCGGTGAGCTGATCGCCGAGAAGCTGCCCGCGACACTGCTGCTCACGGGCGTCGCCGTGGTGATCTACTCGGCGCTCGGTCTCTGGCTCGGCACCCGCTCCGCCTGGCACAACGGCGGCCTCGGCGACCGGCTCAACACCGGAGTGGCGCTGACGCTGTGGTCCGTTCCGGCCTTCTGGCTCGGTCTGCTGCTGATCATCGTCTTCTCGGTGGGCATCGGCCCGGTCCCCGGCATGTTTCCCACCGGCGGCATGGAGTCGGGCGACTCGGCCGGCTTCGGATACGTCCTCGACGTGGCGCACCACATGGTGCTGCCGGTGGTGACGCTGGTCGCGGTCGGATACGCGCAGACGCTCCTCGTCATGCGGTCCTCGCTGCTGGACGAGATGGGCAGCGACTATCTGACGACGGCGCGGGCCAAGGGGCTGCGGGACGATCTCGTACGCCGCCGCCATGCCGTGCCCAACGCGCTGCTGCCCACGGTCACCATGGTCTTCATCAATCTGGGCCATGTGGCGGCCGGTTCGATCCTCGTCGAGACGGTCTTCTCCTGGCCGGGTCTCGGCGGGCTGTTCTACCAGGCGCTGAGCGTGCCCGATCTGCCGCTCGTCCAGGGGCTGTTCGTCGTCTTCGCCGGTGCGATGATCCTGATGAACCTCCTCGCCGACCTGCTCTATCCGCTGCTCGATCCCCGGGTGGGCCGATGACACTCGCGAAGAACCCGCCGGCCGGGTCCGCCTCGTCGCTCGCCTGGGCCCGCCGGCGCGGCTCGGTGACCCGCTTCTGGAAGCAGTACCGCACCCATCGCTCCGGCCTCCTCGGCCTCGTCGGGCTGGCCCTGATCGGACTGATCGCCCTCTGCGCGCCGCTGCTCGTCGGCAGCGACGCGCAGAGCGTGACCAACGCGCCGGGCACGGCCCTGGACTCCCCCAGCGGCGAATTCCCGCTCGGCACCGACCAGTTCGGCCGGTCGCTGCTCGGCCTGCTGCTCTGGGGCTCCCGGATCTCGCTGACCGTGGGCCTGCTGGCCGCCGCACTGTCAGTGGCCATCGGCACCCTGGTCGGCGTCATCGCCGGCCACTACGGAGGCTGGTTCGCCACGGTGATCATGCGGATCACCGACTGGTTCCTGGTGATGCCGACGCTCGTGCTCGCCATCGTGCTGGCGACGGTCATGTCCCGCTCCATCTGGACGGTGATCCTCGCGATCGGTGTCACGAGCTGGCCGACGACGGCACGGCTGGTCCGGGCACAGACGATCGCCGTCGAGTCCCGGCCGTACATCGAGCGCGCCCAGGCCCTCGGCGGCGGGCACGGCCACATCATGACCCGCCATGTGCTGCCCAATGTGATGCCGCTGGTGCTCGCGCAGACGACACTCGGCATCTCCAACGCGATTCTGACGGAGGCGACTCTCGCCTTCCTCGGCCTCGGCGACCCGACCATCATCTCCTGGGGCGGGATGCTCCAGGACGCGCGTGAGGCCGGCGCGGTCTCCTCCGGACACTGGTGGTATCTGGCGCCGCCCGGTATCGCGATTGCGCTTGTCGCGCTCGCCTTCACGCTCTGTGGCCGTGCGATCGAGGCCGTGCTCAACCCGAAGCTGGGAGTTCCTCGTTGAACACACCGTCCAGCCTGCTGGAGATCAAAGACCTCCATGTGACCTACGGTTCCGGCGCGTCGGCCGTCCCCGCCGTGCGCGGAGTCAGCCTGGCCGTCGAATCCGGCCGGAAGCTCGGTATCGCCGGCGAATCGGGCTGCGGCAAGTCCACGCTGGCGCTGGCACTGCTGCGGCTGCTGCCGCCCGCGGCCACGCTGTCCGGCGAGATCCTGCTCGACGGTGAGGACGTCCTCACCATGAAATGGGGCCGGCTGAGGGCCGTACGGTGGGCCGGAGCGTCGATCGTCTTCCAGGGCGCGATGCACTCGCTCAACGCGGTGCACCGGATCGGCGACCAGATCGCCGAGCCGGTCCTGCTGCACCGTCGAACCACACCGGCGGCCGCCCGCGGGCGCGCCGTCGAACTGCTGGAACAGGTCGGGCTGCCGGCCGGTCGCGCGGACGCCTATCCGCATGAGCTCTCCGGCGGACAGCGCCAGCGCGTGATGATCGCGATGGCGCTCGCCTGCGATCCCAGGCTGATCGTCGCCGACGAGCCGACCACCGCGCTGGATGTGATGATCCAGGCGCAGATCCTGCGGCTGATCGAGCAGTTGGTGGCAGAGCAGAACATCAGTCTGCTGATGATCAGCCACGATCTCGCGGTGCTCTCGGACACCTGCGACCGGCTCGCGGTGATGTACGCGGGCCGGATCGTCGAGGAGGGCCCGGCGCGCGAGGTGTACGAGGCGGCGGAACATCCCTACGGCCGCGCGCTCTCCGCCGCCTTCCCGCGTATCGGGGACGCCGCGTCGCGTCGCGCCCCGCGCGGGCTGCCCGGCGATCCGCCGGACCCGTCGGCGCTGCCACCCGGCTGTACGTTCCATCCGCGCTGCCCGGTCGCGCTCGACGTCTGCTCGCACGAGGACCAGCCGCTGCGGGACGCGGGGCCCGGCCGGCGTGCCGCCTGTGTACGGGTGGGCGCCACGGTCCCGGCGCAGCCGGCGGCCGAGCGGTCATGACAGCCGACGCCGTCCCGCCCCGTACTCCGGCCGCCTCCCAGGAGCCACCCATGACCACCACTCGTCCAACCCCGGCCCCGCTGCTCTCGGCCACCGGGCTGAGCGTCACATTCCCGGGCCGCCGCGGCGCCCCGCCGGCCCGAGCGGTCGACGGCGTCGATCTCGACATCGGCGCCGGAGAGATCGTCGCGCTGGTCGGCGAGTCCGGCTGCGGCAAGACCACGCTGGCGCGCACTCTGCTCGGCCTGGTGCCGCCGACGGCGGGAACGGTCACCTTCGCCGGGGAGCCACTGGGATACGGCTCGCGCTCCCTCAAGGCGTATCGCAAGCGGGTCCAGCTTGTGCTCCAGGACCCGAGCGGCTCGCTCAATCCGCGCCATACGGTGTACGACGCGGTGGCCGAGGGCCCACGGATCCACGGCTACGCGGGCGACGAACGCGAGGCCGTCGCCGAGGCGCTGTCCCGGGCCGGGCTGCGCCCGCCGGAGCGGTTCTTCCTGCGCTACCCGCATGAGCTGTCCGGAGGTCAGCGCCAGCGCGTCGTCATCGCGGGCGCGCTCGTCCTGAAGCCGGAACTGATCGTCGCCGACGAGCCGGTGGCGTCGCTCGACGCGTCGGTACGCGGCGAGATCCTGGCGCTGCTGCTGTCGCTGCGCGACGAACTCGGCCTGTCCGCACTGGTGGTGACGCACGATCTGGGCCTCGCCTGGAACATCGCGGACCGGGTGGCGGTGATGTATCTGGGCCGCGTGGTGGAGACGGGACCGGTCGAGGAGGTGCTGACGAATCCTCAGCATCCGTACACCCAGGCGCTGCTGTCGGTCCTGCCGGAGTCGCACGGCGAGCCGGTCGTCCTCACGGGCGAGCCTCCGGACCCGTCCCGCATCCCGGACGGCTGCCGCTTCCACGCCCGGTGCCAGGTCCTGGCGTCCGGCGAGGCGGAGCGTGCGGGTGTCGCGGAGCAGTGCCGCACGGCTCCGCTGCCCGTACTGACGGGGGGCGACGCGACGCAGGTGGCGTGCCACTGGGCGGGGGCCGCGGTTCGGGGG
>NZ_JARBAE010000077.1:0-15736 GCF_033795305.1 Streptomyces sp. AK02-01A
AGAGCCGGGCCCTCAGCCTGCCCCGGCCCAGAAAAAACCGCACCACACGAACACAGAGTCCCCGTCAGCAAACCGACAGAGACTCACGAACGATCGAGGTTAACGCCCTGGTGTCTCCCAACCCCTACGATCTTGAACCAATTCGCCCCATCGTCGAGTTCGACCTGTCGAAGTACCGGCTCATGGACAGCATGGATGTAGTCGCTGACCTGGACAGCAGGCCCGTGCTGGTGAAGCTGACTCCCACCGAGTTCGAGCACCTGATTCGCCAACTGTTCGAGGCGATCGGCATGGAGGCCTGGAACACCCAGGCGTCCAAAGACGAGGGTGTTGACGCGGTGGCCGTCAGCAAGGACCCCGTCTTCAACGGTGAGTGCATCATTCAAGCGAAGCGCTACAGCAAGCTCGTGGGTGTCGAGTCCGTCCAGGCGCTCGCCGGAGTGGTGGAGCACAAGCGTGCGGCCAAGGGGGTCTTGATCACCACATCGTGGTTCGGCAGGGCCAGCCACGACTTTGCCCGCCAGCATGGCCGACTCCAGCTCATCGAAGGGCCGGAACTCAAGTACCTGATCAAGGAACACCTTGGCAAGGATGTGATCCCTGGCCCGGTCCCCCCGAAGAGGCGCCCCTCACGCTGAGACCGGCGGGCTGCCCACTCAGGCCGAGGAACCGGGCTGTCCCTGGGCCGTCCGAGGTCGCTCGACAGTGGCCAATGACGGCCGACGACGACCACAAGGCGCACGAACCAACCACCTCTGAGCAGCAAAAACCCAGCTCACCAAGATCCCCGGCAAGACCCCAGGGCAAGAAGACAAGTCATGGCTTGCCTATCGAGACTCAGTCGGCCTCGGAGAACCCATAGAGTGCGGGTATGGCTATCCCGCGCGAACCCAACGGCCGCCCTCTGACCTTCTACAGCTTGAGCCTCGACGCTGCCATCGACTACGCCCGCGAGGCACTCGCTGAGGGGCTGAATGTCGTGATCAAGGATTGGGATCTTCGCGACACGATCACGTATAGCAGCTTCCAGGAGTCGCCGACGCTGGTGAAGTACTGGGCTGTGGAGATATCCGAGAAGGACAGCGCGATGGGTTATCGGTCGACGTCAGCACATCACGTCATTCAGGCAGTTGACCAGACAACGGCCGAGAAGTACGGGGCGCTACATGCAGAGGACCTTGTGATGTTCTGCCGCGACTACTACAGCAAGCTCGGCACGCAATCCTCTGATATCAGTGGCTGACACCACCAAGCGCGGATGTCACCGACCAAGGCTGAACAATAGCGTCGCACGGACAGTGAGCGACAAGATGAGCTCCTGGATACTTGGGGGCTCGCTGACAACGGGCTGGCCGCAGGGGAGTCATAGGCTTTCCGGCGGCTGGTATGACGTTTAATACCGATCTGCCAGAAGACATCTGACATCCACGACTGAGTGCGTTGTGGCAAAGGGAGTCCCTGTTCGATGAGCAGGGGCTTCTTCGTGTGCGGAGCATGATCGCGACGGGGTAGAGGCAGGCAGCGGACGGCTTGTTGTGGATCGAGGAGGGTTCGATGCCGTCGGTGCTGGGGTTGATGGAACAGCGTGAGGCGCGGGCGAGGCAGGATCTGGAGTCCTGGACGGAGGTCCTGGAGCAGGCTCAGGCGGAGGTGGATGCCGCGCGGGAGCGGGTCGAGCGGGCTCGGGTGGGGCGTGAGGAACTTGTGTCGGTGCTGGCCGCGGAGAGCCCGGTGAATACGCCGGTTCCGGTGCCGTCCGGTGGTGAGATGGCTGCCGCCGTGGGATCGGGCGGCCCGGGCTCGGGGCATGGCGAGCGGCCGCCGGTGTGGCGGTCGGGCATGGGCGAGGAGGTGCTCAGCGGCCTGTATCGGGAGGTGTTCGCCGCGGTGGTGGCCGCTTCGGGGCCGGTGAGCGGGGTGGAGTTGACGCGGGCGGTGGGCCGGGAAGCGGAGATCAAGAACGAGGTGGAGAAGATCCGTCACCGTGCCTATGTGCTGGAGAAGCGGGGCTGGCTGGTGCGGGCGAAGGACGGACGGTTCATGCCTGAGCCCGGAGCAGTCGGCCGGGGCGTTTCTCCGGCCAGCGCGGAGCGTCTGCGGCCAGGCGCCGGGACAGTCTGATCACGGCGGCCCACCACACCATCTGGGCGTGGTGGTCGGGGCGGCGTTCGTGGTCGCGGTTGAGGCGGCGTGAGCGGGAGAGCCTGCTCAGCGTCCGCTCCACGACCCACCTGCGGGCCAGTACGACAAATCCGCGTTGTCCGTCGGAGCGCGCACGACCTCGGTCCGGAGTCCGTGACGGGCGAACGCCTTCGCCAGCGCCGGACCCTGGTAGGCACTGTCGACCCACACCAGTTGCAGCAGCCGGCCCGGCTGCTGCATGAACGTCTCCAGCAGTGCGGGGGCGGCCTTGGAGTCGTGCACATCGGCGGTCAGGCCCAAAGCCTGCCCGAGTTGCCGGCCAGCGTACGGCCCCCTGAACATGCCCGACCCCAACCCGAACAGGACACCGGCCAAAGCCGCTCCGGCCGACCGCGATGCGCAGGCGCGGAAACCGTCACCAAATGCCAAAGACGGGGCGGGAGTTAACGCACGCGAGCCCCAGCGCGGAGGGGTGCGCTGGGGCTCGTATGGGAGGCGCCAATCAGGCGGTCGGGTGGGCGGGGGCCGGAGGACGGATCCCCGTCAGTTCCTCCGCGCGGCGGCGCAGGAGCGGGGCCAGCTCGACGTACCAGCCACGGCCCACGGCTTGAAGCATCTCGGCGAGGGCGATCTGTTCGCCGATCCGGCCGGCGGGGGTGTCGAGGACGTGGGCGAACTCGGCACGGATGCGGTCGGTAACGGCGGGGACGCGGAGGCTGTTCACGTAGAGCATCGCGGGGTCGTAGCCGACGGGGACGGCGCCCCAGCGCTCCCAGTCCAGGATGACGAGGGGGTCGTGCGTGAGGTTGGCCCACTGAAGGTCAGCGTGCCCGGTTACGCGTTCGGTGATGGCCGGGGCAGGGATCCCCAGGAACTCGGGGAAGACCCGGTCGGCCCAGGACTGGCGGATGGTCTCGCGGGGTGGTTCGGCGGTGCTCAGGGCGTCCAGACTCTCCCGCAGGGTCGTCCACCAGGAGTCCGGCAGGCCCGGATCCTCAGTGAGGTCTGGCGTCTCCGGCGAGATGACGGGCTGGGCGATGTAGTCGATCAACTCCGCTTCGAAGACGTACTCGCCGCCGTCCCAGCGGTACAGGTCGTGGAGGTGCGGGCGGGACACCTTGTCGGACATCCGTTCCTCGGCGATGGCGATCCCCTCGTTCCGGGTGGCGGGGGTCTTGGCTGCCTCGCCGCAGTGGACGCGGAGCCAGTGGCCGCCTGCGGTGCGACTGCCGATGGTGCGGCCGAGCCACCCCCAGGCCGGCGCCCCCGTCGCCGTGGTGGACAGGCGGGCAGCGGCATGGTTCAGGGCGTCCTCCATGCGTGCCCTGGTGGTCTCATCCTTGGGCGAGTACATCGGTGACCTTCCTGAGGTGGCCCGGATCGAGCGGGGCGGCAATGGTGGCCTTTGCGGCGGCCCAATGGGGGGCGGTGCCAGCAGACAGCAGTACCACGTCCAGGCTCGGGCATGAGGCCGCAGCGAGGAGACAGGCGGTGCCCGGCGAGGCCCCCGGGCGGATGAACTCGGCGAGTTCAGGCGTGACGAGGCCGGGCAACTCGCCGCCGTGCAGAGGCGAGGAGCCGAAGGTGATCAGGCCCGCCGCGCGGGCCAGGACGAGGGGGCCCCTGCCATCGAGGGCGAGGGCGATCGGCCTTGCCATGACGAGGCTGACCGGCTGTTGGACGGCCCGCAGATGATGTTCACCCGAACCAGCGGCCTCGATGGCCAGGCCCAGGAGTTCGGACACGGAGAAGGCGTCGTGCTGAAACCCCGACCAGGTGGCCACGCCGTACCCGCCGATCCTGCCCGCGGCAGCGAACTCCTCCAGCACCGTGAACACCTCACGTAGCGCCGGATGCAGCTCCGTGGGACTGAGGCCGGCGTGCTCCGGGTTGTGGACGAACACGAGGTCGATCCGGTCGAGAGCGGCCAGGGACCTTTCCGTCTGCCAGCGGACGAAGCCAGGGTCGAGGCTGTGTCCGGCCCGGACCTGGGCGGCGGTGAGGAGCCCGGCTCGAAGAGCAGCCGCACCTTCGTCCGGGTTGAAGAAGCCTGTCTTCGTCGCCACCATGGCGCGCGGGTGGTCGGCGATGACGGGGCCGAGCGCCTGGTGGGCACTGCCGTAGTTGGGGGCGGTGTCGATCCACACGAGCCCGTCGGCGCACGCGGTGCGGGCCGCCTGTTCGACGGCGCGCATCCGGTACGTTCCCAGTCCCAGGGAAGCGGTCACGAGGAGTCCCCGATCACGGCGACGGCTTGACCGGCAACCAGCGCGGAGATGACCTCCGCCACCTGTACGAGGGTGAGATCGGACTCGGCGGCGAGGTCCGCCAGGGTGGCCGGCGGTCCACCAGCGAGGAGGCGAAGGATCGGGGCGACGGGGAGGGCGAAGGTCCACTCGTTCCCTGCCCCGGCGAAGGTCACGGCCTGGTCGTCCTGGTCGATCCGGGCACGGGGCACCGTGGCCTGGACAGTGATGCCGGGTTCGGCAGGGACGGCGGTCAGGTGTGGCAGTGACAGGCGCGGGCGCCCGGGGTGCGTCGCGGCCAGGGACGTTTGCCAGCGGTCGAGAACCGCAGGGTCCTCCAGGGCAGCCAGTACGTCCTTCCGTACGGCAGCCAGGTACTCCGCCCGTTCCTCCGGGGTGCCGAAACGCGGTACATCCGCTCGGACGGTCACGCTCGCCCGCAGGTCGTCGCACAGCCAGCCCAGAAACTCGGCGCCGGTCTGAGTGGCGAGTCCGAAGGTGAGGTGCAGTGATGCGGTGCCCTGGTCGGCGCTCACGGCGTGCCACCAACCGCGCGGCAGATAGAGCGCGTCGCCGGGCGTCAGGACCATGTCCGCGATCGGGTCGCCCGTCGGGGCCTCCGGAGCTTCCACGTCGCGCCAGGCGGGGGCCTGCCGGGTGGGGCCGTAGATCTTCCACCGCTTGGAGCCTTCGAGTTGGAGCACCACCACGTCGTGGTCGTCCCAGTGGGTGCCGAAGCCTTCCTCGGCGGTCCACGAGGCGTAGGCGTTGACTTGCACGGGGGTGCGGAAGAACCGTTCGAGGCCGGCCGCGGCTTCCCGGACGGGCGGGTGGATCTGGTCGATCGCGTCGATGACGAGGGACGCGCCCTCGGCGAGCCGGGCGTGGAACTCGGCAGGTTGGGGCTGGTGCCAGGAAACCCCGCGACGGTTCGTGCGGAGGATTGAGTACGCAGTGGCCGGGACAGCTTCCCCGGCACGGGAGAGCCGCATCCGGGGCGGTTCGAGTCGGTGAGCGGCCACGATCTCGTTGAGGTCGTCCCAGGCCAGCAGCGAGGGGTGGGCGTTGTCATTGGAGCGGATCACTTTGTGGGCCCGGAAGCACGTCTGGGCGAGGAACGTGTCCCCGCCCAGACGCTCGGCCCACGATGCGGGATCAATCACCGTGGGTCTCCTCGGTCGATCAGGTGTCGTTCATGTCCGACTTGCCGCCGGTGTTGTCCGAGGCTTCCCCGGCACGTGAGCGGGCCGCGGTGATGCGGCGGACACCGATCAGCAGACCGCTGTTCTGCTCGGTGGGAGCGTTCTCGTTCATCCCGTACTCCTTCCTGACCTTGTTGGATCCTGCCGGGACTCCGGCGGGTGCTTGCGGGTGGTGCATCCGCCCCGGGACGTACTCAGGAAGTTCGAGGCGGAGATCTGCGGGTCAGCGGCCGGGGTCCCCAGCGAGGGCCAGGGCCACCACCAGGACGCTGACGATGGCGAAGTAAACAAGTGCGGCGAGCTGTTGGCGCCAGCCCCACGGAGCGCGCTCGTTCAGCCGCGCTCCAGGCTGGATGGGTCCTCGACGACCCACTCCACGCCACCGCCTTCGGGCCGGGCGAAGACCGCGTTCTGGATGACCACCCGGGTCTTCGGGTCCTCGAACTCGCCGATGAACTGCACGATGCCGGTGCGGCCTTTGGGTGGATCGTGGATGCGGGTGCCTTCACTGACCCAGCCCGGAATGTTCTGGCGCTGACGAAGGCGGCTCTTGGGGGACACGGCACCTCTCCTCGGTCTCGGACGGGCCCTGCCGGGGGATGCAGCGGGCCGCAGGTGCGACGCGAGGAGGGCCCTTCGACCCGCTGCGAGGGCGGAGGCCGCCTCTCCGGGCGGCTGTGACCAGTCAACTGCCGTCAGCGTTTGGACGGATGGGCCAGAAGGCATGGCCATTCCGGGGACATGGCCAGGTTTTATGGCCAGGCTGGGATCCGGGCTCTGCGGACGGCCGAGGGATGGCGATGATGACCACGAACGAGGACGACGGCGTGGAACCGATCGGTCCGCTGTTGCGGCGCCTGCGGATGGCCAGCGGGCGCACACAGGAGGAACTGGCGGCTGATCTCTCCGCGCGGCGGGGGTACCCGCTGGAGCAAGGTGCGGTGTCGCGGTGGGAGACCCACGAGCGCCTCCCGGACCCGGCTTCGAGGGCGCTGCTGTCTGCGGAGTTCGGCGTGCCGGAGGAGGAATTGCGGCGAGCCGTCACTCTCGCCCGGCGTCTGCGACGTCAGGAGAAGAAGGACGAGACCGACCAGGAGAACGATGTGTTCGACCGCCGCGGATTCATGACGGTTGCGGCCGGCGCCGGGATTGCCGTCATACAGCCCGCTTCTCTGCTTTCGTCGGGGAGGAGGATCGGAGCCGACGTCCCGAAGCAGTTGAGCCACCGCACCGCCCGGCTCCGCCGCCTGGACGACTTCGTGGGTGGCGGAGACACCTACCAGATGTACGTCCGGGAGCTGGAGGACACGACTCGGCTGGCGGACGAAGGGGTCTACAGCGAAGCGACAGGCCGGGGACTGCGGGGAATCATCGCGGAACAGGCCCAGCTTGCAGGCTGGGCGGCGTACGACGCGGGAAACTACGAGGGCGCCCGCAGGTACTACATGACGGCCTTAGCCGCGTCGCGGGCCGCAGAGGACACCGCACTGGAAGGCAACTCGCTGGCGTTCCTGGCCTACCTGGATTGGACGGTGGGCGGTGGCTCCGGGATCAGGTTCGCCACGGCCGCGTACGAGGTACTCGGAGCGGGGACGGCGCCCGTGGTGCGGGCGCTGCTGGCGGACCGGCTGGCGTGGCAGCACGCGACCGCGTGGAACGACCGGGAGGCGGACTACGCCCTGGGCGTTGCCGAAGAGGCCATCCACGAACACAGCGATGAGCCGGGCCCGGATTGGGCGTACTGGGTGGACTCCGACGAGATCGCGATCATGACCGGGCGCTGCTGGGCGGAGCTGCACCGACCGCTACGGGCCATCCCAGCCTTGGAGGACGCTTTGGCCCGGTACGACGACACCCGGGCCCGGGACAAGGCGCTGTACCTGTCGTGGCTGGCAGCGGCGTACCTAGACGCGGGAGAGGTCGAGCACTCGACCGCGATCACGGCGCGGGTGTTCGACCTCTCCGAGGGACTGGCGTCGATCAGACCGGTGGCGCGGGCCCGTCTGATGGCCAAGCGGTTGGAGCCCCACCGGTACCTCGCCCCGGTCGGCGCGCTACTGGAGCGTGCGAAGGGTTAGCGGGTGGCTCGGGTGATCCAGTCCAGGTACTCGGCACGGCCGGCGTCGATCGTGAACGCGATGACCTCTGGCGAGTCGTAGGGGTGGTTGTCCACCAGGTGCTTCTCCAGCGCCTCGCGCCTGTCACCGGTCGTACGGAACGTCACCTGATACTCGGTGCCCTCGGAGACCTCGCCGAGGTGTCGGTACGTCGTTTCGATGGGCCCGGTCACCTGCCCGGAAGCGGCTAGGCTCTCCTCCACTGCCGAGTGCGACAGCTTCCGCGCAGCGTCCTGATTGTCCACGGTCGTGATTACGATCAAGAAGTCAGCCATGAGGGCAACGTACCCGCCCGATGCATCGCACCCCTATGGAGCCGGTGGACCAGGTGTGGACCGCCCGAGTCCCCGAGAGGCCCTGAGAGTGGGGAACGAGCAGGTCAGGCGCGCCGAACGCACCTCCCGCAGCACTCTCTTGGAAACCGTCGTGGCAGCGATGTCACCGTGGGTTCAAATCCCACACCCCCCGCGCGCAGTTCAACGTAGTGGCAGATCAGAGGGGTGCCTCCGAATTGGAGGCACCCCTTCCATCGTTGTGTGATCATCCCGTTCCGTGTCGTGCCCGGCGGTCAGCCGGCCGCGTACCTGATCCACCACTCGCCGATGCTGGTGGCCAGGGAGTCCTTGCGGTCAGCCTCGGGTCGGGCTGACCCGAGGCGACGCCTCAGTGAGTGCCTGGTGCGGGTGAGGGCCCGCCTGGACCGGCGGCTCCGTCCGGCGGTCGCGCCGCGTGGCGAGCAGCGCGGAGGCGAGAACGACCTGTACCGCCACGATGAATGCCTGCGTTACGGGCGATTCGACGGTCAGCACCGCCATGGTCGCGTTGAAGCCGAGATGAACCGCGATGGATGCCGCGACCCCGGCACGCTCGTAGGCGTAACCGGTCAGCAGTGCCACCGGTATGACGCTGAGCGAGAACATCAGGCCACTCCAACTGATCAGACCGAATTCGGCCTGGACCGTTCCTTCGATGAAGAACAGCGGCAGATGACATACCGCCCAGACAGCACCCAGCAGGAGGCCGGCCCGAAGACGGCTCATGGACGCACGCAGGCGCGGATACGCCGTGCCGCGCCAGCCCGGCTCCTCGGCCAGCGGACCGGCGACCAGCATGCTCACGAAGAACGGCACGACTCCGCCGACGGTCGAGATCAGTTCCCTGCCCTCGGTCAGGCTCACTCCGGGACCACCCAGGAGATCCGCGAGCAGCGCGCCCGCCACCACACTCGCCGATGCCGGCACCAGCAGAGGCGGCACCCAGAACAGCCGTGTGCCCTGGCGGAATTTCACCGTACGAGCGGGCACGGGTTCACGGCGGCGGGCGCGGCGCGCTCGGACCACGATCGCGCCGAACACCGGGCCGAAGCCACCGAGCAGATAGGGAATGGCGGTGGGGGAACTCGTCGGCGATCCGCCGAGTGCGATCGCGATCAGCCAGAAGGCCCACGTCGTCGTGAATGTGACAGCGAAAAAGAGAGCGAGGCCGCTTTTCCGGCCGTGGATGTCGCCGGCCTGGACCTGCCGCGGCGCCTCGCCGCTTCTGGTGGTTCCGGTCCCGCTCTTCCGGTGGAACATGGCCCGCCGCCCCTTCTCCTGAGGCGCTCTCTGCGCCTGTCGACGAAGCTACGGACGCTGACGGCTCGGAACACTGGGCGTACGGCCCGGCCGGAGGGTGGTGCTGGGTGCACCTGCGCCGACTGGTGAGGACGCGAGCGCCCAGCGGACGGCCGCGGTCACGCACCGGCCGCCGCTCGCTCTCGCGGCGAAACGCCGGGTGCGTCCGGTCCGTACGGTGACCGGCGCCCTCCGGTCGTGCGGGCGCCGGCCACCGTGGTCAGCGGCCGGCCGTGAGCCGGGCGGCCGAGGCGATGGTCGCGCGTGCCTCGTGCTCGTCCAGACCTGTGCGTACGGCGGCGTCGACGAGGGACTCCGCGAGCGCCTCGCCGAAGCCGTTTTCGTAGGCGCGGCACGCGGCCCAGAACAGCCGGGTGTTGCGCTGTCCCTCCTGTGCGGCGAGGACGAACCGCACCAGGCCGCGGCCCTGCGGCGGCGGTGCCTGGAGGCGGTGCGGACGGGCCGGAGGAGTGAGCAGGCGCAGCAGCTCAGGTGGGCAGGGCGCCGGTGCGAGGCCGGCGGTACCGGGCGCCGTCCGATAGGCGCCGCGGGCGGTGACCGAGCCGGGACCCACGAGATAGCCGCCGGCGCCGCGGACATCGATGCCCGGGGCGAGCCGGCTCGCCGAGTTGGGCACCACGACGTCCGGCGGACCCGTCAGCCAGAGGTGCCGGCCGCCGCTCGGGGTCAGGACGATCACGGTCTCCGGCACCGTGAACAGATGCTGGAGGGCCAGTCGCTGGAAGGCGGCCACGGAGTCGGGGACGGACCGGGAAGCGGACCCTGGCCCCGCTCCGGTGGCGCCGTCCTCGTGGGTGATGTCGAGATCGATGCCGATGAGCCGGTGCGGCGGCCGGCCGCAGGCGATGCCGTAGCCGGTTGCCCAGGGCGCGGCGGCGAACAGGGCGCGTACGCCGGCGGGATCGGTGGTGGCGTCGTGCACGCCGTGTCCGGGCAGTCCGCACTCGCCGTGGCAGTGGGCCTGCTCCGGCTCGCCCCGGTGTGGTGAGCGCAGCGCGGGGAGCTTGGTGGAGGACAAGGGGATGACGGGCAGTCCGCGCTCGGCGGCGGACAGCGCGTGGACGAGGGCCATGTTGGCGGGACGCCGGGCGGTGGTGGCCATGGCTCTATTTTCGTACAGGCGTTCGAAGAAGGGAAGAGGGGCCGAGGTGAGACGGACGGGATCCGGAATGTGCCGAAACGCTTCACCTCTTGCGGGGACTGGGCTTACCGGTGCATAGGTACGGAGCTGTGGCTTTGATGCGCCAAAGGGGGTTTATCGACTTGTCCTCACGCTTGCGAGGGAATCGGGGCCTCCGGGGTGGTTCGCCAGGTATTCGGTGGGCAACTCTGAGGTCGCGACGTCGTCACCATGACCGAGGCGGTCGGCCAACTGCCTTGGAAATAGCTGCACTTCTGGTTCCTGGAGGAAATGAAATGGCAAGCTTCCGTACCGCCCGTGCCTTTGCCGCTGTTGCCTCGCTGCCCCTCGCCGTCGCGTTGTTCGCCGGAGTTGCCCAGGCCGACAACGGCGCCTTCGCGGACGACGGATCGAATGCGACCGTGGCCACCCTGAGCGGCAGGGGGGTGGGCGGTCATAACTTCGGCAATTCGACGACCACGCAGCAGGTGGCCACCGGAGCTGGAGCATCCAACCAGAACAATACGGCGAATGTGGTCGGATCCGGCTTTACGCGAATCGACCAGTCCAATAAGAACATCGCGGTGAATTTCGTCAACCTCTGGTGACTGACAGTCCGGCGGGGGGCGTGACTGAGGGGTGAACGACGTTCTGCGCGACGGTGCTTCGGCGCCGTCGCGCAGAACGTTCTGGATTGTGCGGCGCGGGTTTGTTCTTATGTGTGGAGGTGCGGTCGTTTTTGTATCCGAGGCAGGCTGTTCGGCCGTCTGGCGCCGGCCGTTTCCGTACGGGTATGCGGATGGTTCGAGGATCTGTCGGGCCTCGCGGGGCGTCCACCCGTCCGCTTCCGTCCCGGCCCGGACCCTGACGGTCTCGCGGCCTTTCTCCACCTTCAGGAGGTGGGGCCGGCACCACCCCTACACCCTGAGGCGGACATCGCTTCGGGACCTGGGGCCGATCCCTCAAGGTGGGCCCGCTCCTAGCGTGGATCCCATGACCACGCCTGTCCGCACGAGCGCCTCCACAGTCGTCAAGGCGGCCTCGTACCCGCCGTATCCGCCTTACGCGTCGTTCTCCTCGTACGTACGGGCGCGGGGTCCCGTACTGCTGCGTACCGCCCGCTCACTCACCGCCAATCCGTGCGACGCGGAGGACCTGCTTCAGACGGCCCTCGCCAAGACGTATATGGCCTGGGACCGGATCGAGGACCACCGCGCCGTGGACGGTTACGTGCGCCGCGCCCTGGTGAACACCCGCACCTCGCAGTGGCGCAAACGCAAGGTCGACGAGTTCGCCTGTGAGGAACTGCCGGAGCCGGCCGGCGCGCCGGAGCCCGACCCGGCCGAGCGGCAGGTGCTGCACGACGCGATGTGGCGCGCGGTGATGAGACTTCCCGACCGTCAGCGGGCCATGGTCGTCCTGCGCTACTACGAGGATCTCAGCGAGGCCCAGACCGCCGAGGTCCTCGGTGTCTCGGTCGGTACGGTCAAGAGCGCGGTGTCGCGCGCGCTCGGAAAGCTCCGCGAGGATCCCGAGCTGTCACCCGTACGGTGACTTCCGGCGGCTTCCCGGCGGTCGTCAGCCCGATGGTCCGTGCGTGGTACCTCTACTCCCGGGTAGTGACATACCGCGCGGTACGTGCGCAGAATCTCGGCAACTGCCCTGTAGCGCCAACGCCCACCGGGAGGACGCCGTGCTGAGCACCATGCAGGACGTACCGCTGACTGTGACCCGCATCCTGCGCCACGGGATGACCATCCACGCGAACTCGCTGGTCACGACCTGGACCGGCGAGAACGAGCCACAGCGCCGCAGTTTCGGTGAGGTCGGCGGACGCGCGACGCGACTCGCCAACGCCCTGCGTGACGAACTCGGAGTCGGCGACGACGAGCGCGTAGCCACTCTCATGATGAACAACGCCGAGCATGTCGAGGCGTATCTCGCGATCCCTTCGATGGGCGCGATCCTCCACACCCTCAACCTCCGCCTTCCCGCGAGGCAGTTGATCTGGATCGTCAATCACGCCGCCGACCGTGTGATCATCGCCAATGGCTCGCTGCTGCCGCTGCTCGCTCCGCTCCTCCCGCATCTGCCGACCGTCGAACATGTCGTCGTCTCCGGCCCCGGCGACCGCGCTGTCCTCGACGGAGCCGACGCGCGGGTCCATGAGTACGAGGAGCTGATCGCGGACCGTCCCACCGCCTTCGACTGGCCCGAGCTGGACGAGCGGTCCGCCGCGGCCATGTGTTACACCTCCGGCACCACCGGCGATCCCAAGGGCGTCCTCTTCTCCCACCGCTCCATCTATCTGCACTCCATGCAGGTCAACATGGCCGAGTCCATGGGGCTGACCGATCAGGACACGACGCTTGTGGTGGTGCCTCAATTTCATGTGAACGCCTGGGGCCTGCCGCACTCCACGTTTATGACCGGTGTGAACATGCTGATGCCCGACCGCTTTCTGCAGCCCGCTCCGCTCGCCGAGATGATCGAGCGCGAGAAGCCCACGCATGCGGCCGCCGTCCCCGCCATCTGGCAGGGCCTGCTGGCCGAGGTCACCGCCCGCCCGCGCGATCTGACCTCCATGACCAGGGTCACCATCGGCGGCTCCGCCTGTCCGCCGTCGCTGATGGAGGCGTACGACAAACTCGGCGTACGGCTCTGCCACGCCTGGGGCATGACGGAGACCTCGCCGCTCGGCACGATGTCCAATCCGCCCGCCGGGCTCACCGACGAGCAGGAGTGGCCGTACCGCATCACCCAGGGCCGGTTTCCGGCCGGTGTCGAGGCCCGGCTGGCCGGACCCGGTGGCGAATTCCTGCCATGGGACGGCGAGTCGGCAGGTGAGCTGGAGGTGCGTGGCCCGTGGATCGCGGGCGCGTACTACGGCGGGGCGGGCGCCGAGGAGATCAAGCCCGCGGACAAGTTCAGCGAGGACGGCTGGCTCAGGACCGGCGATGTCGGTGTCATCAGCGCCGATGGCTATCTCACCCTCACCGACCGCGCCAAGGATGTCATCAAGTCCGGTGGCGAATGGATCTCCAGCGTCGAACTGGAGAACGCGCTGATGGCCCATCCGGAGGTGCTGGAGGCGGCCGTCGTGGCCGTACCGGACGAGAAGTGGGGCGAGCGGCCTCTCGCGACGGTCGTCCTCAAGGAGGGCGCGAGCGCCGACTACGCGGCGCTCAGGGACTTCCTGGCCGGGAAGATCGCGAAGTGGCAGCTTCCGGAGCGATGGGCGGTGGTGGCCGCGGTGCCGAAGACGAGTGTCGGGAAGTTCGACAAGAAGGTGATCCGCAAGCAGTACGCGGACGGAGAGCTGGACGTCACCCGGCTGTAGCGCGTGCCGGAGCGAGCTGAGCGTGCTTTGTACGGCGTCAGCTCCGCGTGCGGTGAGTCGTACCTGGCCGGGGCGGAGGTCTTCGGGACGCTGCCCCGGCCGCGTACGCCGACCGGTCGGACGCGGCCTTTCGGCCACATGGTCTACGGACGCGCTCTCTAGTTTGTGCCGATCTTCGCCAGCAGCTCGACAATCCGGGTTTGCACCTCGTCACTGGTGGAGCGCTCCGCGAGAAACAGCACGCTCTCCCCGGAGGCGAGCCGCGGCAGCTCCGCGCGGTCGATTCCGACGGCGGTGTAGACGACCAGCGGCGTCCTGTTCAACTGGCCGTTGGCCCGCAGCCAGTCGATGATTCCCGCGCGTTGGCGGCGTACCCGCATCAGGTCCATGACCACCAGATTCGGCCGCATCTGGCTGGCGAGGATGACCGCCTCGTTGTCGTTGGCCGCCCGTGCGACCTGCATGCCGCGCCGCTCCAGCGTCGCCGTCAGGGCCAGCGCGATCTCCTCGTGCTCCTCGATCAGCAGGACGCGCGACGGATGCTGTTCGCTGTCGCGCGGTGCCAGGGCCTTGAGGAGTACGGCCGGGTCCGCGCCGTACGCGGCCTCCCGGGTCGCCTGGCCCAGACCCGCCGTCACCATGACGGGGACCTCGGCCGCGACGGCGGCCTGGCGCAGGGACTGAAGCGCTGTACGGGTGATCGGACCGGTCAGCGGGTCGACGAACAGCGCCGCCGGGAACGCGGCGATCTGGGCGTCGACCTCCTCGCGGGAGTGCACGATCACCGGACGGTAACCGCGATCGCTCAGTGCCTGCTGGGTCGAGACATCGGGCGCGGGCCAGACCAGCAGCCGACGCGGGTTGTCGAGCGGCTCCGGAGGGAGCTCGTCGTCGACGGGCCGTGGCTGCGGGCGGTTCGCGACCTCGACCGCGCCACCGGGACCGTCCAGCGGCTCGGGGCCTTCGGCGCCTTCGTCCGGCGCGCCGATCGCGTAGGACCGTCCCTCCTGGTGGGCGGCGGGCAGCCGCGAGCCGCCTTGCGAGGGAGCGCCGGCCTGGGGCTGGCTCTGGGCGGTGCCGGGTGCCTGGACCGGTACGTGGCCGTGCGGCGCCGCCTGGCCCTGCGGCTGTGGCCGGCCCGGAATCCCCGGCTGCGGCATGGCGTTCGAATCGGCGCGCTCGTCGCCGTCCGGAGGCGTACCCAGCCTGCGGCGGCGGCCGGAGCCGAGGGACTGGGGCGGGTGCTGGACGGTGTTCGGCTGCTGCGAGAGGTGCTGCGCCAGCGGCACGCCCTGGCCGAGCGTGCGCACGCTGATGGCACGTCCCTGGGTGGAGTCCGGCAAGGCAGGCGCCTCTTCCGGCAAAGGCTGGGCGGGCGGCAGCGGCTGACGGGCGGTCGGCTGAGGATGCGGGACGGCGGGCTCCGCCGGAGCGGCCGGTGCGATCGGCACGCTTCCGGTGTCGCCGCTCGGGCCGGGCTCATCGGGCCAGCCCGGCGGTCCCGGCATCATGCCGAAGCCCGAAGTCGTGGGCGTCCCCTGCCCATTGGACGCCGGACCGGGGCTCTGGCCGGGGACGGGCAGGCCAGGAGCGGTCTGTCCGGCGCTCGCCCAGCCGTTCGGGTCGACGGAGACGGCGCCGGTGTCGGCGGGCCTTACGCCCGCGCCGGCCGTGGTCGGCCCGGCGGGCCCATGACCCGGCTGCGGCGCGGCATCGCCGCGCGCCCGGCGCCGTCCCGACGGCAGCGGATGTGCCTGCGGCGGGGTGTGGTCGGCGTCCGGTGGCGTACGTACGGCGTCGTGCCGGCCGTCCGGCGAGGCACTCGGTGCGGCCGGCCGGGCGGGACGCGTGGGCATGGCCATGGGCGCGGGCGGTGCGGTGGGCGGCGCCGTGACCGGGGTGCGGTCGGCGGCGCCCACCGCACCGCCCGCGCCC
>NZ_JARBAE010000078.1:0-15207 GCF_033795305.1 Streptomyces sp. AK02-01A
TACAGGACCCTCAGCAAGTCCTATCGTTGCAGCTCAGAGGCACTTTCTGCTTTCTCGACCACCTGCCGGACAGCACCCCTCACGAAAGCCCGAGGCTAGGTGGGCCGGATTCGGAAGCCATCCACGACCTACTGGCCACCGTCCGCGCGGACTTCGTCTGCCCGCCGAGCGGTCACTCGTTCTCGTGGCAGGACTGCTACGACGGGGCGTGGGTGCGCCCCCTGCCGCACAAGGCGGGCTTTCTCCTGGACGAGCGCGGCAACCCGAAGCCCGTTCCCGAGCACGTGGCGGGTGAAGCCGCCGACCGGGCCCGTGAGGCCCAGGCCATCGCGGTACGCATCCGCCGAGAGGCCCTGCACATGCCGCTCGGCAACCAGGGCTGAGCTGTCCGGCCGCACCGCCCCTACGGGGTTCGGCCGACGCTTACCCGAGACGCGGCGGGACGCGCAGCGGCACCGGTTCGTCCTGGCCCTCCCAGACGACACGAAGAACAGAGGGAATGGGCTCCGCCATGGACCCGACCATCATGAAGGGGTACACGTCCCCCGCTGCCACGGAGAGGCTGGTCGGCCATTCGTCCCGAGCGCCGGGTGCGTCGAGACAGCAAACGTTCTCTGCACGGGCCGTCCCGTAGTTGATCAGCTCCCAGACGGCCCTGCTGCGGTGCTCGATACGGAACTTCGCACGCGGCCGGCTGGCCTCTTCCTCTTGCCTGCGCCGCTCGGCCACCTCGCGCCGCTGGTCGGCAAGAGTCTCCTCGGCCGCTGCCGCCGACCTCTCCGCGGCATCGCTCGAACGACGCGTCTCGACCACCGACTGCTCAGCAGCGGTAGCCGAACCTTCGGCAGCGTCAGCCGCACGCTTGCTGTGCTTCACCGATCTCAGGCTGACGATGAAGGCCGCCAGCCCCAGACCTGCTCCCACCCACGCCGGAGCGTCTCCCATGTCCATGCCGCGAACGTACGCCCCTGGTCTGACACCGATACACCTAAGGTGCACGCGGATGCCTCTGTCAGCGGAGGAGGTCGGCGATCCGCGCGTACGGCGTCGCGGGCGGGGCGGCCGACGCCAATGAGGGTGGCGGAGCCGGGGCCGGTCCAGTCGTCGTAGCCGACGAGGTGGAGACGAGGCTCGCCGACGGCTTGGGTGCCGTGGGTGGGAACGTGCCACAACGTGCCAGTAGGGGCGGTAAAACACGGTCAACAAGGGCGAGCCAGAGGCACCCGACAGAAGGTCCTCGGCAAGCGTTGTCGCAGTTCAGGGGCTGTACGCATGCTCAAGTGCCGGGTGATTCCCAAGCTCAGAGCGCGAGTTCGATTCTCGTCACCCGCTCCAGCAGAACGCCCCAGGCCAGCGGCCCGGGGTTTCTTTGTTGTCCAGACCTCTCGGGGTGTGGGCGGGCCCTCCGCGTGCCCCATCTGGTGGTGGCGGATCCAGCCGCACTTGCGCGACCGCTCAGACGGATGCGGTTCCCGAAAAGACGAGACACGGATCCGGTGACCTGAGTCACTCCAGCCCAAGCCGTTATGAAATCGCGAATGCGAAAGAGCATGCTCTCCGCGCGATGTGCAAGGCGAAGAAGATTTGTAGCGTGTCGGCCGACGAGAGGGCACTTCTGCGTCAGACGTCGGCTTTTTCCGGTGGAGTCGGGGCTCCATGGAGCAAGTGAGGTCTTCACCAGCAGCTTCCTCGGGGGAAGCGACAGATGCCGCTACTGCCATGGCGGACTGTGGCATCCAGCGGGGACAGTCCGGATCGCCGTGGACCTCAGGAGCCCGAAAGCGTGCCTGGGGTCCCTGTGGACAGCACGACCTCCACGCCGATCGCCTGCGTCGCCGGACAAAGCCCGGCCCGGTCTGGGTGCGCGCGGCGGAACCCGCTGCCGACCTCCAACTCGGTAATCCGGGGACTGGCCGCTGCCGTGCACTTGCGAGTCAACCGGATTGGGCAGGCTCGGGACTGGCTCGGACGATGGCAGGACAAGATCCAGGAAGGCCACAGCGCCCCATTCGGGCTCTGGACGAATCCACCAGTGAGTCCCTCGCGCAGCGGGCCTTGGATAACGTGCATCACGCGCGGAGAAGCCCCCGCAGCGGGCATGGCCTGTCGAGTCGGCCTCCACCGGTGGAGGCCGGCTCGCGACGACGCAGCCTCACCGTTCGGACGGGCCAGGTGAACGCACTCCGGCACCCAGTGCACCGTATGCATCCACAGCGGCCTCAACCTGTGCGCACCGTCCAGAAACGCGTCGAGGCGGCCCTGCCCGCCCCCGCCGGCAGGCCGCCATGCTGGCCGACTTGCGGAAGCGGACGCTCAGCTCGCGTACGTAAGGATCATCGCCAGGAAGAAACGTCAGCTCGGCGCCGGAGGCGCTGCGGTGAGCCCCGAGCCCTGTCGGGCCCCTAACTCTTTCGAGTGAAAGACCTGTCCCATCCAACCATTGGGGTGATTTTCAGGGATCCTGATTAACGTGCGACGCTCTCGTGATCCATTGGATCTCCACGGCCAAGGGTGTCCTGCAAGGGTCCGAGCGGAAGCCGTGTCCACCCTGCTTCATCGAAGACGACGGCCTGATGCCCGTCCCCCTGAGGCTTGGAGCCCCGAAAGTGCACGTTGCTCTTACCGGTGCGACCGGGTTCCTCGGGTTACGTCTCGTTCGTGAGCTGTTCGGGCGGCACCACTCGTTGACCGTCCTCGCGCACGCCGGATCGGGCGACGCTTTCGAGCGCATCGCCCGGTTCCTGGAACTGACCGGCGCTCCCGCAGAGTTGATCGCGGAGCTGCCCGACCGACTCCGGGTCGTGGAGACCGATCTGGAACGGCCGCGGCTGGGTCTTCCCACCGCCGTTTTCCAGCGGCTGGCCGACGAACTGGACGTGATCTGGCACAGCGCCGCCGACATCAACCTCGACGGTGACTTGGCGCAGCTCCGCCGCGTCAACGTCGAGGGCACCCGGCAGGTGCTGGAGCTGGCTGCCGCCGGCTGCCGGAGACCGATCGTCTACCACGTCGGAACCGCCTTCGTGGGCGGAGCGCGACGCGACGGGGTGATCTACGAGGACGAACTGGATGACGCGTACGGCTTTGAGAACGGCTACGAGCAGTCCAAGTATGAGGCCGAGGTCCTTGTGCGCGCATGGTCAGTGGCGCACGGCCGTCCGGTCGTTGTGCTGCGGCCGAGTGTCCTGGTCACCGACCTGCCGGCGCACCCGGAGCTGCCGAAGCATCCGCTGCAGTTCATCGATCAGATCGCGCAGGCGTCATTGAGCAGGGTCGACCTCCCAGGGATCGGCCTCGGGGGCCCGCGTATCCCGGAAGGGAACCGGCCGGTGGTGCGCGTGCCCGGTCATCCCCTCGGGCACCTGAACCTGATGCCGGTGGAACACGCGGCCAGGGTCATGGTGCGGCTGGCGAGCGGGAAGCCCTCCGGGCAGGTCGACACGTATCACGTCGTCCACGACCACGACGTGCCGGCCACGACCATGACCGCGGCGATGGAGCAACTCGCGCCCATCAGGGTGGAGCTGGTCGAGAAGAGGCCACTTGACCCGTCCCCGCTGGAAACCGTGGCGGACCTCTATCCCGGATTCACGCCGTATCTGAGCCACCGCCGGCGTTTCGACGACACCCGGGTGCGCACTCTGCTCGGGCCGACGGTGTCCGGGATCCGAGTGGACCTGGACTACCTGCTGGCCGGCGTGCGCTCGAAGAAGCAGACGACGGCGTTCAGTTCCCGGTGGTGATGAGCGAACCCCGCTGCCCGCAACGCTATCGAGGCACATTCTGGTTCACGCAAGATACACATCCTGATGGAGTCTGCCAGTGTCCGTCTCAGCCCATCCTGGCTCGGTCGTCACATCTGCACCCGGCTTCACCTCGGAGGACATCGCGACCCGCGTTCGGCAGATTCGGGAACAACTGCACATCGTCGCCGATTCCACCGGCCGGGAGCTGGGCCTGGTGGTGGGGCAGTGGCCCACAGGCGAGGTTGTCGGTACGCTGCCGCCGCTCTATCCCGAATGGCTGGGAGAAAGATCCTTCTGCGAGGCGCACGGCGTCCGTTTCCCTTATGTGGCAGGGGAGATGGCGAACGGCATTGCGACGACGCGAATGGTCACAGCGATGGCCCGGGCCGAGATGCTCGGATTCTTCGGGGCCGGAGGTCTTGGCTTTCCCGAGGTCGAGCGCGCGGTGCGGGAGTTGGCCATCGAGCTGGCGGGCCGGTCGAACTGGGGGGTCAACCTGATCCACTCCCCGAGCGAGCCCGAACTGGAGTACCGCGTCGCCAGGCTGTTGCTGCGGCACTCCGTCCCCTGCATATCGGCGTCGGCCTTCATGGGACTGACCCCGGCCGTGGTCTTGTGCTCGGCCTCAGGGCTGAGCCAGGACACGGACGGGCAAATCGTCCGGCGTACGCGGCTGTTCGCCAAGGTGTCACAGCCCGAGGTCGCTTCGGCGTTCCTCTCGCCGGCTCCGCCGGACCTGCTGCGCCCGCTGGTGGAGCGGGGAGAGATCAGTGCCGAGCAGGCCGAACTGGCCGCACGGGTGCCGGTCGCCGAGGACATCACGGTCGAGTCCGACAGCGGTGGGCATACCGACAACCGGCCCCTCGGGTCGCTGCTGCCGAGAATCCTTCTCCTCCGTGACGAGCTGACCCGCCGCTTCGGCTACCCGCGGGCGGTCAGGGTGGGCGCTGCCGGCGGGCTCGGGACCCCGGGCGGGGTCGCCGCCGCTTTCGCGCTCGGGGCGGCCTACGTCGTGACGGGGTCGGTGAACCAGGTCGCCACGGAAGCCGGCATCTCCGAGGAGGCCAAGGCGATGCTGGCCGACGCGGACGTGGCTGATGTGATCATGGCGCCTGCCGCCGACATGTTCGAGTTGGGCGTCAAGCTCCAAGTACTGCGCCGTGGCACCATGTTCGGGCCGAGAGCAGCTCAGCTCTACGAGGCGTACCGGGGATATCCGTCACTGGAGGAGCTGCCGGTGCGGCTGCGCGCCAAGATCGAACGGGATGTACTGCGCGCCCCGATCGACGAAGTCTGGTCACTGACCCGGCAGTTCTGGCAGCGGCGCGACCCCGCGGAGATCGCCCGCGCCGAGGCCGACCCCAAGCACCGTATGGCACTGGTCTTCCGTTGGTATCTGGGGAACTCCAGCCGCTGGGCCATCACCGGGGACACGGCCAGACGCACCGACTACCAGATCTGGTGCGGTCCGGCGATGGGCGCGTTCAACCGGTGGGCCGCGGGCAGTTTCCTGGCCGAACCGGCGAACCGTTCGGTGGTGCAGATCGCGCTCAACCTGCTTGAAGGCGCCGCTGTGACCACCCGCGCCCACCAGCTTCGCACCCACGGCGTCCCCGTACCGCCCTCGGCGTTCGCCTTCACGCCGTACCGCCTTGCCTGACCGCATCGGCCGCCAAGGAAGAGAGAGCATGTCAGACACTCGCCGCCGGCAGGTTCCCATCGCCGTGATCGGTATCGGCGCACTGCTGCCCGGCTCGCCGGATGCCGGAGAATACTGGCGCACCGTGGTGGCGGGCAGGGACCTGATCACCGACGTCCCGGCCGGCCGCTGGCTGGTGGAGGACTACTACGACCCCGATCCCACCGCGCCGGACAAGACGTACGCCCGCCGGGGAGCGTTCCTGCCGGACGTCGGTTTCGATCCGTTGGCTTTCGGTACCCCGCCGAACACGTTATCGGCGACGGACACCGCGCAACTGCTCGCGCTCATGGTGGCTGAGCAGGTCTTCGCCGACACCGGCGGGCTGGCAGGGACGGACCGTGACCGGGTCGGGGTCATCCTGGGCGCGGCCGCGATGGAACTGATGGGGCACATGGGCGCGCGGATCCAGCGTCCGGTGTGGCTCAAGGCCCTGCGGGAGAACGGCATCGCGGAGGCCGAGGCGCAGGCTGTCTGCGACAGCATCACCGCGCACTACACCCCCTGGACCGAGTCGACCTTCCCCGGAATGCTCGGCAATGTCGTCGCCGGGCGGATCTCGAACAGGTTCGATCTGCACGGCACCAACCACACCACGGATGCCGCGTGCGCCAGCTCCTTCGCGGCGCTGTCCACCGCCGTCAGCGAGCTGTCGCTGGGCCGATCCGACCTGGTCATCAGCGGTGGCGTCGACACCGCGAACGACATCGGCATGTTCATGTGCTTCTCCAAGACGCCCGCGCTGTCTCCCAGCGGTGACTGCCGGCCATTCTCCGACGCGGCTGACGGCACGATGCTCGGCGAGGGCATCGCCATGTACGCGCTGAAGCGGCTCGCCGACGCGGAGAGGGACGGCGACCGGGTCTACGCGGTGATCCGGGGGATCGGCACCTCCTCGGACGGCAAGAGCACGGCGATCTACGCGCCGCTGGCCGAGGGACAAGCCAGGGCCCTGCGGCGTACCTACGAGGAAGCGGGCTACGGCCCGGGGACCGTCGAGCTGATGGAGGGGCACGGCACCGGAACCGCCGCCGGGGACGCCGCGGAGTTCGCCGCGCTGCGCCAGGTGTACGACGAGTCCGACCGTAAGGACCGGCAGTGGTGCGCGATCGGCTCGGTCAAATCGCAGATCGGTCACACCAAGTGCGCGGCGGGCGCGACGGGACTGCTCAAGGCCGTCCTTGCCCTGCACCACAAGGTGCTGCCTCCGACGATCAAGGTGGACCGTCCCAATCCCGCGCTGGCCACCGGCGACAGCCCCTTCTACGTGAACACCCGGACGCGCCCCTGGGTGCGGTCCGCCGGGCATCCGCGCCGGGCTTCGGTCTCCAGCTTCGGCTTCGGCGGCAGCAACTTCCACGTCACGCTGGAGGAGTACACGCCGTCAGGGCAGTCCGCCGGTCGTACGGCGTGGCGCACCCGTACCGCCCCCACGGAGCTGGTGCTGTTCAGTGGCCCGTCGCCCGATTCCCTGCTGGAGCAGAAGGGCGACAGCGGCCGTTCGCTGGCCGAGATCGCACGGGAGAGCCAAGCGAGGTTCCGGGCGAGCGACGCTGCGCGGCTCGCCGTCGTCGCCTCGGACACCGACGACCTGTCGGAGAAGGTCGCACAGGCCGCCGCCCTGATCCGGCGGCAGCCCGGCCGGGCATTCACCACTCCGACGGGTGTCCACTACGCCGCCGGGCCGGCCTCCGTTGGGAGAATCGCGTTCCTCTTCCCGGGCCAGGGAGCCCAGTACGTCGGGATGGGGGCCGATGTCGCCATGCTGTCGCCGGCTGCCCAGGCGATCTGGGACCGGCTGGGCAGCGTCGAGTTGGGTGACCGGCCGCTGCACCGGCTGGTCTTTCCGCCGCCGGTCTTCAGCGACGCGGAACGGGCCGCCCAAGAGGCGTTGCTGACCACCGCCGAGTACGCGCAGCCCGCGCTGGCGGTGCACAGCCTCGCGCTGCTCGATGTGGTGCGCGGCCTCGGCCTCGAAGCGGACTGCGTGGCAGGACACAGCTTCGGCGAGCTGGTGGCCCTGCATGCCGCGGGCGTACTGGACGCCGAGTCCCTGGTGCGCCTCGGGCACAGGCGTGGTGAGCTGATGCGGGAAGCGGCGACCACCCCGGGGGTGATGCTGGCCGTCACGGCAAGCCTGGCCCAGGTCGAGGCCGTCGTCACCGGCAGCGGCCCGGACGTCTGCGTGGCCAACCACAACTCTCCGAGCCAGGTGGTGGTCTCCGGTGCGACCGAAGCGGTCGAGGCCGTCGAGCGGAGACTCACCGCGGACGGCATCACCACTCGACGGCTGAACACCGCGACCGCCTTCCACTCCCCCGTCGTCGCCTCGGCGAGCGAACCGCTGTTCGCGTTCCTGTCCGAACTGGCGGTCGAGGAGCCCCGGATCGACGTGTACGGCAATGCCGACGCCTCGACCTACCCCTCGTCACCCGGGGAGATCCGGCGCAGGATCGCCGATCACCTGGCCTCGCCGGTGCTGTTCAGCGACGAGATCGAGGCGATGTATGGCGCAGGGGTGCGGACGTTCGTCGAGGTGGGCGCCGGCGCCACGCTGACGGGCCTGGTCGGGCAGACCCTCGGCGACCGCGAGCATCTGGTGGTGAACCTGGACCGTACCGGACGCAACGGAATCACCACTTTGCAGGACGCCCTCGGCCGCCTTGCCGTGCGTGGTACCGAGCTGGACTACGAGGACCTGTGGGCGCCCTACGCGCCGCCCGAGCCGGCAGCGAAGGAGAGCAAGCCGAAGATGACTGTCCAGCTCAACGGAGCCAACTACGGTCAGCCTTACCCGCCCGTGGGCGGGGCCCCCGCGCTGCCCCCACCGAATCCGCCCCGGCAGCAGCCGGTGTCCATACCCGTGGCGGATACGTCGATACCAATGACCACCGCCGCGCCTGCGGCTGTTACGTCCGTATCGCCCGTGGTTCCAGGGCCGGTGAACGCTGTGTCTGTCCCGTCAGCGGTGCCGGCTCCCATGGCCGCTGTGTCCGTACCGTCCACTGCGGATGCCGGCTGGTTCTCCATGATCGAGAGTGCGCAGCGGCACACGGCAGAAGCCCACGCCGCCGTCCATCGCATGCTGATCGACAGTCATATGGCGTTTCTGAGCATGACGGAGACGACCTTCGCCGCGATGCTGGGGGCGCAGAGCGACGGTGGCGCGCCTGCTCCTACGGGTCTGATGCCGCCCGCGCCGGCGGTACTGCCCACACTGCCCGAGGTGGCATTGCCTCATGAGGTTCCGCCGCCTGCCGCGGCACCCGAGGTGTTTCCGTCGCCCGCGCCTTCCGTATCCCCCACTCCCTCATCCACCCCCGTAACTCCATCGCCACCGGTCGCCGCGCCCCCGGAGAGCGTCCCGGTGGGGTTCGAGGAGTTGTTGTTGTCGGTGGTGGCGGAGAGGACGGGTTATCCGGTCGAGATGCTGAACGTAGATATGGAGTTGGAGTCGGATCTGGGGGTGGATTCGATCAAGCGGGTGGAGATTCTGTCCGCCATGCGTGAGCGGGTGAGTGATCTGCCGGAGGGTGACGTCGCCGAGTTGGGGAAGCTCCGCTCGCTGCGAGAGATCGTCGACGCGTTCACCACCGGCACGAGCACCAGCCCCAGGCCTGTCCAGAACACCGTCGCGGCTCCGGACACCAACACCGTCGCCGTCCCGGAGACTCCCGTCGCACGCCAGGATCCCGCCGAACAGGTCGTGCTGAGCAGGCTCATCGTTCGCGCGCTGAACGCTCCCGCGCCAGGCCTCGCGATGGCCGGTCTCGGTGAGGGACCCCTCGCGGTGATTGACGGCGGTTCAGGAACCGCCGAACTGGTGGCCGCCAAACTGACCGGCCACGGTATCCGCGCGACCGTCGTGACCAGCCCCGCCCCTGACACGCGCGGGGTCGTACACCTCGGCGGCCTCGCGGAGATCGACTCGCCGGACGAGGCGCTGGAACTCCAGCGGGGCGCCTTCCGGTTGGCGCGTGCGGTCGCCACGCGGTTCGCCGCTGACGGTGGGGTGTTTGTCACGGTGCAGGACACCGGTGGTGACTTCGGTCTCGACGGTCGCCAGGCCGACCGTTCATGGCTCGGCGGTATCGCCGCGCTGGCCAGGACCGCGGCCAAGGAGTGGCCCGCCGCCTCGGTCAAGGCGATCGACTGCGAGCGCGGAGGACGCGACGCCGGCGCCGTCGCCGAAGCGATAGTCGGCGAGTTGCTCAATGGGGGCCCCGCGACGGAGGTCGGACTCCGTGCCGACGGCACCCGCACCACACTCAGCGCGGTGCCCGCGCCGTCGGGGCCCGGCTCGACCGCGAATATCGGCTCGGACTCGGTGATCGTGGCTACGGGTGGCGCGCGCGGGGTGACGGCCGCCGCACTGCTGGATCTCGCCAGGACTCACCGGCCGAGGATCGTGCTGCTCGGCCGCACCGATCCGGCCGCAGAACCCGAGGGACTGGCGACGGCCACCGACGAGGTGGCGCTCACCCGTACGCTCGCGCAGCGCCCCGGGGACACCTCTCCCGCCGCGGTCGCCGCGGAGGCCCGCGGGATCCTGGCGGCGCGTGAGGTACGAGCGACGCTGGCGGCGCTGGAGGGCGCGGGGTCCCAGGTCCGGTACGTGCGGGTGGACGTCCGGGACAGCGTGGCGCTGACGTCCGTACTGGATGAAGTACGCCGGGAGTGGGGGCCGGTCACCGGGATCGTGCACGGTGCGGGAGTGCTGGCCGACAAGCTGATCGCCGACAAGACCGACGAGCAGTTCGACCAGGTCCTGGCCACCAAGGCCGGCGGCTTGCGCGCGCTGCTCAAGGCGACCGCGGCCGACCCCCTCGACACGATCGTCCTGTTCTCCTCGGTGGCCTCGGTCTTCGGCAACGTCGGACAGAGTGACTACGCCATGGCCAACGAGGTGCTCAACCAGGTGGCCTCAGTCGAACGTGTCCGGCGGCCCGGCTGCCTGGTGCGTTCCATCGCGTGGGGTCCGTGGCGCGGAGGAATGGTCACCCCGGCGCTGGCCGAGCACTTCGGCCGGGCCGGTGTCGCTCTGATCCCCACCTGGCAAGGTGCCGCCGCCTTCACCGCGGAGCTGGGTGATCCGGCCGCCGACACCAGGGTGGTCGTCGCGGCCGGTGACGGCCTCGGTTCGACGGCCGGTGTCACCGAGCCGGGAAAGGCGGAGGTGCGGATCCACTCACGCACCCACCCCTACCTCGCGGAACACGCCATCGACGGAGTGCCGGTGCTGCCGGTGGCGATGGTTCTCGACTGGTTCACCGGCGCCGCCAAGGCGTGGCGGCCGGACGCCGACGGCGTAGTGCTGCGCGACCTCCGAGTGTTCAGCAAGGTCGCCCTGGGACAACTGGACTCCCAGGGGCACCGGCTCCCCCTCCAGGGGCGTCCCGCGATGGCCGGAGCGCCGTCGGACCTGGAGGCCGAACTGCTCGGTGAGGACGGCAGGCCGCACTTCCGGGCAGTCCTGGGGTTTGAGGCGAGCGCCCCGAGCGGGGAGAGCTGGGACACCCCGGAGGGGCTGGTCCCCTTGGCGCGCGACGAGATCTACGACGGCCGGGTGCTCTTCCACGGACCGGGGTTCCAGGCCCTCCGTTCGGTTCACGGAATCTGCGCCGAGGGAGCGGAGGCCACCCTGACCGGTCTGCGTCAGCTCGGCTGGAGCGGTGACAACTGGCACCTGGATTCGGCTGTTGTCGACGGTGGTCTGCAACTCGCGCTGCTGTGGGCCGAAGACGTCCTCGGTGACGCCTCACTGCCGATGGCGGTCGCGGAGTGCCGGGTACACCGGGGCGGCCCGGTCACGGACACCGTGCGGTGCGTGGTGCGGGCCCGGAAGGTGCACGAGACGGGGGCGCGGTGTGATCTGGCGCTCATCGACCACGACGGGACTCCCAGGGTGGAGCTGATCGGCGTGGAACTGGTGCGACGCCCCTCCTGAGCCCCCCTCTGCCGCTGGTATCCATCCGTGTTCGTGAAGTGGGACTGGTATGGGATTCGAACCGATCGCCGTCGTCGGCCGGGGGTGTGTGTTCCCCGACGCACTCGACCCGGATACGTTCTGGGACAACATCGTCGCGGGCCGGTGCAGCCTCACGCCGGTTCCGGACGGCCGGTGGCGGTTGCCTCACCGGTGGGCCATGGGAACCGTCGACGATCACCTCGACCGTTCCTGGACCGACGTCGGCGGTTACGTACGGGGCTTTGACACCGCGTTCGACCCGAACGGGTTTCTCGTGGATCCCGAACAGATCCTGGGTCTGGATCCGCTGTTCCACTGGGTGCTGCACGGCACCCGGCAGGCATTGCGGGAGGCCGGACACGACGGGCCGCTGCCGCGCGCCGGACTGGTGCTCGGAAACCTGTCCTACCCGACAAGCGCGGGCTCAGCCTTCGCCGAGCACGTGTGGCTGTCCGATGGGGCGCCGTCCCTGCTGACCGGGGGACGGCGGGTCAGGCCCGACGCGCGCAACCGGTTCTCCTCGGGGTTTCCCGCGCACTTCGCGGCCAAGGCACTGGGGCTCGGGGCGGGGGCGTTCGCGCTCGACGCCGCTTGTGCCTCGTCGTTGTACGCGATCAAGCTGGCCTGCGACCGCCTGCACGACGGCACGGCGGACGTGATGGTGGCCGGAGCGGTCAACCGGGTCGACAACCTGTTTCTGCACGTGGGGTTCTGCGGACTGTCCGCGGTGAGCCGGAGCAGCCGCAGCCGTCCCTTCCACCGCGACGCCGACGGGTTGCTGCACGGCGAGGGCGCCGGATTCGTCGCCCTGATGCGGCTGGGTGACGCGCTCGCCGCCCGGGTGCCCGTTCTCGGGGTGATCCGGGGCATCGGGCTGTCCAACGACGGGCGCGGCCGTGGGCTGCTCAGTCCGGCGGAGGAAGGCCAGGAGAGGGCGATGCGCCTGGCCTTCGCCATGGCGGGGATCGCACCGGAAACCGTCTCGCTCGTCGAGTGCCACGCGACGGGTACACCGGTCGGGGACGCGGTGGAAGCACGCAGCATGTCCCGCGTCTTCGCGGACAGCACCGACGTTCCCATCGGTTCTGTGAAATCCAATGTCGGCCACCTGCTGGCGCCGGCCGGCGCCAGTGGGCTGCTCAAGGTGCTCGGCGCGATGCGGGCGGGCATCCGCCCGGCGACGCTCGGCGCCGAGGAACCGCTCGCCGAACTGAGCGGCACTCCCCTGCGGATACTGGACGCGTCCGAGCAGTGGCAGGGGCTTCGCCGCGCCGCCGTCAGCGCCTTCGGCTTCGGCGGCGCCAACGCTCATCTGATCATCGACGCATGGGACGGTGTCGCCGGCACCCGGGCAACGGCGTTGCCGACCCCGCGGGTTTCCCCTGAGCCGGTGGCGATCGTGTCCATCGGAGCCCGCGTCGGCGACGGGCCCGACGCCGAGGACTTCCGCCGCGCGGTGCTCGACGGCGAGCGGCGCGGACCGGCGACGGAACTCGACGTGGCCCTGCCGGGCCTGTGCTTCCCTCCACTGGCTGTGAAAGACGCCAGTCCCCAACAACTCCTGGTGCTGGAGGCCGCACGGGAAGCCGTACGGGACATCGCCCTGTCACGTGAGAGAACCATGGTGCTCGTCGGAACGGGCGTGGACGTGCAGATCGCCGGTGCGGCCGCGCGCTGGCGGGTTCCGTCGTGGCTCGAAGAGACCGGGCACCGCACCGATCCCGAACTGATCGCCCGGTTGCGGGACGCGTTTTCCTCGCCAATGGTCTCGGAGCGAGTGGTCGGAAGCCTGCCCAACCTCGCGGCCAACCGCGTCAACACCCAGTTGGACCTCGGCGGCCCCGGATTCACGGTGTCGGCCGAGGAGGCATCCGGCCTGGTCGCGCTGGACATCGCGGCACGCGCCATCAGAACCGGCGAGGCCGACGCCGCGCTCGTCGGTGCGGTGGACCTGTCCTGTGAACCGGTCCACCAGACGGCACTGCGTGAGCTGGGACGTGAGACCGCTCCAGGCGACGCCGCCGTAGTGGTGGTCCTGAAGCGCCTCAAGGACGCCCGCCGGGACGGGGATACCGTGCTCGCCCTGCTGGACGACGAACCCACCGCGCGGCCGGATCTGGTCGTCGGTGACGGCGCGGAGGCCGGGTTCGATCCGGCCGGACTCTTCGGGCGGGCTCATGCCGCTCAGGGACTGCTGGGGGTCGCGGTCGCGGCGACTGCCCTTCGGCATCGCGCGATGCCCAGGGTGGGGGGCCGCGCTGAACCCGATCCGGATCTGCGTACCGCGGCGGTCGTGGTGTCGCCGCTGGGAGCACCCCCGGTGAGTGTCCGGCTGCGGGCCGGTGACGCCGGGCCCTGGATGACCGGACCGGCGCCACGACTGCACGTCTTCTCCGGCCGTGACCGGCAGGAGGTCCAGGCCGCGCTGGACGCCGGAGCCGAGTCCTCGGACGGTCCCGCACGGCTGGCTTTCGTGGCCGAGGAGGCTCTCTCCTCGCAGCGGGACGCCGCCAGGCGCTGGCTCGCCGATGGCGGCGTCAAGCCACCCGGCGTGCTCTACCGGGACCTGCCGGTACCGGGACAGATCGCATTCGTGTTCACCAACGGATCGGCCGCCTACCCAGGCATGGGCCGCGAAGTGACGCTGGCCCTGCCCTCGGTGAGCGAGGCCGCCACGGGCGCCTTCGGGTCAGCCGCCGTACGGCCGCCGAAGCCCGGATCGGAGCCGCTGGTGTTCGACCAGATCTGGGAAGCCGCCCAACTGGCCACCGTACACACCGAAGTCACCCGAGGGCTGCTCGGGCTGAGACCGGACGCCGCCATCGGCTACTCCTCCGGTGAGTCGGCCGCCCTCGTGGCTCTGGGGGCCTGGCGGGACGTCGCGGACCTCCGGCGGGAAGCTTGGGAGAGCGGCATCTTCACCAGAGACCTCACCGGTGAACTCCGGGCGGTACGCCGTGCGTGGGAACGCCTTGGCGTACGGGGTGATCGCTGGTCGAGCTACCTGGTCACCGCCCCTGTCGACCGGATCCGCGCCGAACTCGCGGGCGAACGCGCGGTCCACCTGATGGCGATCAACGCCCCAGGCGTGTGCGTGGTCGGCGGCGAGTCGCGGGCCTGTGGCCTCGTCATGGCGCGGCTCGGCGCCGCCCACGTCATCCCGATCGAATACGACCTGGCCGCGCACGCCCCCGAACTGGCCGAGGTCCGCGACCGGTGGTGGAACCTCCACCACCGTCCCACCACCGACGTGCCAGGGGTGCGGTTCTACAGCGGGGCCACCACTGACTCGTACTCCCCAACGGCCGAGCGGGCGGCTGACGCGGTCACCGCGCAGGGCGTCGGCACGATCGACTTCGCGGGCACGATCGAGCGGGCATGGGACGACGGAGTCCGGGTTTTCGTGGAGCACGGGCCCCGTGGCCTGTGCACCGGATGGATCAAGCGCATCCTGGGCGACCGCGACCATGTGGCCGTCGCGCTCGACGCCCCGCAGGGCAGGGGACTGCGGCAGCTGTGCCTCGCCGTGGCCGAACTCGTCGTCGCCGGGGTGCCCGTCCGCGCGGACGCTCTCTTCGAACAACTCCGGGCGGCGGCACCCGTACAAGCAAAGGGCGAACCCACCATGAAGGTGCCCGCACACCGGGAGATCAGCTTGCCCTCCGTCGGACAACCGGTGGTAATCATGCCGCGAGCCCCTCAACTGGCCCCGGCCCTGGCTCTGGCGTACGAGACCGGTCCGCCCGTCATCGCCGACGCGGAACACGCCCCCACCGTCCCCGACGTCCCAGCCC
>NZ_JARBAE010000079.1:0-14630 GCF_033795305.1 Streptomyces sp. AK02-01A
GCGGGTACCACATCGCTGCGCGATGTGCAAGCGAACAACCGTGCTGCGCACGGTTGTTGCGCTCCCGCTCCGCGGGAGCGCTGGCGGGATGCTGCGCATCCCGCTCAACCCGACTGCTGCGCAGTCGGGTTGACGCTCCGTCCGCTGCGCTCCCGGAGCAGCGGGACCTCGTCCCGCTGTCAGGCATCCGCTTCGCTCCAGCCAGGGCAGGCGGGTCCGCTGCGCTCCCCCGCCTGACGGTCCTTACGGCTGCGCCTCCCGTCCCTTGGGGCCCGCTGGCGCGGGCCGGGCTGGCTGCGGGGGTGGGGGCGCTCGTTCGTGTGGGTTCTGGTGTTCCGCGTGCATCGGGTTGATGCAGCATGTACCGTTGGCGGAAACACAGGACACCCTCCAATCATCCGAGAACCTCCCAGGAATTCCGAGAGGAACGACCGCAGATGACCGGTCACCATGAATCTATCGGACCCGATCCCGCGCTGAGCGGCGATTCTGTGCACCGGGTGAGCCAGTATCAGACGGCGGGCGTCAACGCCCGGTTGAGGCTGTTCGCGCTCCTGGCCGCCCAGGGCGTGCCCACGAGCGAGGCGGACGACCTGGTGGCCGCGCTGGAGGCCGGAGCGGTCGCCGGGGCGCAGAGCGAGGTAGTCGAGCTGGACGGCATGGCGTCGGCCTCTCGGGGCGAGGTGTTCGCGGACGGCTGGGACGACGGCGTGACAGCCGTGAGCGAGGCCCTGGTGGGCATCGCTGACCGGGACTGGACGCAGCGCGGCGGCCGGTCGGCCGGGCCGCTGAACTGGCCGCACATCTCGCGGACGTGAGACAGCGTGAGCGGGCCGACCTGGTGCGGCTGGAGAAGTTCGTCCGGGAGACCGTCCTGCCGCGCACCCATCCGCACACCACTGCGCGGCGCCGGGTGCTGGAGGCGCTGGGCGAGGCCGGCGGTCTGTGCACCGCGCGAACGGTGAACAGCGGCGGGGACTACATCGTCTGCACGTTCGATGCCGGGCGCTACGACCCGGACGACAAGCCGCCCTTCAAGGACGGAAAGCCCGGCGGCTGGCACAAGGCGGATGCGTCGATCTGGAACGACTTGGGTGCGGCCTGTATTCCGCACGCGGCTATCTGAAAGACCAAGGGAATTCAGGCTCAGGGGAGGCAAGGAAATGTCAGCGATTCGGCTCAAGGAACATCAGGTAGATCAGCGCTCCGCGTTTCGTAGGTGGGTGGGATTCCCTGCAAGGTCATCTGTGCCCCCGCAGGGTGCCCGGGGCACGATCGTGTCAGCGACCGGGTCGGGCAAGACGATCACGGCCGCCGCGTGCGCGCTGGAGAGCTTCGCGGACGGCCGGATCCTCGTCACCGTCCCGACCCTGGACCTGCTCGCGCAGACCGCCCAGGCGTGGCGCCTGGTGGGCCACCGGGCCCCGATGGTCGCGGTGTGCTCGCTGGAGAACGACGCGGTGCTGAACGAGCTGGGGGTGCGCACCACCACCAACCCGATCCAGCTCGCCCTGTGGGCCGGGCACGGTCCGGTCATCGTGTTCGCCACGTACGCCTCTCTCGTGGACCGCGAGGACTACGAGGCCCCCGTGGACCAGCGCAAGGTTCGCGGGCCTCTGGAGGCCGCTCTGGCGGGCGGAGAGCGGCTGTACGGCCAGCAGATGGCCCCGTTCGACCTCGCGATCGTGGATGAGGCCCACGGAACTGCCGGTGATCTTGGTCGGCCGTGGGCGGCGATCCACGACAACCAGCGGATTCCCGCTGATTTCCGGCTCTACCTGACCGCGACGCCGCGCATCCTCGCCGCGGCCCGCCCGCAGAAGGGCGCGGACGGCCAGGAGGCGGAGATCGCGACCATGGCCGACGACCCGGAGGGCACCTACGGCGCGTGGCTCGCGGAGCTCGGGCTCTCGGAAGCGATCGAGCGGGAGATCCTCGCCGGGTTCGAGATCGACGTGCTGGAGATCCGCGACCCCTCCCCCGTTCTCGGGGAGTCGGAGGAGGCGCGGCGGGGCCGGCGCCTGGCGCTCCTGCGGACGGCGCTCCTGGAGCACGCGGCGGCGTACAACCTGCGTACGGTCATGACGTTCCACCAGAAGGTGGAGGAGGCCGCCGCGTTCGCGGAGAAGCTGCCCGAGACCGCTGCCGAGCTGTACGTCAACGACGCCTCCGACGCCGACCTGGCCTCCGCCGACAAGCTGCCGAAGTCGTCGATCGACGCGGAGTTCTACGAGCTGGAGGCCGGCCGCCACGTCCCGCCGGACCGGGTGTGGTCGGCGTGGCTGTGCGGGGATCACTTGGTGGCCGAACGCCGGGAGGCACTGCGACAGTTTGCCAACGGGATCGACGCGGCCGGGCGCCGGGTGCACCGGGCGTTCCTCGCCAGCGTTCGCGTGCTCGGTGAGGGCGTGGACATCACCGGCGAGCGGGGAGTCGAGGCGGTGTGCTTCGCGGACACCCGCGGCTCGCAGGTGGAGATCGTGCAGAACATCGGCCGGGCGCTCCGGCTCAACAAGGACGGCTCCACCAAGGTCGCCAGGGTCATCGTGCCGGTGTTCCTGGAGCCGAACGAGGACCCGACCGACATGGTCGCCAGCGCCTCGTTCCGGCCCCTTGTAGCCGTCCTCCAGGGCCTGCGCTCGCACGATGAGCGCCTGGTCGAGCAGCTCGCCTCCCGCGCGCTCACCAGCGGCAAGCGCACGGTCCACGTTCAGCGCGATGAGGACGGGCGGATCGTCGGGGCCAGCGGCGAGGGCGACGGCCAGGAGCAGGACGACACCGACGCCGCCGCCGAGTCCGCGCTGCTCCACTTCTCCTCCCCGCGCGACGCGGCGACGATCGCAGCGTTCCTGCGGACCCGGGTGTACCGGCCGGAGTCGCTGGTGTGGCTGGAGGGCTACCAGGCTCTGATCCGCTGGCGGGCGGAGAACGAGATCACCGGCGTCCACGCCGTGCCCTATGACGTGGAGACCGAGGTCGGCGTCACGAAGGACTTCCCCCTCGGGCGGTGGGTCCACCAGCAGCGCAAGGCCCTGCGGGCCGGGGAGCTGGAAGAGCGGCGCAAGACCCTGCTCGACGCCCCGGAGGCCGGGATGGTCTGGGAGCCGGGTGAAGAGGCATGGGAGAACAAACTCGCCGCGCTCCGGTCCTACCGGCGGGCCACCGGACACCTCGCACCCCGCCAGGACGCGGTGTGGGGCGAGGGCGAAGCAATGGTGCCCATCGGGCAGCACCTCGCCAACCTCCGCCGCAAGGGCCAGAAGAACGGCCTGGGCAAAGACCCGGAGCGGGCGACCGAGCGCGCGGCACAGCTCACCGAGATCGACCCGGACTGGGACTGCCCCTGGCCGCTGGACTGGCAGCGCCACTACCGGGTGCTCGCCGACCTGGTCGACGCCGACGGCAGCCTGCCCCACATCAAGCCGGGCGTCGTCTACGAGGGCGACGACATCGGCAAGTGGCGCTGGCGGCACCAAGAACCGGGCGCCTGGGCGCAACTCCTCCCCGAGCAGCAGGAGCGGCTGACCGCTCTGGGCATCAAGCCGCTTAAGGCTCCGTCTGCCGCCCCGGCGGCCAAGCGTGCAGCGAAGGGCCCGAGCAAGGCACAGGCTGCCTTCCACCGGGGCCTGGTAGCCCTCGCGCAGTGGGTGGAACGGGAAGGCGCCCACCGGCCGGTGCCACGCGGTCACAGCGAACAGATCGCGGTCGACGGCGAGGCAGAGCCGGTGGTCGTGAAGCTGGGCGTGTGGGTCTCGAACACCAAGGCCCGGCGCGACAAACTCACAGCGGAACAACGCGCGCAGCTCGCCAAGCTGGGCATCGAATGAGCCTGAAACCAGCCACGGCCGGTCGCTGAACCTGACCGCAGGAGACCCCGGGGCCGCGATGGTCGCAGGGCCTCGTGCGTGGGGCGCAACGCAGTGACGCAACACGAACCGTGGACCCCGTGGCCCGTGTGGGGCGTGCCGCTTCGCTCTCCATCGGCCCAGCCTCGCTGGTCGTCAGCGCTGGCGGGGGCAAACGCCACGGCGAACGTGGCAGCCAACGCCGAAGCTCCCCGATCGGCCGGGTCAACGAGGGCTTGACCGTGATCACTTTCGCGAGTAGGTGGAGGGTGTCACCCGATTGCCGGCGACGACGCCGACGACCACGGCACGATCCGTGTTCGTCCCCTTGGGCCGGTGGTTCGTGGTCCACGCGACTTCGTCGACGCGCATGTTCCCCTGAGTGTCGTCCTTCGGCGTGAGATCGAGCACGAGGAGCTGTCCGAAGGGGGCGTTGGTGTTGCTGTACTCGGCGGCCTGGGCCAGATAGCGGCCTTCGAGGTACGTGCGGTCGTTGTCGGAGTCGTCCTGTTTGATTTCGGTCAAATAGCGCAAGGCGCCGAAGTACACCATGCCGTCCGCACGCCCCATACCGACGTCGACCGGCTCGACAAGAACAACGTTGTGGAGGGGGCCCGCCCGGAGCCACTGGTGGAAGTCGCGTTGCAGGTCTGCCTCAACCGCTTTGCGATCCCCCTTCTTCTCGGGCTTGCGCCGGTAGTCGAAGGCAGGCGGTTCACCCTTCTTCGTGGTGCCGAAAAGGTTGCTGCGTGTGAAGTCAGAGCGGCTCTTGAGGAAGAGAAGCGTCTGCTCGACCAGTGCCGAGAACGTCCTGCGCACCTCCCCCACGAACGCGGGGTGCGCGGACAGTTCGGTCATCAGCGCATCCAGCTTAGGGACAATGAGCGGGTCGGTGGCCTTGAGCCGGGCGACGTCGCTGTCGTAGGCGAAGCCTTCGAGAACGAGCAGATCGACATCGTCCAAAGCGATGCCGATGCTGACAGCGCGGTCACCCAGCAGGAGCAGCAGAGTCGGTGCCAGCCGTTGCAGGCGGGACAACGCTGACCCCGCCCCGAGAGGGTCGTCGTCATCGCTCCCAGGACCGTTCGACGAAGGAGCAGTGGACTCGGACTCGCGCTGAACAGCGGTTTCGACAGCCTGCAGCAGAATGTTGGCAGTCGCACTGTCGAAGCCGCGGGTGGTGTGCTGGTCTGTCTCTTGAGCGGCGCGGCGCAGCTGTGCCAGAAAGGCCTGCTGACGCAGGAAGCGGCCCTCGATCGTCGGCTGGACGAGATGGGCCAGACCTTGGCCAGTGTCGCCAGCTACAGGGCAGACGGTGCGGGCGGCACTGTAGGCACTGAGGACAGTGTCCAAGGCTTGCCAGGCGTCCATCCAGGCATCTTCCTGAAGGGCCGTGGCGGCGGCGCGCAGTTGCAGGATGAGGCGTTGCCAGGCGATCTCTGCTGAGCGGCGCGGCTGGAGCCAGGAGGACTGGTGGGCTCGGTGGAGCCAAGCTTCGCGTTGATCCAGGGCGGCGGCGATTTCGTCCGCTGCTGTGGCGATGGTCGCAACATCGTGCCGACTGAAGGCGAGGGCGGCGTCGCAGACCGCGGCGTAGATGCGGGCGTCGTCGCGGGCTTCTTCTGCCTGGGCGGCGGTCTCGAACTGCTTGCGGGCCAGGACGAGGTGACTGGTGATGGCGCCGAGGTCCTGGGAGGACAGTGCACGACGTAGCAGGTCGCAGCCGAGTTCGAACATGGCGTCCACGTCGGCGGCTTCGTCGTGGGTCAACTGCTGCAGCAGCGTGCGCACAGTGTCGGCGATCGTGTCCTCGTCCGCCCAGCGGTCGAGGGTGAGGCCGAGCAGTCTCGGCAGGCGCTCAAGGAAGTCTTCGGGGCTATCGCTCGGCACGTCTTCGAGCGCCTGCCACAGCTTGAATGGGGTCACTGCGTCGGCAACGGCCAGGCGGAGGGCGCCTTCGAGGCGAGCTGCGGCTAGGAGCGGGGCGCGTTCAATCTGGGTGAGCAGGTCATCCAACAGGACGGCTGTGAGGGGCTTGCCGAGGGCCTTGGCGGCTGTGGGGCTGTGTAGCAGGGCGTCCATGGACGCCGAGAGGTGCAGGACGCTGGGCTGCGCGGCCAGTCCTTGGGGGAGCGCGGTGGCCGCAGGCTGCCATTGTGAATCGCTGCGGTTGTAGGCGTCGGCTACGGCTTCGGCGAGGTAGGGGGCGAACGGGCCGGCGGCAACGTCGCCGGCCTCACTGGCCACCGCGTTGGGAGTGAGGCCGATAGCAGGAAAGGTGATCGCCTGGCCGTCAGCGGCCAGTTCAGTCAGCCGGTCGGCAAGTTGCGGCACGACAGCCGTCCCTTTCTGCCTGGTAGAGGTGTGATCACCACAGTGAGGCGCCGGGGTCGGCGTGTCTGATGGTGTCATCGGGCAGCGTGGCACGGGCCAAGTCGAAGTCCGCGGTGGTGATGACTACCTGAAGGTCACTTTCGGCCGCCACGGTGGCGAGTTCCCCGAAGAGCTTACGGGCGTCGGCGGACTGCATTTCCTCGGACTTGGGGCTGTCGATCAGCAGCAGTCCGGGGTGAGTGGACACCCCGTAGCGTCGGCCCACCCTCAGCAGCGCGATGACCACCGCGATGCGCAGACGCAGGCGGGCGCCTGCTGTCTGGTCCTTAAACCATTCCTGCTTGCTGCCCAGGGGATAGATCTTCAGGCGGGCGCTACGGTCGATCTCTACCGACTTCAGCGAGGGAACGCCGAACAGGGTCGCGAGTTCGGCGATCTCCTTGTTGACTTCCTCGAACAGCGCCTCGGCGGCGCTCTTGCTGTCCTTTTCCAACAACTTGGCCGCGGCCGCAAGAATCTTGACAGTCTTGGCTTCTGTGTCGCCGGTGGCAAGCTCTTCGGGCTCGCGGAACACGCTGAGGGCGCCTTCGCGCCGCAGCACGTCTTCCTGGGCCGCGAGGCGTGCCGGGAGGTCGGCCGCCGACTGGGCTCGACGCAGCTGTTCCTGGGCGGTTTCGAGCTGACGGGTCAGGCTGTCGACGGTGGTCTCGGCTTTTTCCAGCTCCTCTTTGGCTATGGCCTCAATGTCGGTGCTTGTCTTCAGTCGCTCCTGGGCTTCGGCGGTGACTTCCTGCGGGTCGTCGTCGCCGGTGACCGCTCGCGCGCAGACCGCGCACGTGCTCGCGTGGCGCTCTTCCTGGCGACGGGCGTCGTCGATTGTCTGGTCGCAGCGAGGGCAACTGGAGGGGTTGAGGCCGTGGAAGAGCAGGCGCGCGGTGGCGCTCTCGGTGACGTCGTTGACGAGTTTGGCGGCGTGCTGGCGTTCCGTGCGCGACCGGCGGAAGACGCGGGAAGCCTCGTCCCACTGGTCTTGTGCGTCGGCCAGCGCACGAGCGAGGCGGACCGCGTCGTTGGCCAGGTCGACCAACGACTCATCGCCCGCATCAGCGGGCAGCAGGCTGGACAGTCGCTGGCGTGCCGTGGCGAGTTCGGCTTCGAGGCGCTCGCGCTCGGTTGCGCGTTCGGCTGCTTCGGCGTCGGCCGCCGTACGGCGTGCCTTGTCTTCGGCCAGGCGTACGCCGTGGACTGTCTTGACGCGGGTAAGAGCGGCCGCTGCGGGCAGGTCGAGGAATACCTGCAGCAGGCGGCCCGGGAGCCCGTTGGAGGTGACCTCGCCCAACAGCGCCTTGTCGCCGCCGGCCGGAAGGTAGACCGCGCCGAAGTAGGCGGGCCATCCGTGGGTCTGGGTGCTGGTCTCCTTGAAGCTATTGACCAGTGGCTGCAGATCCATGCGCCGCAGCATCAGTGAGGCGATCTGTTCCGCGTAGCTGTCGGTGCTGGCCGCTCGGAGCAGCGCCGTGACCCCCCGCTCCGGATCGGGTGCCCGCAGGTCTGGGAGTGAGGAGATGTCGGCGCCGGTCAGGACGACAGCTGAGGTGATCTCTCCGTCGGTGAGGTCGAGTCGGAAACCCATGGGCTCGCCCGCGACGGTCGCGTCTAGGTCGACCTGATGCAGCCAGCCGCGGACGCGCTTTTGCATCTCGTCGCGCGGAGTGCCGCGAAGGCACCAGGTCAGCAGCTCCAGCACGGATGTCTTGCCCCGGAAGTTGGAGGCGACCAGCGCCGTCAGACCGGCGGAGAAGAAGAGCGGGGTGTCGAACGGGCCCGGCTGGACGTCCCCGGTGCGCTCACCGGCCACCCGCAGCCGGTGCACGTGCAGCGACCGCGGCCGCGCCGGGGAGATGACCAGGGGTAGCCCGTACTCGGCGAACACATCGCGGACGTCCTCGACGTCCACGCCGGCCCCGTCCGCGATGCGTGTCTCCAGCAGCGCCTCAGTCTGCACCGTGCTCATGCCGCCCCCGATTCCTGTTCCTGCAGTTCCTGGCGGAAGGCCGCCAGTCGCTCGCGTGCTCGCTCGCTGATCGGCCCGATCCGGCTCCCCCGTGGTGTCTCGGCGTACTCGGTCGTCAGGTACTGCTGCCGCTTGAGTTCGCTGCCGCTCTTCTCCCCGGCGAGTCGCATGACCAGTTCGACACGCTGCACGTAGTAGTCGAACGCCGGCGCCTCACGGATAATCTCCCGGACCACATGGCGGCCGTGCTCCAGCAGGAAGTAGTCGTGCTGGCGTACTCGGTCGACGGTCCCGCGGCGCCTGCGGACCAGCAGCCCGGCACTGCTCAGCACAGCCAGAGCGTCATCGAGCCACTCATAGGCGCCGAAGTGATGACGCAGCATCGGATAGCGCCGTACCTCGGGCTCCTCGGAGTTCAAGATGCCGCTGGCAATGTCCAGCAACGCCTCTTCGCGGTCGGCCTCGTACTCGGTCAGCAGCTCGTTCGCCAGATAGTCCGGATTCCGCAGCCAGAAGTCCAGCTTCTGCAGCTTGACTTGCGTCCGCATGACACCCACCGCGTGCTCCAGCACAGGCAGAGCCCTCTCCGCACCAGTCAGCGGTTCGCAGGCCCCGTCGATCAGCAGAAGCACACGCACCGCGTCCTGCTCTCGGCTGGTCACCGGATCCTGCGGCCCTTGGCCCGCCCCCTCGTGATCCATCACGACACAGTAACCGTCCGCACACAAATCTGACCATGGGGTGATAAGCCGAATTCACGTACGGCTCCCACCTGTTCACCACTGGCGACAGACAATCTGAAATAGCCACTGCCACCAACATCGTGGGACACCGCCCTCGCCGCTCTCGCCCAAGACCTCCGGCTGACGCCACCCGCCTGCGGATGTTCGAGTTGCTGAACGGTGCGGGGGTGCCGGTTGCCGAGGCAGACGAGCTGGTCTCCCGTCTGGAGGCTGGCACGTCTATTGCGGTGGTGTCGTCCGCGCCCGCGGTGGTGCAGTGTTCGATCTACTTCGTGCGGTTGCCGACGGCGTCGAACTCCCAGGACGTCCGGTAAGGGTTGGGGCCGCCGACGGTCGCCGAGTCGGATGCCGTCCAGGGCCGCGGTGTTCACCCGAGGACCTGCGCCCAGGGGACCAGGCCCTTGCAAGTGCGGGAAGCCGTCAGTCTGGCCTCACGATCCGCGTGGTCGGCGTGCCGTGTCCGGGGGCGGCGTGCGGCTGCCTGTGAGCAGCGCCTTGAGGTAGGTAGTGTGCGCGGTGAGCAGGGCGATGGCGCGGTCGGTTCCGCCCGGCAGGAACGGCAGCACGATCAGTGCCGGGACCGCGGCGGCCAGGGCGAGCAGGACGGCCGGGGTGAGGAGGACGACCAGCACGACGCGCTGGATCGCGCCGAGCGCGGAGGGCGGGGGCAGGAACGGGATCGTCATGGCCCCCATCAAAAGCGGTGCTCTCTCACGATTAGTAATGGTCGGTGTCACATGTCAGTCCAGAAGCTCGGCGGGCGGTGGTCGAAAGCGGCGTTCCATGCTTCGCCCATCGAGTGCTGGAGCAGCGTGGCCGTCGTCCGGTGGGCGTGGGTGGCCAGCCACTGCACGATCTCCGGCTGGGTGTCGGCGACGACTTCGTCGGCGACCGGCCCGCCGGGCCAGGGCCATGTGGCGGGGCTCGGGCTGAAGTGCACGCGGGCCCAGCAGGCGAGCCGGCGGAAGTCCGTGACGCTTCCGCTGTCTCTGGCCGCCTGGAGGCGGGCGCGGTAGAAGTCGTCATGCAGGCGGTTCAGGACGTCGTCCATCGATTCCAGGGTCGCTGCGCGGGCCTCCGCCATGAGGCGGCGGCGCTGTGCGGCGTCGATGTAGCCGAATTCGTAGGCCTGCGAGGCGGGCAGCCGCAGGACGGCTGGGACCGGCATGAGATCGGATTCTCCGTCGTCGCTCCAGTCGAGGAGCATCGCCTCGATGAAGGTGCTGGCCTGGTCGGGGGCGAGCCGTGCGGCGGCCGCGACAACCGGCTCAATGCCCTCCACCGGCCGCATCCGCCCGTGGCTTCCACGGGTCAGCGGCCACACCGCCGGGGTCCCGCCGGAGGTGAAGACCAGCAGCCGGCCCGCGGCCGCCCACCCGGCGTACGGCTCCCGCAGTGCGGCGCCGTGCCCGCCGGCGGCGCGGGCGCGCCAGGTCGGCGGGGTGCGCACCGGCCACCCCGGCGGGAGATTCGTGCGCTCGGCCGCACGGCCGCGGGAGATCAGCCAGACCTCGAAGTCCTCGACCTCGACCGCGCGGTCGGCACGCCACACCGCGCCGCCGCCGCGGCCGGAGTCGTCCCAGTCTCCGATCCCCCGGCGCAGTTCCCCGCGGGTGCCGGCGTCGGCGTACCGGTAGTCCAAGCGCAGTTCCCGCCACTGTTCCCCCTGTTCGAAGAGCATCCGCTCCGCGGCGTCCGTCCCGGGGCCGGCCAGCAGCAGGCGGGCGATGTTGGCCGCCACCCAGAAACGGACCGCGGAATGCCATCCCGTCTCCCCGTCCAGCGCCGCGGCCACCCGCAGCAGACGGGAACCGGGCCCCGGCCCACCGGCAGATGCGCCGGTTGCGCTTGCGTCCTCGTCGGGGAACTCCGCCCGGGATACCGCCTCGTGGACCGCGAGTTCCGGTGCGGTACTCGTCGCCGCCACCGCCAGACCCCACAGGCCCCGGGCCGCCCGGTGCCGCAGGACAGTCCGCAGACCGTCGAGGTAGGTGTCGGTGAATGGCTCCTGGACGGCGATGGCGGTCATCACCGCGTCGGTCAGCTGACGGCTCTGGTAGTCGCGGTGCGCCCGCTGGAACTGGCCGGGCAGCCGCAACGACACAGCCCGGGCCCGGTCGGCCACCCCCGGACGCAGACGCAACCGCAACGGCCCTCCGAACTCCGGGACCCACCGGTGCTTCCCCCTGCCGAGCGCCGGCGGGTAGCGCAGCACCGTGGAAATGTGCGTGAGGCGCGCATCCGGTTCGCGGTGCTCCTGCGCCTCTAGATGTTCGTCGAGCAGCTGACGAACCGTCTCGTCCCTCGACAGACCCCGGCGGGTCGCAGCGGCCCCCACCGCGGCAAGCGCACAGGCCGGAAGCCAGACATTCGTCTCCACGTTAGTCGGCACGCAGCAAGTATCCCGACGCCGATCGCCCCATGCCCACGGGCATGTCCCGTTTCAAAGATCGCCGAGACCATCAACGAGGACGGCACCTGCAACTGCTGCCCATCACGCGGTTCGAACCTCCCTGCGCCGGGCCTGCGCCGGGCAGCACGCAGGTCAGATCGGGCCTTCGCACTCGTCGATCCAGTGCGCGAGGAGGCCAGGGCTGCGAGGCGTTCCAGCGCCTGCTGGGCGGTCATCTCGTCGAAGGCCGCGTGGGTGGCCGTGTTGCGGACGGTCATGTTGAGTCCGGGCGCGTACTTGGACAGGCCGTTCTGCATGGAGCTGACCGTGCGGTCGCTCGGGTCCCCAGGCCACGTCAGCATCGGGCTCTTGGCGGTGAAGACCTTCTCGTAGACGTTGGTGGCGTCCATGTTGGCCAGCCCGGTGCGGGTCTTTACCTGGGAGGTGAGGTTCTCGGCAGCGCTTTGGACGGCGAGACGGAAGTGGCCGTCCAGCCAAAGCTTCCGGGCAGCTCCCCAGATCGTCGGGTGCATCGCCTCCACTCCGGTGGTCGGAGGGAGCTCAGCCTCCGCCTTGTCCGTCAGCGCCTCCAGACGGCCCAGGATCTGCTCCGCCGAGTCCAGCACGTCGCCCGGTTCGAGCAGCGGCTTCGACGTAGTGACGGTCCTCCAAGCCGAGATCGGGTCCACTGGCTCAGGGAAGCCGGTGACGCCTATGTACATCCGGGTCAGGCCGGGGGCCGCCGACGCGCGGCCGGCTGCGCGTGCCACCCGGTCTGTGGCGGCTTGGAGCTCTTCGCGCGACACGCCATCCCGGCCAACCGCAGCAGGCAGGAGGCCGCGCCCGAAGCCGACATCCTTTGTCTCCGTGTGGAGCTCCATGAACGCCTTGAAGGCGTCTTTGAACTCGGCCACGGCTTCGCTCGTCTTGCGAAGGGACTCGGGTTCCGGGAAGCGTCCATGCCGCTGATCGTGTCACGGAGCTACGTCCCGTAACTGCCAAGAACAGCACCAAAGCAGCGGGCAGCGCTCGCAGAGCTGGGCATGGAATGGGCGTGACACCGGTCACGGCCGGTCGTTGCATCGGACGACGGTCAGGCCAAGTACCCAGCCAGGTCCTGGGCCTCATCACTCGGGGCCCCGTGCTCCTGCCGTGAACCTGGTCCTGATAGCGGAGCGCTACGAAGAGCTATCAGGTAAACGGTTCAGGAGTGCACGGAAGAAGTCAGCAACCACAGGCCGGGCTCGATCACGGTCGCGTAGTTCGTCGTGGCCGAACCGGAACACCTCGTATCCGCGAAATTTCAGGTCGCGGTCGCCGGCCATGGTCGCTGCATACTTGGCGCTGTCGGGCTTGGATCCTCCATCGCGTGTGTAGTGCTGCATGCCGTCGACTTCCAGAACGACGCGCCGGTTCCCGGACAGCAGCATGAGAAAGTCCATCCGGAGGTTCTGCTGGGCGAGCTCGCCGCGCTCACGGATGGTCTTGGGGTCCCAGTGCACCCATATCTCCGGCAGGAGAGCGGGCACATCGCGGAGCTGGCTCTTGTAAATGTGGTGGTAGAGCCAGAAGAGGTTCTTCTGCCCTTCGGATCGGCGGGGTAAGGAATCCTCCATGCGGCTGTAAAGAGCCTGGGCCGCCTCCTCTGCATCATCGGCCTCGCGGATCTCCTGCCACCAGGACAGCAGGTCGCTCCAGAGCAGGCCGTCCTTTCCCACCGGGCGGTTGTAGACCAAGATCTCGTCCTTGCGCTCTGCGATCTCGATGTCGTTGTCCAGGGCGCTGGTGAAGCGGATGTCCGGCTTGCCAAGGGTGGCGAAGATGAGGTTCCGTGGCCGGCGGGCCGTACCCCGCCCGAGCTGGACCAGATGGAACTGGGGGTAACCGTCCACCTCGCCCTCTTGGCGCAACTGCGCCCCCACGGGCTGAAGATGACGGTTGGCGAACTCGACAAAGCGGCGCTGTGCCTGCTCGTCAGGAAGAACGGCTGAGGAGGCAAGGCCCTCGAGGAAGCGTCCGAAGCGAGGGTGTGGGGCTTCGAAGGCCCTTAATTGCTCGAAGAGATACTCGGTCGACCAGTCGTCTGGGAACCGGATCACATGTCGCTGAATGTCATCGCGCAGGGTCCCAAGGTGAGGTCCCCATACGTTCAACTCGTCGCCGAGATCCCACAGCCGCCCCAGCAGGGCAAGGAACCGTTCCGGGTAGCCCCGGTGGTCGGTGACGTCGAACTCTTTAGCCAGCTCGCGACGCGTGCGGCCAGGAATCTCCACGTGGCCGCGCCCGCTCCACACGGCATCCTGCAGATCCCTCAGCTCGATGAACGGGAGTGGTTCAGTGTCGAGAACTGCCTGAGCGACGTGGGGCAGCTGCTCGTCTGGGCAGGCCCGCAAACTCGCCGTCAAGCGCCCGTGCTTGGTCGTGTCATCGTTCAGAGGAGGCGAGGGGAGACCGAGGCGCTCACACAGCTCCGGTAGATCTTGATGACGGTATTTCTGGTAGAGCGTGACGAGCACACCCTCGATCAGGCTCCGCAACCGCAGCAGGTCCATCCGCTCAGTCATCTCATGATGATGAGTCAGGCTCACGCGTGAATCCAGGGGCCGCCTCGGAATGAACTGCCAGGCGATATCAATCGGAGTCAGTAGGCGCCGTAGGGGCTCCAGCCCCGGAGGAATGGCTTGAGATCCTCGCCGCGAGGTTCCGGGACGTCGGGAAGTCGAAACTGTTGAACCACCGCATGGGCGCGCGCCACGTGTCCCGTGGCCCACTCCATCCACTCCTCAGCCGCCGCCTTCTCCGACCCGGGTGGAAGCGTGGCCACGTGCGCACGGGCCGCCTCCAGATACTCGCCCAGGTGCGTCGCACGACGCCAAGCAGCCTCCTGGGATTCCAGTTGCCTGACGCGGTACTTCTCGGCGTACTGGTCACGGGCCTCGGCCATCGCAGCTTCCCAGCGCAAGCGTTTCTTCCGCGCCTCCTCAAGCTCGGCCAGGCGCTTACGCTCGGCCGCCTCACCGCGCAGTCCGATCTCGTGGACGATCTCTGCGAGCTGTTCTTCCAAGGGGCGCTCGGTGCTGTCGGCCCACTCGGACGCATGATGTGATTGGCCTCCGCTCAGAGTGAAGCGCAGCCGTTCGGAGGGTGTGTAGTCGTACCGGGGGATCCTGACCCAGGAGTACTTCTTGGCTTCCGTGTGCTCCTTGAAGCTTCCCCTTGATCGTGGACACCTGGAGACTGGGATCAGAATGGTTCCAGAGGAAGCAGTGACCAGGTGGCAAGCAAGTACACGAAGCGGTACT
>NZ_JARBAE010000007.1:0-98901 GCF_033795305.1 Streptomyces sp. AK02-01A
CTATCAGATGCTTTCGTATCCGATTTCCCCGGCCGGCGGGGCCGCCTTCCCGGTTCCCGCTTTCGCGTTTCCCTTTCCAGCGATTCCGACTCTACCAGATCCTTTCGGGCCTGATTCCCAGTCAGCGGGCCTTGTCTTCCCGGCCGCTCGGCCGTTCCGACGAGTGAGACTTTAGCGGAATCTCCGGCTCCGACGCTAATCGGGTCCTGCGTCCCTTCGGACTCTGATTCCTCATTTCGCAAAACCACATGAAAAACAATGCGACCAACGGTCGCCTGCTTGTAGTGGTCCTGCGGAATGACTGTCCGGGGACCGGCCTGAGCCGGTGCTCACGTCGGACAGCTCGGAGTACATTACGGATGCGTGTCTGGCATGTCAACTCGGTGGAACACCGCTAGCCTGGGGCTCATGACAACGCATGCGTGCATCCTTCAGTGGTGGGCCGCCTGACGGCGGCCGCCAGACACGCATGCACTCACGGCCGCCGCTTCGGCGGCCGTTCGCGTTTCTCCCCGAGGAGCTCGGCCGCAGGAGGCGGCGGCTCCGATCAGGAGGGCGAGAAGAGATGACGCGGATCTTCAGCGGGATCAAACCGACGGGGCATCTGACCCTGGGCAACTACCTCGGGGCCGTGCGGAGGTGGGTCGATGTCGATCAGCACCAGGCCGAAGCCCTGTTCAGTGTGGTGGATCTGCATGCCCTCACCGTCGAACACGATCCGGCCCGGGTACGCAGACTCAGTCGACAGGCCGCCACGCTGATGCTGGCGGCCGGCCTCGATCCCGCCCTCTGCACCGTATTCGTGCAGAGCCATGTGGATGAGCACGCGCGGCTCTCGTATCTGCTGGAGTGCACGGCCACGGACGGCGAGCTGCGGCGCATGATCCAGTACAAGGAGAAGAGCGCGCGGGCGCGGGCGTCGGGCGAGAGCGTGCGGTTGTCGCTGCTGTCGTACCCGGTGCTGATGGCCGCGGACATCCTGGCCTATCGCGCCGATGAGGTGCCGGTCGGTGAGGACCAGACTCAGCATGTGGAGCTCACCAGAGATCTCGCGGTGCGGTTCAACCAGCGCTACGGGCACACGTTCGCTGTTCCGAGGGCCACCCGTCCGGCGGTGGCGGCTCGCGTCATGGATCTCCAGGATCCGATGTCGAAGATGGGCAAGTCCCATGAGTCGGGCGCCGGCATCGTGTACTTGCTGGACGACGCCGATGTGGTGCGGAAGAAGATCATGCGGGCCGTCACCGACAGCGGACGGGAGGTCGAGTACGACCGGGAGGCCAAGCCGGGGGTGGCGAATCTGCTGGAGATTCTTTCGGCGTGCGAGAACGGGAACCCGGACGAGCTGGCCGGTGTATATGACTCGTACGGCGCACTGAAGAAGGACACCGCGGAGGCTGTGGTGGAGCTGCTTCGGCCGTTGCGGGAGCGGCACGCGGCCTTGGCCGCGGACCCCGGCCATGTCGACGGAGTGTTGAGGGAAGGAGCGGAACGGGCCAGGGCAATGGCACGGCCGGTGGTTGATGCGGCCTATCGGGCGATTGGGCTGCTTCCGGCCGGCTGAGCCGCCTGGGCGAAGGCGGCCGGGCTCTCCAATCCCGGCGCGACGACGAGATCGGCCCGCGCGAGCCGGCCGAGGGAGCGATTGGGGGCGAGGCTGAGGCCGCCGGACATGGCCACGGAGTCCGGGGTCGCCGCGGCGCGGCGCAGTGTGAGCAGTGTGAAGGGAGGGACGCCTCGGGTGGTGCGGACGGTGCCCCAGACCTCGGTGAGGACGGAGACGTCGAAGGCGCGGATCCGAAGGAAGGAGACGAGTCCGACCCGGTATGGCCGTGACCTGGCGCCACCCGTCGCCGTCCGGCCCCTGGCTGGGTGCATTCGACGGACGGCGCGGACCGCGTACGGGTCAGCCGTTGCCGGAGGCGAGGGCGCGGCTGCGGTCGCGGGCCGCTTCGATGGCTGCGATCAGTGCGGCTCGTACGCCGTGGTTCTCCAGCTCCCGGATGGCGCTGATGGTGGTGCCGGCCGGGGACGTCACGGCCTCGCGCAGCTTCACCGGGTGTTCGCCGCTGTCGCGCAGCATGACGGCCGCGCCGATGGCGGCCTGGACGATCAGATCGGCGGCCTGCGCACGGGGCAGGCCGAGGAGGATGCCGGCGTCGGTCATCGCCTCGACGAGGAAGTAGAAGTATGCCGGGCCCGATCCGGAGAGGGCGGTGGCCGCGTCCTGCTGGGATTCCGGGACGCGGAGGGTCTTGCCGACGCCGCCGAAGATCTCCTCGGCGTGGGCGAGATGTGCGGCGAGGGCATGGCTGCCGGCCGAGATGACGGACATGCCCTCGTCGACAAGAACGGGGGTGTTGGGCATGACGCGTACGACGGGAGTGCCGGCGGCCAGGCGTTCCTCGATGAACCCGGTGGTGATACCGGCGGCGGCGCTGATGATCAGGCGGCTGCTGGTGATGTGGGGAGCGAGTTCGTCAAGCAGCTTGCCCATGTCCTGCGGCTTGACGGCGAGGATGAGGATGTCGGCGCGCTTGGCGGCGTCGGCGTTGGTGACGGTCTCGACGCCATAGCGGTCGCGGAGCTCTGCCGCCCGGTCGTCGCGGCGAGTGGTGGCCAGCAGGTCCCCGGGGCGCCAGCCGGCGCGAATCATGCCGCTGAGCAGGGCCTCGCCGATCTTGCCGGTGCCGAGGACTGCGACTGTCTGGGCCATTTCGTGGTCACCTCGCCGGTGGGGTGGTGCGGCTGTCGTCCGGAACCCATCCTCGCACCGGGAGCGGTCGGCGGACGTGAGGTGTCCGAGGGGCGGTACGGCGGCGCTGTCCGTGAGCGCGCGTCCCGGACCGGCCCTAAGCAGTGCGGCGGCGCAGGGTCGCGGCGCCCAGGACAAGGACGAGGAGGGCACAGCCGGCGACGATCAGGGCGTCGCGGACGAAGTCGGCCGTGATGTCGGAGTGGCTCAGGACTTCGTTCATTCCGTCGACGGCGTACGACATGGGCAGGACGTTGGAGACCGTCTCCAGGACGGGCTGCATGTTCGGGCGCGGCGTGAACAGTCCACAGAGCAGTAGCTGCGGGAAGATCACGGCGGGCATGAACTGCACCGCCTGGAATTCGGAGGCCGCGAAGGCCGAGACGAACAGGCCGAGCGCGGTGCCGAGTAGCGCATCGAGCAGCGCGACCAGCAGAAGGAGCCAGGGAGAGCCGACCACGTCCAGGCCGAGGGCCCAGAGCGCGAGGCCCGTGGCGAGCGCGGACTGGACGATGGCGAGCAGTCCGAAGGCCAGGGCGTAGCCCGCGATCAGGTCGCTCTTGCCCAGTGGCATGGCGAGAAGGCGTTCCAGGGTTCCGGAGGTGCGTTCGCGCAGGGTGGCGATCGAGGTCACCAGGAACATCGTGATCAGCGGGAAGATGCCGAGCAGTGACGCCCCGATGGAGTCGAAGGCGCGCGGGCTGCCGTCGAAAACGTACCGGAGCAGGAAGAGCATGACGCAGGGCACGAGAATCATCAGCGCGATGGAGCGGGGGTCGTGGCGGAGTTGGCGGAGCACGCGGGCGGTGGTGGCCAGGGTCCGGGAGGCAGAGGCCGTGGTCGCGGTGGTCATCGGGCGCTCTCCTGGAGTGCGTCGGCCTGGTCGACCAGGTGCAGGAAGGCCGCTTCGACGGTGTCCGAGCCGGTACGGGCGCGGAGGGCGTCCGGGGTGTCGTCGGCGAGGATCGCGCCGTCGCGCATGAGGAGGAGCCGGTGGCAGCGCTCGGCTTCGTCCATGACATGGGAGGAGACAAGGATCGTCGTCGCGCGGTCGGCGGCGATGCGGTGGAAGAGGTCCCACAGGTCCCGGCGCAGGACGGGGTCGAGGCCGACGGTCGGCTCGTCGAGGACAAGGAGTTCGGGTGTCCCGAGCAGAGCCACGGCGAGGGAGACGCGGCTGCGCTGGCCGCCGGAGAGCCGGCCCGCCAGCGAGTCGGCGTGAGAGGCGAGGTCGACATCGGCGATGGCGCGGCTGACCGTTTCCCGGCGGGCGTCGCGGCGGGACCGGCCCGGGTCGAGCACGGCGGCGAAGTAGTCGAGATTCTGGCGGACAGTCAGGTCGTCATAGACGGAAGGGGCTTGGGTGACATAGCCGATCCTGGCGCGCAGCGCGGCGTCGCCGGCGGGCCGGCCGAGGACTTCGAGCGTGCCGGAGACCTTGGCCTGGGTGCCCACCACGGTGCGCATCAGGGTCGACTTGCCACAGCCGGAAGGTCCGAGCAGGCCGGTGATCCGGCCCGGCGGCACGGCGAAGTCGAGGCCCCGCAGGACGGTGCGGTCACCGCGCACGACGGTGAGGCCGTGGGCGCGGAGGGCGACCCCGGAGTAATTCATCATGCGATGAATAGTGTGGGCCGGAGACGGACCCGTCAAGGGCATCCGGCCATGTGGGGAAAGGGATACGAGAGAGACTCAAGGTGCGGACGGGCTCGGCGCGCGAAGCACGACCGTGAGCTCCACGGCGTATGCCTCTTCGACGGTTCCGTCCGGGAAGAGCTTGAGCAGTTCGGCGCGCTCCCGCTCCAGGAAAGCGGTCGTGGCCTCCTCGCCGAGCACACGGAAGACCGAGTGGCTGGCGAGATTGGCGAGGTGGGTGTCGAGCGGGACACGGCGGTTCCAGGGCACCCGGCGCTCCGTGGGGGCCAGTTCCCGCGGCAGGTTCCGGCCTCGGCCGGGGGCGCTGTGGGCGCCGCCGCCGACCTGACGGCGCAGGCGTTCGCCCTGGGCCGCGATCCAGGGCACTCCGCCGTCCGAGACGTTCCACCAGAGGGCGAGCGCACCGCCGGTCCTGAGCACCCGCATGGCTTCGGGAACGGAGCGGAGCGGGTCGGTCCAGTGCCATGCCTGGGCGTAGGTGATGAGGTCCGCGCTGCCGTCGGCCAGCGGGAGGGCATCGCCGAGGCCCCGGACGAGCGGCATACCGGGAAGCGAGCGGCGCAGCCGGTCCGCCATGCCGGGGCCCGGCTCCACGGCGGTGACACGGGCGCCGCGCTCGCGCAGCAGCCGGGAGGCGATACCGGTCCCGGCGCCGACGTCAACGACACGGGAGCCTTCGAGGGGGCGGCCGGTCAGTTCCTCGACGGTGTCGAAGAGGGCAGGCGGATAGCCGGGGCGAGAGGTGTCGTACTGGTCGGCGACGGCGTCGAAGGAGAGGGCACGATTCGTCATACCTCTCATCCTGACGCCAGTGACCGGAGAAGGGCGGCCGCGACCGGCCGCGTTCGCCGCGTCCCGTGTCCAACGTCCCGTGTCCAACGCACCATGTCCGGCGCCCGTGTCCGACGCACCATGTCCGGCGCCCCGCGCGCGGCGCCTGGCTTTTCAGCCGCGCTTGGACTTCCTGCCCTTGCCGCCGCGACGGGCGGCCGGGTTGCCCGCGCGGGCGGTGCGGCGGCGCTCGTACTGCTTGACGGCCGTCTCGTACTCGCTGCGGCGCAGCCCCTCCCCGGGCGCCTCGGCGAACGAGCGCAGGAAGTACGCGATCAGCGAGCCTATGAACCCGATCATCTTGAGAGTGCGCAGGGACTCCTCGCGGCCGGGATCGGCCGGCCGGCGGATGAAGCCCTCCCAGGTCCTGCGGAACGCGATGGCGCTGCACACCGCGAACATCACGACGACGAGCACATCGACGAAGAAGCCCACCTCCGCGGTCTCCAGACCCTCGTAGGCGAAGCGGAGAACGAGACAGGAGGCGAGAGCGGCGGCCAGCGAGCCGACGGCGACCCCGACACGCCGGAGCCCGTAGCCGCCGTCGTGGCCGACCCAGGTCGTACCGAAGAAACGGATCGCCTCGGGCTCCGGGCCGCCGCGATCACGGCCGCTCTCGGCGGCTGTGATCGCGGCGGCGTCGGACTGCTCGTTCTGCTCGGGGTGCTCGCTCACGGGGTCGATTATCCCCTGGCGGATCGTCGACGGGTCAGGAGCAGCGCACAGCGATATAACCGTCGCTGCCTGTGTAGACGAAAGCGTCCGAGACGTACTGTCCGTTGGCGATGTTGTCCCAGAGGTCGGTCGTCCCGTATGTGCCGGTGATCGTCTCTCCCGGCTTCTGGCAGTTGACCGGCACACTGGCCCCGTACGGAAGCACCCTGACGAGCTGGTAGTTCGTGCCCGGGCCACTGCGGACATTCAGTCGCGAGTTCGGGTCAACGGGATAGCGCCGGGCAGCGTCCGCCCCGGCCGGCGTCGGCATGCCCACCGCGCGGACGTCGGGCGCCTTGGCCGGCTCCGGTGCGGGCGCGGACACGTGAGTCCGGCCCACCGTCGCCTGCGCGGTCGGGGCGGTAGTGGCCGTCGTCACGAGCAAGAACCCCACGGCGGCCGCGCCACCCAGCATTGACATCGTTCTTCTGGTCGGCATGGTGATGACTCCCCTCAGTCATTCTCAGTCGGAGGCAATCGGCAGTCGCCGTCTGTCACCCACAGCGCACAGCGACATATCCATCACTGCCGGTGTGAATGAAAGCGTCCGAGACGTACTCGCCGTTGCCAATGTTGTCCCAGAGGTTCGACGTTCCGTACGGGCCAGTTTCCGTCGTCCCCGGCCTCTGGCAGTTGATCATCACGCTGGCCCCGTACGGAAGCACTCTGGCGATCCGGTAGTTCGTACCCGGCCCGGTACGAACATTCAACCGGCAGTCGGGAGCCACCGGATAGCGCTTCGCCGCCAGCGTCTCGACAGCCGTCTCCGCGGCATCCCCCGCCGAACTCTCCACGTTCTCAACTTCTTCGATCGACACTTGGTCCTCCCCCGTTGAGGCTGCGCACTCTGCGCCGCGCAGGCTAGCAAGCGGTGGCTGGATCGCACGCATCATCGACTAGGCTCCGTGCGTCGCGCTTGCGCACGAATACACGGGGATGGGCAATGCCACCACTGCGCAATACCGGACAGGCTCCGGAAGCGGAGTGTCCGGAATACGCCGGTCGCTATCTACTTGAGTCGGACCTGGGCTCGGGCGGAATGGGTGTGGTCCATCTGGCCACGTCCGCCTCGGGGTTGCGTCTGGCCGTCAAGGTCATCCATGCCAACCACGCCTCGGATCCCGAGTTCAGGGCGCGTTTCAAGCAGGAGATCGCGGCCGCTCGCCGGGTGAGCGGGGCCTTCACCGCGCCGGTCGTGGACGCCGATCCGGAAGCTGAACGGCCTTGGATGGCCACGCTGTTCATCGACGGTCCCACCCTGTCCGAGCGCGTGAAGCGGAACGGCCCGCTGCAGCCCGACGAAGTGATCAGGCTCGGCGCCGGGCTGGCCGAGGGACTGCGGGACATTCACCGCGCCGGCGTGGTACACCGCGATCTCAAACCCAGCAATGTCCTGTTGGCGGCGGACGGTCCCAAGGTCATCGACTTCGGTATCTCACGCCCGACGGACAGCGATCTGCGCACCGAGACGGGCAAACTGATCGGCACGCCGCCGTTCATGGCACCTGAGCAATTCCAGCGGCCCCGCGAAGTCGGCCCCGCCGCAGACGTATTCGCCCTGGGCGCGGTGCTGGTCCACGCGGCGACCGGACGAGGTCCCTTCGACTCGGACAGCCCCTATGTCGTCGCCTATCAAGTCGTGCACGACGAGCCGGACTTGGCCGGTGTGCCCGAGAGTCTCGTCCCTCTGGTCACACAGTGTCTGGCGAAGGATCCCGCCGAGAGGCCAACGCCGGACGACCTGATGGCCACTCTGCGCCCGTCACCGAACCGCGTGAGGTCTCTTGTACCGGCGCAGCGAGGTCCGGTTCCCGCGGAACCATCGGCCACGACCCGTCCCCGGGCCTCCCGAGCCCCGACCGTCAATTCCCCTGCCGCGATTCCTCGGCGGGCCCGGTGGGTGACGGTTGGTGTCGTGCTGGCAGCACTGGCCGGGGCCGGATTCATCGGCGCCCAGGCCGCCGGAACCGGCGACGCCCCCGGCGGCGGCCATCCGGATACCCGAGCGGGCCAGAAGTTCCATCCCTGGCACACTTCGCTGCGCGCCGGCATCGGCGCGAACGCGGCCCCGGCCTGCTCGACGGCCGGCTCGGCCGTCTACTGCACCACTCCCGGTATCACGGCCGCTCGGTTCGACCAGCTCGATGGCAGGACCGACTGGATTCTCAAGGACGGACGCTCCACGAGCGGTGCGGAGAAGAGTATGGCGCCCGTCCTCGCGGGCGGGCTTCTGCACGCGGTCGCACCCGGCGGGACCCGGCTGGAGGCACTCGATCCCGCTTCGGGCAGGAAACGCTGGGACGTCGACATCGCCCCGTACGCCGCCGTCCAGCACCTTGCCGGATCGGTGCTGCTCGTGACTTCGGACGGGCTGGTGCGATCCCTGGACAGTTCGACCGGCGCGGAGCGCTGGACACGGCGGCAAGGCGGGACCGGATCTGTCTGGATGGCGACAACGGGCGCCGCCGGTCCGCTGTTTGTCGCCACGCCGACGGCGGACGCCACGGCCACTGACGTCGGAACGGTCGATCCGAGAACCGGAGAAACTCTGTGGGTGAAGCGGGTGCGGGGAACGCTGACCCCGGTGGACGCCACCGGCGACGCCCTCTTCCTGCTCTCACGTGGTGTCGACGACGCCACGGACGCCGTCGTCCGGGTCGATTCGTCGAGCCGTGCCGTACGGCGCGTTCCGTTGGCCGTTCCACTCGACCAGGCACAGGCGACCGTGGCCGGCGACACGGTCTATGTCCTCGGATACACAGGCTCACTGCTTGCCATCGACACCCGCGCGAGCATCACTCGCTCAGCGCAGCGCTGGCGGCTGGAGACATCGGTCACCCTGGCATCGCGCCCGGTCGCTGCGGGAAACCGCGTGTATCTCAGCGCCGCGGACGGGCGTCTGCTCGCTGTGGACCGTGAGCGCGGAGTGCTCCTGGGGCAGACGAAACCCCGTATGGCCAACGGTCCCAACACGCTCATTGTCACGCTGCCCGCGCCCGTGACCGCACCCGGCAAGGTCTTCGCCAGCGCGCCCGACGGATCCGTGTTCGCCGTCGACAGCCGCGATCCCGCGCGCTGGTGAGCGCGGGCCGGACAGCCGTGCGCCCCGGATCCCTCAGCGGGGTCCGGGGCGCGACGGAAGGCGGGAGTCAGCCCAGGCGCGAGACGTCCCGGACCGCGCCCTTGTCGGCGCTCGTCGCCATCGCCGCGTACGCGCGCAGCGCCGCCGAGACCTTGCGGTCGCGGTTCGCGGGCGCGTAGGTGCCGTTCAGGGCTTCGCGACGGGTCGCCAGTTCCTCGTCGGCGACGAGGAGTTCGATCGTACGGTCCGGGATGTCGATCCGGATCCGGTCGCCGTCGCGGACCAGCGCGATCGTGCCGCCCGAGGCCGCCTCCGGCGAGGCGTGGCCGATCGACAGGCCCGATGTGCCGCCGGAGAAGCGGCCGTCCGTGACCAGCGCGCAGGACTTGCCGAGGCCCCGGCCCTTCAGGAAGGAGGTGGGGTAGAGCATCTCCTGCATGCCGGGGCCGCCGCGCGGGCCCTCGTAGCGGATGACGACGACATCACCCTCCGTGATCTCCTTGCGGAGGATCTTGTCGACGGCCTCCTCCTGCGACTCGCAGACGACGGCCGGGCCCTCGAAGGTCCAGATCGACTCGTCGACACCGGCCGTCTTCACCACGCAGCCGTCGACGGCGAGATTGCCCTTGAGCACCGCCAGGCCGCCGTCCTTGGAGTAGGCGTGCGCCATATCGCGGATGCAGCCGCCGGCGGCGTCGGTGTCGAGCGTGTCCCACCTCTCGGACTGGGAGAAGGCTTCGGCGGAGCGGACGCAGCCCGGCGCCGCGTGCCACAGCTCGACGGCCTCCTCGGACGGTGAGCCGCCGCGCACGTCCCAGGTCTCCAGCCAGTCCTTGATGCTCGGCGAGTGGACGGTGTGCACGTCCTCGTTGAGCAGACCGCCGCGGTACAGCTCGCCGAGGATCGCGGGGATGCCGCCGGCCCGGTGGATGTCCTCCATGTAGTACGTCCCGCCGGGAGCGACGTTCGGCGCGACCTTCGCCAGACAGGGCACCCGGCGCGAGACGGCGTCGATGTCGCCGAGGCCGTAGTCCAGCTCGGCCTCCTGGGCCGCGGCGAGCAGATGCAGGATGGTGTTGGTGGAGCCGCCCATGGCGATGTCGAGCGCCATGGCGTTGTCGAAGGCCGCGCGGGTGGCGATGGAGCGCGGCAGGACCGAGTGGTCGTCCTGCTCGTAGTGGCGCTTGGTGATCTCGACGACCGTGCGGCCGGCGTTCTCGTACAGCGCCTTACGGGCGGTGTGCGTGGCGAGCACCGAGCCGTTGCCCGGCAGCGAGAGGCCCATCGCCTCGGTCAGGCAGTTCATCGAGTTGGCCGTGAACATGCCGGAACAGGAGCCGCAGGTCGGACAGGCGTTCTCCTCGATACGGAGAATGTCCTCGTCCGAGACGTTCTCGTTGACCGCGTCCGAGATCGCGTTGATCAGGTCGAGCTTGCGGACCGTACCGTCCACGAGCGTCGCCCTCCCGGCCTCCATCGGGCCGCCGGAGACGAAGACCGTAGGGATGTTGAGGCGCAGCGCGGCCATCAGCATGCCCGGAGTGATCTTGTCGCAGTTGGAGATGCAGATCAGGGCGTCCGCGCAGTGCGCCTCGACCATGTACTCGACGGAGTCGGCGATCAGATCGCGGGACGGCAGGGAGTACAGCATCCCGCCGTGGCCCATCGCGATGCCGTCGTCGACGGCGATCGTGTTGAACTCGCGCGGCACGGCGCCCGCCGCCTTGATCGCCTCGGAGACGATCCGGCCGACCGGCGCGAGATGCGTATGGCCGGGCACGAATTCGGTGAAGGAGTTGGCCACCGCGACGATCGGCTTGCCGATGTCCTCGCTCGCTACGCCCGATGCCCGCATAAGGGCGCGCGCGCCCGCCATATTGCGGCCGTGGGTGACAGTGCGGGACCTCAGCTCGGGCATCGTCGCTCGCTCCTTCAGCAGAAATGACTTCTTCGAGCGTACGCCCCGGCTCCAAGATCTGGACACTACGTCCGGCATACGGGACAGGCGTTCAGCTTTCGGTCAAGTAGCGCTGGAGTGTCGGCGCGACGATCGTGATGATCTCCTCGGTGTCCGCGGAGGCCAGCGGCTCCGCCTTGATCACATAGCGGAGGAACGCGATCCCGATCATGTGCGAGGCGGCCAGCTCCGCGCGGAACGTCGGATCCGGTACGTCCAGATCCTCCGCGATCCGCTCCAGCAGCCGCCGCAGCACGAACACACGCAGCACCTTCGCCGCCGCATCGTGGGTCAGCGCGGAGCGGATGACCGCCAGGAGCGGAGCCCGGGTCACCGGGTTCTCCCAGACACCGATGAAGTAGCGGGCGAGGCGCTCGCCGACCCCGTCCGGATCGCCGGCCAGCAGCGCGGGCGCCACCAGGGCCGGTTCGAAGGAGACCTCGATGGCGGCCGCGAAGACCTCGTCCTTCGTACCGAAGTAGTGGTGGACCAGCGCCGGATCGACACCGGCGGCCTTGGCGATGCCGCGGATGGACGCCTTGTCGTAGCCGCGCTCGGCGAATTCCGTACGGGCCGACTCCAGGATCTTCTCCCGGGCGCCCGGACCCGTGTCCGTCTCCTTGCGGGCCGGCCGGCCACGGCGGCGCGGAGCCGGACTCGTCATCGGTGCGCCGTGGTGGTCATGACGGGTACGCGCCCGACGGATCGGGGCCGGAAGACGCCGAGGAGCCGGAAGACGCACCGGAGACAGGCGACACCCGGCTCGCGGGCGGGGTGCGCGGCACCGGAGTCTCCGCGGAGGCCAGATGCAGCCGGGTGAAGGCCAGCGCCTCCGCGAGATCCGCCTCGCGCTCGGCCGCGGACATCGCACGCCGGGTGTTGACCTCGATCACGACATGGCCGTCGAACTCGCTGCCCGCCAGCCGCTCCAGCAGCTCGGCGCACGGCTGAGTGCCCCGGCCGGGCACCAGATGCTCGTCCTTCGCCGATCCCCTGCCGTCCGCGAGATGGACATGACCCAGCCGGTCGCCCATCCGGTCGATCATGGCCATGGCGTCGGTGCGGGCGGTCGCGGTGTGCGAGAGATCGACGGTGAAGTGCCGGTAGTCGTCCTTGGTGACGTCCCAGTCGGGTGCGTAGGCGAGCATCTCGCGGTCCCGGTAGCGCCACGGATACATGTTCTCAACGGCGAACCGCACATCCGTCTCGCCCGCCATCCGCCAGATGCCGTTGACGAAGTCGCGCGAGTACTGCCGCTGCCAGCGGAACGGCGGATGCACGACCACGGTCGAGGCGCCGAGCCTCTCGGCCGCCGCCCGCGCCCGCTGGAGCTTCACCCACGGGTCTGTCGACCACACGCGCTGTGTGATCAGCAGACACGGCGCGTGCACGGCGAGTATCGGGACCTCGTGGTAGTCGGAGAGCCGGCGCAGCGCCTCGATGTCCTGACTGACGGGATCGGTCCAGACCATGACCTCGACGCCGTCGTATCCCAGGCGCGCGGCGATCTCGAAGGCCGTCGCCGTGGACTCCGGATAGACCGAAGCCGTCGACAGGGCGATCTTCGCATCCGGGACGCGCACCAATGGTTCTGCCACGGAGACAGCGTACGGGCCGCGGCCAGGACCTGTCCGGCGGATCTTCCTGGGCTGCTGTCGCCCGGCACCGCACTGTCCGTATCACTCGAATATGAGCGGTACGCCAATATTCGTCCCTCTTGTGACGCATGTCTCCGGACGCCGCTCGCTCGCCTCCGAGAAGCGCCGGACATGCCTCAGGTGGCCGGGAGTTGGTCGAGCCGGCGCAGGATGACGCCCTCGCGCAGCGCCCAGGGACAGATCTCCAGCACCTCCACTCCGAACAGGTCCATCGCGGCCTCCGCGACCAGCGCTCCCGCCAGTAGCTGGGAGGAGCGGCCCTCGGAGACACCGGGAAGTGCCGCGCGCTGGGCCGCGTTCATGGTGGCCAGCCTGGGCACCCACTCCTCCAGTGAGGTACGGCTCAGCTCGCGCTGCACGTACAGCCCCTCGGCGGAGCGAGCCGCACCGGCGAGCCGCGCGAGCTGTTTGAAGGTCTTGGACGTCGCCACCACATGGTCCGGCCTGCCGAGCCGCGCGAACTCGCCGACGGTACGCGCGATCCGGGCCCGCACAAAGCGGCGCAGCGCCTTCACATCGACCGGGTCGGGCGGATCGCCGGGCAGTCGGCCCGCCGTCAGCCGGCCCGCTCCCAGCGGCAGCGACGCGGCGGCGTCCGGCTCCTCGTCGAGCCCGTACGAGATCTCCAGTGAGCCGCCGCCGATGTCCAGGACCAGCAGTTTCCCGGCCGACCAGCCGAACCAGCGGCGGGCCGCGAGAAAGGTGAGCCGGGCCTCCTGCTCGCCGGTGAGGACCTCCAGGTCGACCCCGGTCTCGCTCTTGACCCGCGCGAGGACCTGCTCGACGTTGCTGGCCTCCCGTACGGCGGACGTGGCGAACGGCAGGACGTCCTCGCAGCCCTTGTCCTCCGCGGCCTGGAGCGCGTCGGCGACCGTCGACACCAGCCGGTCGACGCCCTCGGGCCCGATCGCGCCGTCCATGTCGAGGAGTTCGGCGAGTCGCAGTTCGGCCTTGTGCGAATGCGCGGGCAGCGGACGCGCGCCGCGGTGGGCGTCGACGGCCAGCAGATGGACCGTGTTCGAACCCACATCGAGGACTCCGAGTCTCATGGACCGAACGCTACTGCGACCGCGCGCATACGCTGGACCTGTGCCAAAGACGAAAAAGGCGAAGCCGGGCAAAGCCGATGGCCCGAACAAGCAGGACCAGCAGCGCGAGGCGCGCAAGGCCCGCGGCAAGGCCCCCGACACCTCCCGGACGCGAGGTGTTCCTGACGAAAAGGGCCTGGACTTCGCCCGTGCCTGGGTCGAATTTCCCGACCCGGCCGACGACGAGCAGGTCTTCCGCTGCGATCTGACCTGGCTCACCTCACGGTGGACCTGCATCTTCGGCAGCGGCTGCCAGGGCATTCAGGCGGGCCGCGCCGATGACGGCTGCTGCACGCTGGGCGCGCACTTCTCCGACGAGGACGACGAGAAACGGGTCGCCGGGCATGTGGCACGGCTCACTCCGGAGCTGTGGGAGTTCCATGAGGAGGGCACCACCACCGGCTGGACGCAGACCGACGAGGACGGAGAGCGCCAGACCCGGCGCTGGCAGGGTTCCTGCATCTTCCAGAACCGTCCGGGCTTCGCGGCGGGCGCGGGCTGCTCGCTCCACATCCTGGCGCTGCGTGAGGGCCGCGAGCCCCTGGAGACAAAGCCGGACGTCTGCTGGCAGCTTCCGGTCCGGCGTACGTACGACTGGATCGAGCGGCCCGACGACACGCGTGTGCTCCGGGTGTCGATCGGTGAGTACGACCGCCGCGGCTGGGGCCCGGGCGGCCACGATCTGCACTGGTGGTGCACCTCGGCGACATCGGCGCACGGCGCGGGCGACCCGGTCTACAAGACATACCGGCCGGAGCTGACCGAGCTGATGGGCGCGAAGGGATACGAACGGCTGGCGGAGCTGTGCGAGCGGCGCGTGGCGAGTGAGCTTCCGCTGGTCGCCCCGCATCCGGCGGACCCCGCCGGGGTCTGATCCGGACGGTGTGGCGCAGGCCGCACACTCACGCTCGACCGGTCAGGCCGCCGCCGGTGGTGTCTCCGGGACGTCCGGGCTGTCCGGCGGCGGATCCGGCGGGACGGGATCCGCCGGACCGGTGTCCGGAGGGACCGGTTCCGAGGGACCCGGTCCCGGGGAGGACGGGCCGCCGGGATCCTGGCCCGGGGCCGAAGGGCCGGGGCCGCCCGGATGCGACGGTGTCGGACGGCCGGGCGCCGACGAGCCTGGATCCGGCGGGCCGGGACGCGTCGGCCGGCCGGGATCCGGATGTCCCGGGCGGCCCGGGTGTCCTGGCCGGCCGGAGAGCGGCGGCCTGGGGCCGAAGCCGTCGATCCTCACCACCGATCCCGACGGACGCAGCGCGATCCGCGCGCTCCAGGCCCCGGCCGGCTGGCGCTCGCGGTCGACGACGACACGGATCGTGATGGATTCGCCGGGACCGAGCGTGCCGCGGCTACGGCTCAGCCACAGCCAGGTGGCATGGGTCCCGGCGGACCAGGAGACCGGCGCCGCGCCGGACGCCGTGAGCGTGATCAGCGTCGTGTCACCGGTCGGCCGGGCCTCGACCGTGAGCCGGCCGGCGGCCGGCTGTCCCGGACGGTCCGGCGGCACGGGCGTGCCGTCGCTGATGACCTCGACCAGCACATCGGGCGTGTCGGTGCCTTCGGTGAAGCGCGAACCGGGCCCGTTCTGCGCGTTGCCCGCGTTGGCATAGCGCTCATAGCGCTCGTACGGCCGCCCGCCCGGAGCGTGCGGCCCCTCGGCCTCGCCCGCGCTGATCGAGGAGCCGTCGTGGCCCTCGCCCGTCTGCGGCGCGTCCCGGTAGGTCACCCAGAGCGCGAGCACCGGAGCGGCGACGACGGTCGCCACGACGGTGGTGGTCACCGCCCGCGCCCGGATCCTGCTCCGGCGGGCCGCCCGGTCCTTGGGGTCTATGGGGAAGCCGTTGCGGCCGAAGCGTGGGGCGCTGCCGCGCGTCCGCCGGACCCGGGTCATCGCGCGGTAGGCGGCCTCTCTCGGCGCCCGGACAAGCGGCAGGACGGCGGGCGGGGTGCGGACGGCGGACGGCGCGGACGCGGCCTGCGGGCCGGCGGAGGCGGCCGAGGCGGAAGAAGCCGGCGCGGCCGAGGCCGAGATGCGTGCCGCCGCGCCGGCACCGCCGCTCGACGCCCGCGTGCCCGGCCACGGCCCGGCCGCCTCGGCGCGCTCGGCGGCGCGGCGGCAGCGCGGGCAGTCGTCGACATGCCGGACGAGTTCGCGCCGGAGGACGGCGGAGAGCAGCACCTGGTTGTCGCCGGTGAGCCGGGCGACGGACGGGCAGTCGCCGGTCTCGACGACGGCCAGCGCGGCGCGGGTGCGCTCCACCTCGCAGGCGGCGGAGGCGAGCAGTTCACGGGCCGAGTGCAGCTCCATCGACAGGACGGCGGCGACCTCGCGCGGGCCGAGCTGGTGGCGTATGGCCAGCTCAAGCACCTCGCGCTGCTCCGGTGTCGTACCGGCGGCCTCGGGCCAGGCCAGCAGGGCGAGTTCACGCCGGTGGCACTCGGCGGCCTCCGGTGCGGCGGTGTCCGCCGCGGGCCCCGGCTCCCGGTGGCCCGCGTGCGCTCCCTGGCGGTCCCGGCGCAGCTCGGTGAGTCTGCGCAGGCAGGCCCAGCGCGCGAGCGCGTACAGCCACGCCTTGCGCTCTCCGGCTCCCGAGGGACAACGGCCGTACTGGCGCTCGGAGATGGCGAGGACGTCACCGAGCACCTCGGTCGCCGCGTCGTGGTCGCACAGCACGGAGAGGCAGTAGGTGAACAGGCCGTCCAGATAGGGCTCGTAACGCGCGGGAGGGCGCTGCGCCGCCGCACGGGGCGCACGACGAGAGGCGCGGAGTGCGCCGGTGGTGTGCACGGAGGTCTCAGGACTGCTGCTTGTCACCCGGCGAAGGTAGACAGGACGACCCACGCCCTTCGCGCCCCTTGAGCACATTTAATCCTTACGGGTGAAGTTATCCCTCATAAGGGGACACGAATAGCGACTTTCGATGAGTTTCAACGCACGCATCCGGGCCAGTGGCCTCGGCGGAAGCGGCGGCGGCCTCCTGATCGGCCGGGGGCGGCCGCCGCCGTGGTCGGCGCTGTCGGTGGACCCCTATACGGTGACGACATGGCTGCCCGTACGAAATCCGCCAAGGACAGGCCGTCCTACCGCTGTACCGAATGCGGCTGGACGACCGCCAAATGGCTTGGCCGCTGCCCCGAATGCCAGGCCTGGGGCACGGTCGAGGAGTACGGCGCCCCTGCCGTGCGGACCACCTCGGCCGGCCGGGTCTCCACCGCCGCGCTGCCGATCGGCCAGGTCGACGTCCGTACGGCCACCGCGCGCTCCACCGGTGTCGACGAGCTGGACCGCGTGCTCGGCGGCGGGCTCGTGCCCGGTGCCGTCGTGCTGCTCGCGGGCGAGCCGGGCGTCGGCAAGTCCACGCTGCTCCTCGATGTCGCCGCGAAGGCGGCCAGCGACGAGCACCGCACGCTCTATGTGACGGGCGAGGAGTCCGCGAGCCAGGTGCGGCTGCGCGCCGACCGGATCAAAGCCATCAACGATCATCTCTATCTCGCGGCGGAGACGGACCTGTCCGCGGTCCTCGGCCATCTCGACGCGGTCAAGCCGTCGCTGCTCGTCCTGGACTCCGTACAGACCGTGGCCTCGCCCGAGATCGACGGAGCGCCGGGCGGTATGGCCCAGGTCCGCGAGGTCGCGGGCGCGCTCATCCGGGCCTCCAAGGAGCGCGGTATGTCCACCTTGCTGGTGGGCCATGTGACCAAGGACGGCGCCATCGCCGGACCCCGGCTGCTGGAACACCTCGTGGACGTCGTGCTGTCGTTCGAGGGAGACCGGCACGCCCGGCTGCGGCTCGTCCGCGGCATCAAGAACCGCTACGGCGCGACCGACGAGGTCGGCTGCTTCGAGCTGCACGACGAGGGAATCACCGGACTCACCGACCCGTCCGGTCTGTTCCTCACCCGCCGTGACGAGCCCGTGCCCGGCACCTGCCTCACCGTCACTCTGGAAGGCCGCCGGCCGCTTGTCGCCGAGGTACAGGCGCTGACCGTCGACTCACAGATCCCCTCGCCCCGGCGCACGACCTCCGGCCTGGAGACCTCCCGGGTCTCGATGATGCTCGCCGTGCTGGAGCAGCGCGGCCGGATCAGCGCGCTCGGCAAGCGCGACATCTACAGCGCGACGGTCGGCGGAGTGAAGCTCTCCGAGCCCGCCGCCGATCTGGCGATCGCTCTCGCGCTGGCCTCGGCGGCCAGCGACACCCCGCTGCCGAAGAACCTGGTCGCGATCGGCGAGGTCGGCCTCGCGGGCGAGGTCAGACGGGTGACGGGGGTCCAGCGCCGGCTCGCCGAGGCCCATCGGCTCGGCTTCACCCAGGCGCTCGTCCCGAGCGATCCGGGCAAGATCCCAGCCGGTATGAAGGTCACGGAAGTCGCCGATATGGGTGAGGCGCTGAGAGTGCTCCCGCGCCGGGGTCGCGCGGACGCCCCACGGGACGACAGCGCTCGCCGGTAGACTTTGCCCTGGTCTCGCCCATCCGTACGAGCCGGAGGAGTGCAGTGGCAGCCAACGACCGGGCATCAGCGCCCGGAAAGTCCGGCGCGGGCTCCGGCAACGAAGCGCTGATGCGCGCCTCCCTGAGCGCTGTCGCGCCGGGTATGGCACTGCGCGACGGGCTGGAGCGGATCCTGCGCGGCAACACCGGCGGTCTGATCGTCCTCGGCATGGACAAGACCGTCGAAGCGATGTGCACGGGCGGTTTCGTGCTGGACGTGGAGTTCACCGCGACCCGGCTGCGCGAGCTGTGCAAGCTGGACGGCGCGCTCATCCTCGACAAGGACATCACGAAGATCCTGCGGGCCGGCGTCCAGCTCGTCCCGGAGTCCTCCATCCCCACCGAGGAGACCGGGACCCGCCACCGCACCGCGGACCGGGTGTCCAAGCAGTGCGGCTTCCCGGTCGTCTCCGTGTCGCAGTCGATGCGGCTGATCGCGCTGTACGTGAACGGCGAGCGCCGGGTCCTGGAGGAGTCGGCGGCCATCCTGTCCCGGGCGAACCAGGCGCTGGCGACCCTGGAGCGCTACAAGCTCCGCCTCGACGAGGTGGCCGGCACGCTCTCCGCGCTGGAGATCGAGGACCTGGTGACGGTCCGGGACGTGACGGCGGTGGCGCAGCGGCTCGAAATGGTGCGGCGGATCGCTACGGAGATCGCCGAGTACGTGGTCGAGCTGGGCACCGACGGACGGCTTCTCTCGCTCCAGCTCGACGAGTTGATCGCGGGCGTGGAGCCGGAGCGGGACCTGGTCGCACGCGACTATGTCCCCGAGCCGACCGCGAAGCGGTCCCGTACGGTCGACGAGGCGCTCGGTGACCTGGATTCCCTGAGCCACAGCGAGCTGCTGGAACTGCCCGTCGTCGCGAGGGCGCTGGGATACAGCGGTTCGCCGGAGACGCTCGACTCCGCGGTCTCGCCGCGCGGTTACCGGCTGCTGGCCAAGGTGCCGCGGCTGCCGGGCGCCATCATCGAGCGGCTGGTCGAGCACTTCGGCGGACTGCAGAAGCTGCTGGCGGCGAGCGTGGACGATCTGCAGACGGTGGACGGTGTCGGCGAGGCGCGGGCCCGCAGTGTGCGGGAGGGCCTGTCGCGGCTGGCGGAGTCGTCGATCCTGGAGCGATACGTCTGAGGCGTGCCGCGACGCGGTCCGCGAGACGCATCAACACAGAGAACGGCACAACACAGACAGAACGGCACAAACGAAACAGCACAGACGAAACGCCCCGGCCGTACGGCCGGGGCGTCGTCGGTGGCTCAGTCCTCCTCCAGGCGGATGGACTTCTGGCCCTGCCGCACCGTGGCGCCCGGCGCCTTGGCCTCCACCAGATAGGTCCCGGGGCCGACCGCCCGCGTCGGCGCCTTGGCGCACTGCGGCGCACTCTGCTTGCGGTCCCACTGGACGGTGCGGGTGATCGTGCCGCCCGCCGGCACCTCCAGCAGCAGCGCGTCGGTCTTCGGGCAGTCCTTGGAGGACCAGACCTGGTCGTCGTCGGTGTCGGTGACCGTCAGCACCACGGCCTTGGGTCCGAAGTCCGCCTTGCAGGCGGTGCTGGAGGTGTTCGTGGCGATCACCCGGAACGCGGGCTTCTCGCCCGGCTCGTAGGCGACCTTCGTCGTGTCCAGACGCAGGGTGAGAAAGCCGGGAACGCAGTTGGGAAGGCCGGAGCCGACCGGCACCTGACGGCCCGAGGTGCTGCTGCCGCCGCCGCTCGCCGCCCCGCCGTCGGCCGCGCCGCCTCCGGCTGACTCGCCGTCCGTACCGCCCGGACCGGCGCCGTCCGTGCCGCCGGAACCCGCGCCGCCCGCGCCGCCGGTGTCGGCCGGGTCGCCGTTCTTGCCGTCGTCGTCGCCGGTACCGGCGTTGTCCTCGCCGGACCCGCCCGACTCGTCACGGCCGCCGGGCTGTTCGCTGATGGCGGGCCCCGACCCGGACGGCCCGGGAGTGATCGAGGTCGCGGGATTGGCGCCGTCGGAGGTGTCGCCGCCCTTTTTACCGCCACCCCCGCCGGAACTGACGACCCATACGACCGCCAGCGCGAGCAGCGCGAGCAGCGTCGCCGCTACTGCTCTCCGTCGCCAGTAGATGGGAGAGGGAAGCGGCCCGACCGGATTGCGCAAAGATCCCACGGCGCAAACTCTACGAGAGATCGGCGCCAACTCCCGACCCACATGCCGCCCATCTTCGCAAGTTTTAGCGATCATCATCTCGGCTCGACTTGCGAAGTACTCGTCGTCGTGGTTCCACCGGCCCGATCGGCGCCGCCGGAGGTGTCCCGCGGGCTCCCGCCTCCTCCCGCCGCGCGACAACCTCCGGCGTACCCCCGCACGCTGCACGGTCCGCACGCCTGAACGTGCCAGGATCGGTGATGCCATGACTGCTATCTCCGCGAATTCAGCTTCCACGACTTCTACGGCCGCCGGTGATCCGGCCGCCCTTCACACCCCTGTCATCGCGTGGTTCGAATCGAACGCCCGCGATCTGCCCTGGCGCCGTCCCGAGGCCGGTGCCTGGGGTGTGATGGTCAGCGAGTTCATGCTCCAGCAGACCCCGGTGAACCGAGTGCTCCCGGTGTACGAGCAGTGGCTCGCCCGCTGGCCCCGCCCCGCCGACCTGGCCGCCGAGACCCCGGGCGAGGCGGTCCGCGCCTGGGGCCGGCTCGGCTACCCGCGCCGTGCCCTGCGGCTGCACGGGGCCGCGCAGGCGATAACGGAGCGGTACGGCGGAGACGTACCGCGCGAGCACTCTCAGTTGCTCGCGCTGCCCGGCATCGGTGAGTACACGGCCGCGGCGGTGGCGTCGTTCGCCTACGGACAGCGCCATGCCGTGCTCGACACGAATGTGCGCCGTGTGTTCGCGCGCGCCGTCACCGGCATCCAGTACCCGCCGAACGCGACCACGGCCGCCGAGCGCAAGCTGGCCCGGGCGCTGCTGCCCGCGGACGAGCGGACCGCGGCGCGCTGGGCCGCCTCCTCCATGGAACTGGGCGCGCTGGTCTGCACCGCGAAGAACGAGAGCTGCGCGCGCTGTCCGATCGCCACCCGGTGTGCCTGGCGGCTGGCCGGAAAGCCGGCGCACGACGGTCCGCAGCGGCGCGGCCAGACCTATGCCGGTACCGACCGCCAGGTGCGGGGCAGGCTGCTCGCCGTCCTGCGCGAGGCGGTCGCGCCGGTGCCGCAGCGCGCGCTGGACGCGGTGTGGGACGAGCCGGTGCAGCGGGCCAGGGCCCTCGACGGACTGGTCGCCGACGGACTGGTCGAACCGCTGGACAACGGCGTCTACCGGCTGCCGAGCTGACCCGGCGGTCTCCGGGCCCTCGCCCGGCCGTTACACAACCGATGGACAGCCGTGCGTCCGCCGACGGCTGTCCCGCACAACTCCGTGACAAGCGCTCCGTAATTTCACTGCGGTAAGCGAATGGCTGGTTGGTCACGGGGTCGGAGGCGGTTGGCATGGCGCAGGGCGAGGTGCTCGGATTCGAGGAGTACGTACGTACCCGGCAGGAGGCTCTGCTGCGGAGCGCCCGGCGCCTCGTGCCCGACCCGGTGGACGCGCAGGACCTGTTGCAGACCGCTCTGGCCCGGACGTACGGCCGCTGGGACGGCATCGCCGACAAGTCCCTCGCCGACGCCTATCTGCGCCGCGTCATGATCAACACGCGTACGGAGTGGTGGCGCGCGCGCAAGCTCGACGAGATCCCCACCGAGCAGTTGCCCGACGCGCGCGTCGAGGACGGCACCGAGCAGCGCGCCGACCGCGCCCTGTTGATGGATGTCCTGGGTGTACTGGCTCCCAAGCAGCGCAGTGTGGTGGTGCTGCGACACTGGGAGCAGATGAGTACGGACGAGACGGCCGCGGCGCTCGGAATGTCAGCGGGTACGGTCAAGAGCACGCTGCACCGCGCGCTGGCCCGGCTCCGTCAGGAGCTGGAGAGCCGGGAGCAGGACGCCCACGCGTCGGAGCAGCCGGGTTTGCGTCAGGACGGGAGTGACGGTCGGGGCGGTCGTGACAATCACGGCGGCAGCGGCGGTCGTGAGGAGCGGGGGCGGGAGAGGTGCGCGGCCTGACAGGCCCCGACCGGTCGGGGGGCGGATCTCGTGCGGCGCGTGGTTCGGCGGTGGCCGGGCTCGCCGCTCTCGGCCTGCTCGCGGCCGCGTGCTCGACAGGAGGCACCGGAGCCAGGGACGAGGGCGCCGCGCTGACCGCGCCGGTGGAGCGGACCCTGCCCACCTCGGCGGCGTCGGCGGCGCCGTCCGCCAGGACCGTCGACCCGGTACGGCTGCTCAGGCAGGACCCGGCGGTCAGCACCAGGATCAAGGAAGGTCTCCGGCCGTGCGACGAGGACACCTATCCGGTGGACACCTCGTACGGGAATCTCACCGGCGGCTCCGTGCCCGATGTGGTGGTCAATGTGATGACCTGCGGTGACGCCATCGGCATCGGGACGTATGTGTACCGGGAGAAGAACAAGGAGTACACGAGCGTCTTCGCGACCGAGGAGCCCGCGGTGTACGCCACGATCGACCGCGGCGAGCTGGTCGTCACTCAGCAGGTGTACGCGAAGGGCGACCCGGTCTCGTATCCCTCCGGCGAGGACGTGGTCACATACAGCTGGGGCGGCGGCAAGTTCACCGAGCGCTACCGGGTGCGCAACACGTACAGCAGAGCGGTGGGCAACGGGGACGGGATCAGCCCCGAACCGACCGCGCCGAGCGAGAAGTGAGAGGCGCGGGATGGCCGAGACCCATGTCCTGTTCGTCGAGGACGACGATGTCATCCGCGAAGCCACTCAGCTCGCGCTGGAGCGCGACGGCTTCCTGGTCACCGCCATGCCGGACGGACTCTCCGGCCTCGCGGCGTTCCGCTCGGACCAGCCGGACATCGCGCTGCTCGATGTGATGGTGCCGGGCCTCGACGGCGTCAGCCTCTGCCGGCGGATCCGCGACGAGTCGACCGTGCCCGTGATCATGCTGTCGGCGCGCGCCGACTCGATCGATGTGGTGCTCGGCCTGGAGGCCGGCGCGGACGACTATGTGACCAAGCCCTTCGACGGGGCCGTGCTGGTCGCCCGGATCCGGGCCGTACTGCGCCGCTTCGGACACGCGGGCCGGCCGGCCGGAGAGCCGGGCGGACAGGAGCGGCCCGACAACCGCGGTGTGCTGTCCTTCGGCGATGTGGAGATCGACACGGAGGGCATGGAGGTGCGCAGGAGCGGCGCACCGGTGGCGCTGACCCCGACGGAGATGCGGCTGCTGCTGGAGTTCTCCTCCGCGCCCGGCACCGTGCTCTCCCGCGACACGCTGCTGGAGCGGGTCTGGGACTACGGCTGGGGCGGTGACACCCGGGTGGTCGACGTCCATGTGCAGCGGCTGCGCACCAAGATCGGACAGGACCGGATCGATACGGTCCGCGGCTTCGGTTACAAACTCAAGGCATGAGGCGGCTCGCTCTGCGCACCGGCGTCAGATGGAAGATCAGCATCGCGATCGCGGCGGTCGGTGCGCTGGTCGCGGTGGCGCTGAGTCTGGTGGTGCACAACGCGGCCCGGGTCTCCATGCTCGACAACGCGCGCGAGGTGCAGCTTGAACGGCTGCTGTTCGCCCAGCGCGTCTTCGACTCCACCAAGGAGCCCAAGTTCGGCACGAAGATCAATGACGCCGCGCTGCCGCACGATCTCCAGGAGAAGATGAGGCTCGGCCGGCGCGCGACCTATGTGCAGGAGAACGCCGACGGTGTGCCGGACGTCTGGGCGGCGGTCCCGCTGGGCAACGGCACGGTGCTCTCGCTGCACGACCGGAGCACCGACCACAGCACCACGATCATGAAGGATCTGGACCGGGCTCTGATCATCGGCTCGGTCGTGGTGGTCTTCGGCGGCTGCGCCCTGGGCGTGCTGATCGGCGGCCAGCTCTCCCGACGGCTGCGCCGGGCCGCCGCGGCGGCGGGCCGGGTCGCGCACGGCAATACGGACGTACGGGTCGGCGACGCCATCGGCGGAGTCGTACGCGACGAGACGGACGAGCTGGCCCGCGCCGTGGACGCGCTCACCGACGCGCTGAACGAGCGGATCGAGGCGGAGCGCCGGGTCACCGCGGACATCGCCCATGAGCTGCGGACTCCGGTCACCGGCCTGCTCACGGCGGCCGAGCTGCTGCCGCCGGGACGCCCCACCGAGCTGGTACGGGACCGGGCGCAGGCCATGCGGACCCTCGTCGAGGACGTGCTGGAGGTGGCGCGGCTGGACAGCGCGTCCGAGCGGGCCGAGCTCCAGGAGATCGCGCTCGGTGATTTCGTCGAGCGGCGGGTCGCCGCGCTGGACCCGGAGATCAGGATCCAGGTGGTGCACGAGTCCTGGGTCAGCACCGATCCGCGCCGGCTGGAACGCATCCTGGGCAATCTGCTGGCCAACGCCGCCAAGCACGGCGGGACACCGGTCGAGATCACGGTCGAGGGCCGGGTGGTACGGGTGCGCGACCACGGTCCCGGCTTTCCCGAGGCGCTGCTGCGCGAGGGTCCGAGCCGGTTCCGTACGGGCGCGAGCGACCGGGCGGGACACGGCCACGGCCTGGGCCTGACCATCGCGGCCGGCCAGGCACGTGTCCTCGGGGCGCGGCTGACCTTCCGGAACGCGGGGCCGGAGGGCGCGGCGGGACCGGAGGGCACGGGTGGTGCGATCGCGGTCCTCTGGCTCCCGGAACAGGCCCCGACCACGACCGGCAGCTTCCCGATCCTCAAGCTCCCGCGCCAGGCCTGAGGGCTGTCCCGTCATCGCCGACGACAACGGCCCCCGGCGCGCATGGCTGCGCCGGGGGCCGCGGTGCCGGGTCCTGGTGGGCCGGGAGGTGGAGCGGTGGTCAGGCGGACTGCGGAATCTTGCTGTCGGCCGCCGGGGCCGCCTCGGCGGCGGGCCGCGGCCCGGCGCCCCGCAGCGGGACCTCCTTGACGAAGAAGGCCGCGACGAAGCCGATCACCGCGACCGCCGCGCCCAGCGTGAAGGCCGCGTGCGTACCGGACGACACCGCGTGCTGGTACGCCTCACGCACCACGTCCGGCAGCTTGGCCAGGCTCGCGGCGTCGAGCTGCGCGGACTGCTGGGTCGCGGCCCCGCCGCCCAGCGCGCTCATCTCGTCCTGCACCCGGCTGGTGAACAGCGCGCCCATGATGGCGACACCGAACGAGCTGCCGAGCGTACGGAAGAGGGTGGTCGAGGAGGAAGCGACACCCATGTCCTTCATCTCGACGCTGTTCTGCGCGACGAGCATGGTGATCTGCATCAGGAAGCCCATACCGGCGCCCAGGACCGCCATATAGATCCCGGAGGTCAGCCGCGAGGTGCCGGTGTCCATCTGAGCGAGCAGGAAGAGGCCGACGACCATCAGCCCGCCGCCCATGATCGGGAAGATCTTGTACTTTCCGCTGTTGGTGGTGACGCGGCCCGCGATCAGCGAGACGACCATCATCGACAGCAGCATCGGCAGAAGCAGCAGACCGGAGTTGGTGGCCGAGGCGCCCTGTACGGACTGCTGGTACAAGGGAAGGAACAGCACCGCGCCGAACATCACGAAGCCGGTCAGAAAGCCGATCACCGACATCAGCGTGAAGTTGCGGTTCCGGAAGATGTGCAGCGGAATGATCGGCTCGGGTGCCTTGGTCTGCACGTAGATGAAGCCCACCAGCGCGACGACGCCGATCGCGATCAGCTCCATGATCCGCGCGGAGCTCCAGGCGTACTCCGTACCACCCCAGGTGGTGACCAGCACGATCGAGGTGATACCGACGGTCAGCAGCGCGGCACCGAGATAGTCGACCTTGACCTGTGACCGGTCCTTGGCGGGCAGGTGCAGGACGACGGTGATCATGGCGAGGGCCACCGCGCCCAGCGGCAGATTGATGTAGAAGCTCCAGCGCCAGCCCAGGTGGTCGGTGATGGTGCCGCCGACCAGCGGCCCGCCGATCATGGCGAGCGCCATCACGCCGGCCATCATGCCCTGGTACTTACCGCGCTCGCGGGGCGGAATGAGATCACCGATGATCGCCATGACGCCGACCATCAGACCGCCCGCGCCCAGGCCCTGGACGGCCCGGAAGCCGATGAGCTGGCCCATGTCCTGGGCCATGCCGCTGAGTGCCGATCCGATCAGGAAGATCACGATCGACGCGAGGAAGACGCCCTTGCGCCCGTAGATGTCGCCGAGCTTGCCCCAGATCGGGGTCGAGGCGGCGGTCGCCAGGGTGTACGCGGTGACCACCCAGGACAGATGTGCCAGGCCTCCCAGCTCACCGACGATCGTCGGCATCGCCGTACCGACGATCATATTGTCCAGCATGGCCAGCAGCATCGCGATCATCAGCGCGAGCAGCACCACTCGTACGCTGCGTGCTTGCGGCTCGGCCTTCTCGGCCTTGCCCGTTTTTCCCATCGCCTGCGCGGTCGAACTCATCTTCCCCACTCCCCTGCACTCCCCTGGCACTTACTTGCCGCCCGGCAAGTTGACTACACTGGGGAAAGTAGACCCTTTACTTGCCGGGCGTCAAGTAAGTTATCTCGGGAGAGCACCCATGGGCAGCACACAGCACCCGCGGCGGGGCAACACTCGTCAGCGCATCCAGGACATCGCCCTGGAGCTCTTCGCCGAGCAGGGATACGAGAAGACATCGCTGCGGGAGATCGCCGAGCGGCTGGAGGTCACCAAGGCGGCGCTGTACTACCACTTCAAGACCAAGGAAGACATCCTGATCAGCCTCTTCCAGGATCTGACCCGCCCACTCGACGAGCTGATCGTCTGGGGCAGAAGCCAGCCGCACACCCTGGAGACCAAGCAGGAGATCCTGCGCCGCTACAGCGACGCGCTGGCGGGTGCGACCCCGCTGTTCCGCTTCATGCAGGAGAACCAGGCGACGGTCCGTGATCTGAGCATCGGCGAGACCTTCAAGGGACGCATGCTCGACATGCTCGAACTGATCCAGGAGCCGGACGCGTCCATGAAGAACCGCGTCCGCTGCGCCAGCGCGCTCTTCACCATGCACGCCGGAGTGTTCGCCCTGAAGGACGTCGAAGGAGACCCCGAGGAGAAGCGTCAAGCCATCCTTGAGGTCTCCATCGATCTGATGAGCCAGGCTCACCGGGTCACACCTTGACGCCCATGTCGTGCAGGAACGGCACGGGGTTGATCGCCGAGCCGTAGTTCGGAGTGTTGCGGATCTCGAAGTGCAGGTGCGGGCCGGTCGAGTTGCCGGTGTTGCCGGAAAGCGCGATCCGCTGGTCCGTCTTGACGTACTCCCCTACGTACACCTTGACCTTCGACAGGTGCGCGTACTGCGAGTACGTCCCGTTCTTGTGCTTGATCACGATCGCGTTGCCGTACGCGGGGCCGTCACCGGCGCCGTTCGGACCGGCCTTGACCACGGTGCCGCTGTGCGCGGCGTGGACGGCGGTGCCGATCGGCACCGCGAAGTCCTGGCCGGAGTGCTTGTGCGCCCACCGGTTGCCGCCTATGCCGAAGCCCGCACTGAGCCTGTAGTGGTTGACCGGGTCGGTCCAGGAGGCGGCCTTCTTGGCATTCGCCTTGGCCTTGGCCTTCGCGGCCTTGACCTTGGCCTGTTTCGCCTTCACCTTCTTGAGGTGGGCGTCATGGGCCTTCGCCGCGGCCCCCGCCTGCGCGGCGGCCTGCTTCTGGACGGCCGCCGCGGCCGAGGCGCCCGCCGAGGTGCTGACCGGAGCGGCGGGCACGCCGCCGCTGGTCGCGGCCAACGCGGCCCCGCCGCCGCACGCCATGGACACTCCGAGTCCGGCGGCGACGACGCCGGCCCGGCTACGCAGGACGGCCGGGCGGGGCAGACGGGACAGGTTGCGCAGCGACATACGGGAAACCTCCGGATGTGAATGGACCCGGCGCATGGACGCCGGGCTGGCCACACCTTGGTAACCCGAACCCCATCCCATGCCAAAACACCTATCTACGACAATCCGTCGTAGGGATCTTCGCGTTAATCCACCCCCAGACCATCCACCACACCCTGGCGCGGAGCGTGAAAAATAGACCGATTTGTACTGGTTTAACCCCATGTGGAGTACCGCAGAGCCAGAGATCTGACCTGCGACTGAGGCATCCGAGGCATCGAGCGGAACAAGAGCGCCGCGACAGTTCGGCCGAGACACCGGCGAACACGCAGGTTTCCCACTATTCCGACTAGTAGGGTGATATGGGCATGTGCGCCTTGTCACGGCCGCCGGGCCGGAATGCCTTCCGATTCAGGACCAAAGTCCCGGCCCGACCAGGGCCCGCCGACAGCTCCTGCCGTATCCGGCGCGGCGACCGGCCCCGCGCTCCGGCGCGCACCACATCACGTACCGAGCCCGGCGCCTGTCCTGCGACCGCCGCTCATACGTTCGCCGCTCCTGCGTTCGCCGCTCATACGTTCGCCGCTCATACGGAACGCCTGAGCCCGGATCCGCGGGCCTTTCGCGGACCGGAACGGCCAAGAGGCCGGAGACGGCCCAGCGGGCCGGAAACGGCGGCACACAGCCGCAGACGGAAAAGGAGCTGCCCCGGACCGTACGAAACGGTCCGGGGCAGCCCCTCGGTCATTCAGCCCGCGTGGCGCGGGCCTTCGGAGCCCGTCACACGTCCTTCGTCAGGTTCGGGCCGCCGCCGGCCGCCTGCTCGATCGGAGGCGCGTCCGGCAGAGCCGACTTCTCCTCGCCGCGGAAGGTGAACTTCTTCGCCTCACCCTCGCCCTCGGTGTCCACGACCACGATGTGACCGGGACGCAGCTCACCGAAGAGGATCTTCTCGGAGAGCATGTCCTCGATCTCGCGCTGAATCGTCCGGCGCAGCGGCCGGGCGCCCAGCACGGGGTCGTAGCCCTTCTTGGCGAGGAGCGACTTGGCGGCCGGGCTGAGCTCAAGGCCCATGTCCCGGTCCTTCAGACGCTCGTCCACCTTGGCGACCATGAGGTCGACGATCTGGATGATGTCTTCCTCGGTGAGCTGGTGGAAGACCACCGTGTCGTCGACACGGTTGAGGAACTCCGGCCGGAAGTGCTGCTTGAGCTCTTCGTTGACCTTGTTCTTCATCCGCTCGTAGCTGCTCTTGGCGTCGCCCTGAGCGGCGAAGCCCAGGTTGAACCCCTTCGAGATGTCCCGGGTCCCGAGGTTGGTCGTCATGATGATGACCGTGTTCTTGAAGTCCACGACCCGGCCCTGGGAGTCGGTCAGCCGACCGTCTTCCAGGATCTGGAGAAGGGAATTGAAGATATCGGGGTGGGCCTTCTCGACCTCGTCGAAGAGGACGACGGAGAACGGCTTCCGGCGCACCTTCTCGGTGAGCTGGCCGCCCTCTTCGTAACCCACGTATCCGGGCGGAGAACCGAAGAGACGGGAAACCGTGTGCTTCTCGCTGAACTCCGACATGTCGAGGGCGATCAGCGCGTCCTCGTCGCCGAAGAGGAACTCGGCGAGCGTCTTGGAGAGCTCCGTCTTACCGACACCGGACGGACCGGCGAAGATGAACGAGCCACCGGGACGCTTGGGGTCCTTCAGACCCGCTCGCGTACGACGGATCGCCTGCGAGAGCGCCTTGATGGCGTCCTTCTGGCCGATGACGCGCTTGTGGAGCTCGTCCTCCATGCGGAGCAGCCGCGAGGACTCCTCCTCGGTGAGCTTGAAGACCGGGATGCCCGTGGCGGTCGCCAGGACCTCGGCGATCAGCTCCTCGTCCACCTCGGCGACGACGTCCATGTCGCCGGCCTTCCACTCCTTCTCCCGCTTGGTCTTCGCGGCCAGGAGCTGCTTCTCCTTGTCACGGAGAGACGCTGCCTTCTCGAAGTCCTGGGAGTCGATCGCCGACTCCTTGTCGCGGCGGACGCCCGCGATCTTCTCGTCGAACTCACGGAGGTCCGGCGGCGCGGTCATCCGGCGGATCCGCATCCGGGAGCCGGCCTCGTCGATCAGGTCGATCGCCTTGTCCGGCAGGAAGCGGTCCGAGATGTAGCGGTCGGCGAGCGTCGCGGCGGCGACCAGCGCGGAGTCCGTGATGGACACGCGGTGGTGCGCCTCGTAACGGTCGCGCAGACCCTTCAGGATCTCGATCGTGTGCGGCAGCGACGGCTCCGCGACCTGGATGGGCTGGAAACGGCGCTCAAGGGCCGCGTCCTTCTCCAGGTGCTTGCGGTACTCGTCCAGGGTCGTCGCACCGATGGTCTGCAGCTCGCCACGGGCCAGCATCGGCTTGAGGATGCTGGCGGCGTCGATCGCGCCCTCGGCGGCGCCCGCACCCACCAGGGTGTGGAGCTCGTCGATGAACAGGATGATGTCGCCGCGAGTGCGGATCTCCTTCAGGACCTTCTTCAGCCGCTCCTCGAAGTCACCGCGGTAGCGGGAACCGGCGACGAGCGCGCCGAGGTCGAGGGTGTAGAGGTGCTTGTCCTTGAGGGTTTCGGGCACCTCGCCCTTGACGATGGCCTGAGCCAGTCCCTCGACGACCGCCGTCTTGCCGACGCCGGGCTCGCCGATGAGGACCGGGTTGTTCTTCGTACGGCGGGACAGCACCTGCATGACCCGCTCGATCTCCTTCTCGCGCCCGATGACCGGGTCGAGTTTGGACTCACGAGCGGCCTGGGTGAGATTCCGGCCGAACTGGTCGAGGACCAGGGACGTGGAGGGCGTGCCCTCGGCAGGACCGCCGGCTGTGGCGGCCTCCTTGCCCTGGTAGCCGGAGAGCAACTGGATGACCTGCTGCCGCACCCGGTTGAGATCGGCGCCCAGCTTCACGAGGACCTGGGCGGCGACACCCTCGCCCTCGCGGATGAGGCCGAGCAGGATGTGCTCCGTGCCGATGTAGTTGTGGCCAAGCTGAAGAGCCTCGCGGAGCGACAGCTCCAGGACCTTCTTGGCGCGAGGGGTGAAGGGGATGTGACCGGACGGAGCCTGCTGCCCCTGCCCGATGATCTCCTCCACCTGCTGGCGGACCGCCTCGAGCGAAATCCCGAGGCTCTCCAGGGCCTTAGCGGCGACACCCTCACCCTCGTGGATAAGGCCCAGGAGGATGTGCTCGGTGCCGATGTAGTTGTGGTTGAGCATCCGGGCTTCTTCCTGAGCCAGGACGACAACCCGCCGCGCGCGGTCGGTGAACCTCTCGAACATCGTTAATCGCTCCTCAGAGCGGTCAGGCAGTAAAGGGGTCGGTCCCCTCCCTGTCCTTCCGCAGCTTAGTCCCGCAAGCGGGGACCGCTCATTCCAACTGCCGACACCTGTCCCAGGCCTCCATGCCCCGAACGCCGGACAACAGCTCCAACCCGATGGTGCGAGACGATGTTCCCGCAGGCCAGGCAGATACCCTCACCATCAGTACGCCGATGGCGAACGTGAGACGCCCGAAACCGCGTGTCGCCCCTTCCCACTAGGAATGTCTTACCCGTAAGCAGTGACACTCCATGCGGCGCACCCCGGTTCACTCAGCTACGGGCGAACATCCTTGCGTTCCCGAAAGTGCCCCGGCGCCCCCTGAACCGGCACTCCGCGCAACGGAGGACCGACACAGCGTAACTCCGCGCCCTCCCGGGGAGTTTCTCCGGGCATGGTCTTCACTGTCCCGCCTCCCCGCGCCCCGCTCGACGACGGCTGCGCGCAGTGGTACGAGAACGAACTCGGCTGGGCGACGGTGCCCGGACCGCCGGTCCAGCTCGTGACCGGGCTCCGCTTCGATGTGCTGGAGCTGCCCGCCGACGCGGGCGCGGCCGTGCTGCGACGGATCGGCCCGACGGGGCCTGTGGCGCGCTGCGGGCGGCGGATGCGGCTGCTGGTGGCCGCCGGGAGCGCGGACGAGCTGCCGGGGCTGCTCGACTGGCTCGAATGGGGCGGGATCACGCTCGGTCTGACCGCCGCCGGTGTGGACGGGAGGATGACAGCCCCCGCGCCACCGGGCCTGCCCCGCACCAGCGCGCAGGGGGCCGCCGTATGGCTGCGACCCCCCAAGCCTGGACGCGAGGTGGAGCCGACACTGCCCGCGCTCACCCCGTTCGGGCGCGGAATCGGTACCGGGGGCAGTGGTGGGGATACCCCCGATCTCGTACGGCTCGTGGACGCGGCGGCGACTGAGTGCCACCGGGTCCGGTTGCTGCGCGGAAATACGCTCCGTACGAATGCTCAGCCGTTGGCCTTCTCGTAGGCTTCGCGGATCTCGGCGGGAACACGGCCGCGGTCGTTGACGCTGTAGCCGTTCTCCTTGGCCCACTTGCGGATTTCCGCGGTGTCCTTGTTCCCGCCCGCGGCGACACGGCCCTTGCCGCGTCCGCCGGCCGCGCGGCCACCGGTACGCCGGCCACTCTTCGCGTACGGATCGAGCAGACCCCGGAGCTTGTCCGCATTGGCGGTAGTGAGGTCGATCTCGTAGGTCTTGCCGTCAAGAGCGAACGTCACGGTCTCGTCCGCCTCGCCGCCGTCGAGGTCATCGACAAGAAGGACCTGAACCTTCTGTGCCACCGGATTTCCTTTCATCGAAAATGCAGTACGCGGAAAGGAAACCGCTTTTCTCAGGAAAACACAAACCCCCGGCAGAGGTTCAGTCTCTCAAGAACACGGGAAACGTGCGCGATTCGGACATAGAGCTCTGGTGGCTTCCGGCGATCACAGGTGCAGAAGCATCCGGCTGTTGCCCAAGGTGTTCGGCTTCACCCGTTCGAGACCAAGGAACTCGGCAACACCCTCGTCATAGGAACGGAGCAGCTCCCTGTAGACATCTCCGTCAACCGGCGTCTCACCGATCTCCACGAAGCCGCGCTTCGCGAAGAACTCGACTTCGAAGGTGAGGCAGAATACGCGCCGCACTCCGAGCCATCGGGCCGTCTCCAGCAGCTTGTCCAGCAGTTGATGGCCCGCGCCCACGCCTCTGACCGCGGGATCCACGGCGAGTGTGCGCACTTCGGCGAGGTCTTCCCACATCACATGCAAGGCGCCGCAGCCGATGACGGCCGCGTCCTCGTCGCGTTCCGCGACCCAGAACTCCTGGATGTCCTCGTAAAGCGTCACCGGCGCTTTGTCGAGCAGGATGCCTTCGCTCACGTAAGGGTCCACGAGACGGCGGAGAGCCGGTACGTCCCTGGTCCTGGCCCGGCGGACTGTGATGGTATTTGCTGAGGCATTGGGAAGCGGAAGCACTGAGGGCATGACAGGACGCTATCGCCCCGCCTCCTCCCGGCCGCCGTCGCCCTCGGCCGGCTCTTCCGCACGGTTGTCCGGCGGGCGGTTGTCTTCCGGCCGGCCGCCTTCCGGCCGGTCACCTTCCGGGCGCTCGTCTTCCTTGTGGTCACCTTCCGGACTGTCCGCGTGAACCAGCCGGACAGCGCCCTCAAGAGACTGGCGCTGCTCGGCCGACATCATGCCGAAGAAGGCGACAAGTGCGGCGGCCGGGTTGTCACTCTTCGACCAGGCTTCGTTCATCAGTGCCGCCGCGTAGGCGGCGCGGGTGGAGACCGCTGTATATCGATAGGCGCGGCCCTCGACTTCCCTGCGCACCCAGCCCTTCTGATGGAGATTGTCCATTACCGTCATGACGGTCGTGTAGGCGATGGACCGTTCCCGTTGAAGGTCTTCGAGGACTTCCCGGACGGTGACCGGACGGTTCCATTGCCAGACGCGCGTCATCACGGCGTCTTCCAGGTCTCCCAATTGGCGGGGCACATCGCCACCATAGTGCGAGATGTCCGTAATGGCCGCTTAATTGCGTAACAAAAGGACGTACGACTGAAATCAGTCGTACGTCCAGGTCATACACGGAAGACGGACGGCCGCCGGTCTTCCGTCGTGAGAGATCAGACGGTGTGGGCGTCCGGAGTACGGTCCGCCTGCTGGGACTCCGCGCGGGCGATCGCCGCGTCGACGGCGGCGTCCTCCTTGGACTTGTTCGGGCCGCCCTGGCTCTTGATGATCGTCCTGACCAGACCGATGAAGAACGCGGCCATCACCACGGGGGGCAGGAGCGCGGATACGTAGTCCATGGCGTCCAGAGTAGCTATCCGGCGGCGAGCCGCTCCGGCGGGGGCGTGGGCCGGCGGCGCGGCGGGAAGACCTCGGACGGCTTGGGCATCGGACGCTCCGGTCCCGGACGCGGCGGCCGGCCCGGGCCGCGGGGCCTCTGCGGCTCCTGGGGCTCCTGCGGTTCCTCCGGCTTCCGGGGCTCCCGCCGCCGCGGCGGCGGGTCGTCGGCGGCGCGCCCGCCGACCAGTGCGAGCAGCCTGGCCGGGGACGCGCGCACGGTGAGACGCGCGCGCACGGACCGCTCCGCGAGCCCTCGGCAGCGGTCGAGCAGGGCCGCCGCGGCCGGATTGCCGCGCAGGGCGCGCAGCGCCGCGAGATCGTCGGGCCCTGGCAGGTAATCGGCGTCCAGGGCGCTGTGGAGCAGCTCCAGATAGCCGGTGACGGAGCCGGGAAGGGCTTCGCGGTACCGGCCGAGATCGGCCAGCAGGAACGCCCGCAGCCGCCCGGCCTCCCGTACCGCTTCATCCACGGACTCGGCGAGCCGCAGGCAGGCCCGGACGTCCTCGTCGGAGAGCGGAGCGGGATGAAGGGCGACGGCGAGGGCGCGTCGGAGCACACACAGCTCGTCAGCACCGAACGCCATGCCGCCGCGGGATCCGTATGGCGTGGGCATGCGGCGACACTACGCGCCAAAGGGACAAAATCCGCTTAACGTCTCCCTTCGGGCGCGGCCCAGGCGCCGAACGGGGGACCGCCCGATACCGGCGGCCTCGGACACCTCCGGACCCGGTGCCGGCGGGCGCCGCCAGGACAGCGGCCGGCCTTTCCGGCCGGCCGCTCCCATGGCCTCACAGCGCGCGAGCCGCCGCCCGCGCGAGCCGTGTCACATGCGCGAGACGTTCCGCTCGTACACCAGGCGCAGGCCGATCAGCGTCAGCCAGGGCTCGTGTTCGTCGATCACGGACGCCTCGCCGAGGACCATGGGCGCGAGTCCGCCGGTCGCGATCACCGTCACCTCTTCCGGGTCCTCGGCCAGCTCGCGGGCCATCCGCGTCACCACACCGTCGACCTGGCCCGCGAAGCCGTACAGAATGCCGGACTGCATCGCCTCGACCGTGTTCTTGCCGATCACGCTGCGCGGCCGGGCCAGTTCGATCTTGCGGAGCTGGGCGCCCTTGACACCGAGCGCCTCGACCGAGATCTCGATACCGGGAGCGATGACACCGCCCGCGTACTCGCCCCGCGCGCTGACCGCGTCGAAGGTCGTCGCCGTACCGAAGTCGACGACGATCGCCGGGCCGCCGTACAGCTCGACCGCCGCGACCGCGTTGATGATGCGGTCGGCGCCGACCTCCTTCGGGTTGTCCACCAGGATCGGCACACCCGTCTTGATGCCCGGCTCCACGAGGACGGCGGGGACGTCGCCGTAGTAGCGGCGGGTCACCTCGCGCAGCTCGTGCAGGACGGAAGGGACCGTCGAGCAGATCGCGATGCCCTCGATGCCGTCACCCAGCTCCTCGCCGAGCAGCGGATGCATCCCCATCAGGCCCTGGAGGAGCACGGCGAGTTCGTCGGCGGTGCGGCGGGCGTCCGTGGAGATACGCCAGTGCTCGACGATGTCCTCGCCGTCGAACAGTCCAAGGACCGTGTGGGTGTTGCCCACATCGATGGTGAGCAGCATCAGGCGGCGACCTCTCGCAGGTCCAGGCCGATGTCAAGGATCCGGGAGGAGTGGGTGAGCGCCCCGACCGCGAGGAAGTCGACACCCGTCTCGGCATACTCCCGGGCGTTGCCGAGGACGAGCCGTCCTGAGGACTCCAGCAGCGCGCGGCCACCGACGAGGGCCACCGCCTCCGCCGTCTCGCCCGGAGTGAAGTTGTCCAGCAGGATCAGATCGGCGCCGGCCTCCAGGACCTCGCGCACCTGGTGGAGCGTGTCCGCCTCCACCTCGATCGCCAGCTCCGGGAAGTGGTTCCGCACGGCCTTGAACGCCTCGGCGACGCCGCCCGCGGCGACCACGTGGTTGTCCTTGACCAGCGCCGCGTCGGAGAGCGACATCCGGTGGTTGACGCCGCCGCCGCAGCGCACCGCGTACTTCTCCAGCGCGCGCAGCCCGGGCGTGGTCTTACGGGTGTCGCGGACCTTGGCCCCGGTGCCTTCGAGCACATCGGCCCAGGCGCGCGTGGCGGTCGCGATACCGGACAGCCGGCACAGCAGATTGAGCGCGCTGCGCTCGGCGGTGAGCAGATCGCGGGTGCGCGCGGTGACGCTCAGCAGCTTCTGGCCGGCCTCGACCCGGTCGCCGTCCGCGACATGCCGCTCGACCTCGAACTCGTCGGTGCAGACGACGGACAGGACGGCCTCGGCGATGTGCAGGCCCGCGACCGTGCCCGCCTCGCGGGCCGTGAAGTCACCGGTGGCGACGGCGTCCTCCGGGACGGTCGCGATCGTCGTCACGTCCACACCGCCGTCGAGGTCCTCCTCGACGGCCACATGCGCGATGTCCTCGACCTGGACCGGGTCCAGGCCCGCGTCGGCCAGGAGCAGCGCGAGGGACGGGTCGAGCCCGCACTCCAGGTCGTCGGGGCCGTACGCCTCCTCGCCGCCACAGCCGCAGCCGTCACCGCAGCCGGCCGCGGCCGGAGCGCCGATCTGGATCAGCGGTACGTCCACGGGCTCGGGGCGCGTTTCTTCTGGCGTGCTCACGGTTAAGGCTCCCTGGGTGCGTCGGCGGCTATGGGTACGTTCACGAGTACGGGGTCCACGGGCGGGAAGGCGGCCGTCGCGGTACGGCGGAGCGCCAGTCCGCGGTCAGGCATCAGACGGACGACGAGATGGCGGCGCCAGTCGGCGTCGTCGCGCTCCGGCCGGTCCTCGCGCCAGTGGCAGCCCCGGGTCTCCTCGCGCTCCAGCGCGGCCGCGACCAGGACACGCGCGACACAGAGGAGGTTCGACGTCTCCCAGGAGTCGACGCCGGGCACGGCCGGTTTACCGGGGCCCTCGCCGTCCCGTCCCGTGGCCCTGGCCGCGTCGGCCTCGGCCTGAAGGGCGTTCAGATGGACGGCCTCCAGCGCCCGGGCGGCCTCTCCCAGGCTCCGGGCCGATCTGAGCACCCCGGCGCCCTCGGACATGATGCGCTGGATGCCGGCGCGCGCGTCGGGCGATATGAGCGGCAGCCGGACGGCGCCGGCGGGCTCCGCCGGACCGCCGCGCGGCACCGCCGCCGGACCCGCCGCGCGATCCGCGGCGATGTCCGCCGCGATGCGCTCCGCGAAGACAAGGCCCTCCAGCAGGGAGTTGGAGGCCAGCCGGTTCGCGCCGTGCACGCCGGTGCAGGCGACCTCTCCGCACGCGTACAGCCCCGGCACGGTCGTCCGGCCGCGCAGATCCGTACGGACTCCGCCCGACGCGTAGTGAGCGGCCGGTGCCACCGGGATCGGCTCGGTGACCGGGTCGATGCCGTGCGCGCGGCAGGCGGACAGGATCGTGGGAAAGCGCTCCTCCCACATCCGCGCGCCGAAGTGCCTGGCGTCCAGATACATGTGGTCGGCGCCCTGCTCCTGCATTCTGCGCGTGATCGCCTTGGCGACGATGTCGCGCGGCGCCAGCTCCGCCAGTTCGTGCTGGTCGCGCATGAAACGGACGCCGTCCGCGTCGACGAGATGGGCGCCCTCGCCGCGTACCGCCTCGGAGACCAGCGGCTGCTGGCCCTCGGACCCGGCGCCGAGGAAGAGCACCGTCGGATGGAACTGCACGAACTCCAGGTCCGAGACCTCCGCGCCCGCCCGCATCGCCAGCGCCACACCGTCACCGGTGGAGACCGCCGGATTGGTCGTCGCGGAAAAGACCTGGCCCATGCCGCCGGTGGCGAGGACCACCGCGGGAGCGTGGACGGCGCCGACGCCGTCGTGCTGTCCCTCGCCCATCACATGGAGCGTGACACCGGACGTACGGCCGTGCTCATCCGTCAGCAGGTCCAGGACCAGCGCGTTCTCGACCGTGCTGAGCGCGGCGTGCCGCACCGCTTCGACCAGGGCGCGGGAGACCTCGGCGCCGGTCGCGTCGCCTCCGGCGTGCGCGATACGGCGGCGGTGGTGGCCGCCCTCCCGGGTGAGCTGGAGCTCACCGGTCGCGGCGGTGTCGAAGTGCGCGCCGGTGCCGATCAGCCGGCGGACGGCCGCCGGGCCCTCGGTGACCAGAGTGCGGACCGCCTCCTCGTCGCACAGGCTGGCGCCCGCGACGAGTGTGTCGTCGAGATGCTGCTCCGGGGTGTCGCCCTCGCCGAGCGCCGCGGCGATCCCGCCCTGCGCCCAGCGGGTGGAGCCGTCGTCGAGCCGGGCCTTGGTGACGACGACCGTACGGAGCCCGGCGGCGGTGCAGCGCAGGGCCGTGGTGAGACCGGCGACGCCGGAACCGACCACGACGACATCGGCGTCGACGGCCCAGCCGGGTGCGGGAGCGGTCAGCCGTATTCCGGTTCCGGTCACTTGGGGGCTCCGAACGTCAGGGTGATGTTGTCGATCAGCCGGGTGGCGCCGACTTTCGCGGCGACAGCGAGGACCGCCTCGCCGGTGTGGTCGTCGGTGACCTCGGTGAAGTCGGCGGGATCGACGAGAGCCAGATAGTCGAGGGCCAGTGGCGGCACCGACCGGGCGGCCTCGTCGAGGACGATCCTGGCCGCGTCCCGTACGGCGTCGGCTCCGCAGGGCCTGGCCGGTGCGGCCGGCTCGCCCGCCGCGGCCACCGCGTGGGTGTCGGCCGCCGCACGGGTCTCGCCGAGAGCGGACAGCGCGGCGGCGCGGGCGCTGGTCACGGGCTCGGACTCGGCGCGGGCCCGCAGCGCGTGCTGGGCACCGAGGCGGTCGCGGGCCGCGAACAGCGCGCCGGAGAGGGCGAGCGCGGTACGGCGCTCGGGCTGGGACAGATACCGGTTGCGGCTGGAGAGCGCGAGACCGTCCTCCTCGCGGACCGTCGGTACGCCGACGATCGCGCAGGAGAAGTTCAGATCGCGGACCATCCGGCGGATCAGAGCGAGCTGCTGGGCGTCCTTGCGGCCGAAGAAGGCCGCGTCGGGCCGGGTGAGATGCAGCAGCTTGGCGACGACGGTGAGCATGCCGTCGAAGTGCCCGGGCCGCGAGGCGCCTTCGAGCCGCTCGCCCATGGGGCCGGCGGCGATCCTGACCTGAGGGACGCCGGAGGGATAGACCTCGTCCACGGACGGCGCGAAGACGGCGTCGGCGCCCGCCTTCTCCGCCACCCGCAGATCGGCTTCGAGCGTGCGCGGATAGCGGTCGAGGTCCTCTCCCGCGCCGAACTGCAGCGGATTGACGAAGACGGTGACCACGACGAAGCCCGTCGGCCCGACATGAGCGCGGGCCGCCCGTACCAGGCTCGCGTGCCCGTCGTGGAGCGCGCCCATGGTCATCACGACGGCAGTACGGCCGGGGCTGGCGCGGCGGTCCAGGAGGCGGTCGAGGTCCGCGCGTTTGGAGGCGAGTTCGAAGCTCATCGGATGGTCTCTGTCTCTGTGTGCGCGGGACGCGCGGTCTCGGTGTGCGCGGTCTCTGTGTGCGCGGGACGGTGCGCGCGATGCGGTGCTCTGTCTCCAAGGATCGCGCCGTCCACGGGAAGCGCGCCGTCTCCCGGGAGCCCGCGCGCGGCCGTGGTCATCGGCCGCCTCCGGCGCCGATGTCCCCGGGGCCGTCCGCGTCCGCGAGGACATCGAGCAGGTCCGCCGCCAGCTCCGGCTTGAGCAGGCCGTACGCGAGCGCCCGGTCCGCGGTCGTACGGGCCATCGCGAGGTAGCCGGCGACGGCTCCGGGCGCGTGCTCGCGCAACTCCGCGACATGCGCGGCGACCGTCCCGGCGTCACCGCGTGCGACGGGCCCGGTGAGTGCGGCGTCGCCGGAGCGCAGCGCATTGTCCAGCGCGGCGCCCAGCAGCGGGCCGAGCATTTTGTCCGGAGCCGCGACCCCGGCCGTACGCAGCAGCTCCATCGCCTGCGCCACCAGCGTGACCAGGTGGTTCGCGCCCAGGGCCAGAGCCGCGTGATACAGCGGACGGGATTCCTCCGCGATCCACTCCGGCTCGCCGCCCATCTCGATGACCAGCGCCTCCGCGGCGAGGCGCAGCTCCTCCGGCGCGGTGACCCCGAAGGAGCAGCCGGCCAGCCGCTGGACGTCCACCGAGTTCCCGGTGAAGGTCATGGCGGGGTGCAGAGCGAGCGGCAGAGCGCCGGCGCGCAGGGCCGGATCCAGGACCTTGACGCCATAACGTCCCGAGGTGTGCACCAGGAGCTGTCCGGGCCGTACGGCGCCGGTCTCGGCGAGCCCCTCGACCAGGCCGGGCAGAGCGTCGTCCGGGACCGTCAGCAGGACCAGATCGGCGCGCGCCAGCACCTCGGCGGGAGTGACCAGCGGGATGTCGGGAAGCAGAGCGGCCGCCCTGCGCACCGAGGCGTCCGAGACTCCGGAGACGGCGACCGGACGGTGCCCGGCGAGCTGGAGGGACGCGGCCAGCGCGGGCCCCACACGACCGGCTCCGACGACACCGACGGTGAGCCGGGCCGGGCGGTCCCGGGGATCGAAGGATTCCTGTGCTGATGCTGGGTTCACTCGGCGGGGCCTTCCGTTCCAGTCCGCGGCGGGTACCGGACGATTTCCCGCCATGCTACGCCAGCGTCCGGCCCCCTATGAGGTTGTCCACAGGCCGTGGGCAGCGGACTGCGGGTGGGCGATGATCTGCCCATGGAAGAGACGAGCGAGCAGGTCGCCGAGGTGTCCGGCGAGACGACGGCGAAGGCACGGGCGCGGGACGAGCGGCGGCGCCGGCTGGCCGCGTGGCGGGCGTCCGAGCGGCAGTTGTGGCGGGCCTCGGCCGATCACCGGCTGGGCGAGCGGCTGGCCGCTCTCGCGGCGGACGCGGAATCCGTCTACGACCTGACCGACTGGACCGACGTCTACGGGGACGGGGTCGTCGCCGCGCTGGAGCGGCGGGTCGCCGCGCTGCTCGGCTTCCCGGCCGCGGCCTTCTTCCCGACCGGCACGATGGCGCAGCAGGTGGCGCTGAGGTGCTGGGCGGGGCGTACGGGCAACAGCACCGTGGCGCTGCATCCGCTCGCCCATCCCGAGGTGCACGAGGGCGGCGCGCTCTCGTCCGTCAGCGGGCTGCGTACGGTTCATCCGACCGGTGAGCCGCGCCTTCCGTCCGCCGAGGAGATCCACGACCTGGCCGATCCCTTCGGCACACTGATGCTGGAGCTGCCGCTCCGGGACGCGGGCTTTGTGCTGCCGTCCTGGGACGAGCTGGTGGCGACCGTGGACGCGGCGCGCGAACGGGACGCGGTGGTGCACTTCGACGGCGCGCGCCTCTGGGAGTGCGTCCCGCACTTCGGACGGCCGCTGGCGGAGATCGCGGGCCTCGCGGACAGCGTGTACGTGTCGTTCTACAAGTCTCTCGACGGTCTGTCCGGAGCCGTGCTCGCCGGCCCGGCCGGGCTGGTCGAGGAGGCCCGGGTCTGGCGCCACCGCTACGGCGGCCAGCTCTTCCAGCAGTATCCGGCGGCCCTGTCCGCCCTGCTGGGCCTGGAACGCGAGCTGCCGCGGCTGCCCGCGTACGTGGCGCACGCGCGGGTGGTGGCGAGGGCGCTCGCCGAGGGCTTCGCGGCGTCCGCGGTGCCATGGTTCCGCGTACATCCGGAACCGCCGCACACCCATCAGTTCCAGGTCTGGCTGCCGTACGCGCCGGAGGTGCTGAACGAAGCGGCGGTCCGGCAGTCGGAGGAGACGAAGGTGACGCTGTTCCGCCGCTGGTTCGCCTCGGGCTCCGGCCCGCCCGGTGTCTCGGTCACCGAGGTCACCGTGGCGGAACCGGGCCTGGAGTGGACGGCGAAGGATGTCCGGGCGGCGGTCGAGGAGTTCGTGAGCCGGGTCGCGGAGGAGCAGGAGTCCGGCGCCTGAGCGGGCCCCTCGGCCGGCGGTCGCGGTGCCGTCCGGCCGGTCAGCCGCCACCGCCGCCGGCCCGTACCAGGCCGGTCTCATAGGCGAGGACGACGACCTGCACACGGTCGCGCAGACCGAGCTTGGTGAGGATCCGGCCGACATGGGTCTTCACGGTCGCCTCGGAGAGCACCAGCCGCCCGGCGATCTCTCCGTTCGACAGACCCTGGGCGACCAGCAGCATCACCTCGCGCTCGCGCTCGGTCAGCCGGTCGACCTCCTTGTGCCGCGGCTTGCCGCCGGTCGGGAGCATGGCGGAGAAGCGGTCCAGCAGCCGTCGTGTGGTCGACGGCGCGACCACGGCGTCACCGCTGTGCACCGACCGGATCGCGTTCAGCAGCTCGCCCGGCGGCACATCCTTGAGCATGAATCCGCTGGCGCCGGCCTTGAGTCCGGAGAAGGCGTACTCGTCCAGATCGAAGGTGGTGAGTATGAGCACCTTCGGCGGATCGGGCTGGGCACAGATCCGGCGGGTCGCCTCGACGCCGTCGAGCCTGGGCATGCGTACATCCATCAGTACGACATCCACGGCGGTGGAGCGGAGGGCGTCGATCGCCTCCGCGCCGTCTCCGGCCTCCGCGACGACCTCCATGTCCGGCTGCGCGGCCAGCACCATACGGAAACCGGTGCGCAGCAGCACCTGGTCGTCGACGAGCATCACGCGGATCGGCATCTGCGGGTCCTCTTCCAGTAGGCCAAGGCTATGGGCCCTGTCTGACAAATGGCGCCGTCCTGTGTCAGACAGGGCCTAGTGTGCGGGCTTCAGCGGCAGCAGCGCGCTGATCCGGAAGCCGCCGCCGGGCCGCGGCCCGGCGTCCAGCGTTCCGCCGACCATGCCGATGCGCTCCCGCATACCGATGAGCCCATGGCCGCGGCCGTCGGCGCCGCCGTCCTCGTACAGCTCGTGGGACGCTCCCCGGCCGTCGTCCTCGACAAGCAGTCCGAGCCCGTCGTCGAAGTAGACCAGCCGCACACTGGCTCCGACGTCCGGACCGCCGTGCTTACGGCTGTTGGTGAGGGCCTCCTGCACGATGCGGTACGCGGTGAGTTCGACCCCGCTGGGCAGCGGCCGCGGAGTGCCCTCGATCTTGAAGTCCACGGCGAGACCGGCCCGGCGCACCTGCTCGACCAGGTCCTCTATCTGACCGACATCGGGCTGCGGCACATACTCGCCGGTCTCCCTGGCGTCGCCGGTGCGCAGTACGCCGAGCAGCCGGCGCATCTCCGCGAGGGCCTGGCGGCCGGTGCTCGAAATGGTCTCCAGGGCCTGTTTGGCCTGGTCCGGCGCGGCGTCCAGCACATAGGCCGCGCCGTCCGCCTGCACCACCATCACCGAGACATTGTGCGCGACGACATCGTGCAGCTCCCGGGCGATCCGGGCGCGTTCGGCGGCGACGGCCACCTTGGCCTGCGCCTCGCGCTCCTTCTCCAGCCGGGTGGCGCGCTCCTCAAGCTGGCTGAAGTAGGCACGGCGGGTGCGCATGGAGTCGCCCAGCACCCACGCGAGCACGAACGGCACGCTCATGACGACGGTGAAGAAGATCCGGCCCGCGGCGCTGGCCTCGTCCACGGGCCAGCGCACCTGCGATATCGGCGCGGCGAACATCCCGCCGATCAGCGCGAGCAGGGACGCCCAGCGCGGTCCGCCCTGCGCGGCCACGGTGTAGATGACGACCAGCATCGCGAAGTCGGCCGGGTTGACCTTGACGTCCAGCGCGACCTGCGCCGCGCCCAGGGCCACCACGAGCAGCAGCGTCTTCTCGGGCGCCAGCCGGCGCAGCGCCACGGACAGGCTGAGCAGCATGACGACGGCCAGGGCCACCAGTCGCGGTCCCACGCCGGTGTTCTCCTCGACGGCCCACAGCAGCGAGAACCCGAAGAGCAGGACAGCCCAGAAGCTGTCGACGCCCGTCGGGTGTCGGCGGAGGAAGTCGTAGAAGAGCTGCACGTAACCCAGCGTAGGGAGGCGGAAAAGGGCGGAGGGTCAACCGGAGGGTCGATCCGGTCGGCGGAAGCGTACTCCCCAAGGTGGAGACTTGACGCCGTGGCGGATGAGACGTGTAGGCCGACGGAGGCACGGGGTAGAAGGCAGGGCTCCGCCGCGCGCCGGTGGCGCCCGGCGGCGGAGGCGGCGCTGTACGGCCCCGGCGGTTTCTATCTGCGCCCGGAGGGACCGGCCGGGCATTTCCGTACCTCGGTGCACGCCTCTCCGCTCTTCGCCACCGCCGTCGCCCGGCTGCTGGCCGGCACCGCCCGGTCGCTCGGGACGGACGAGGTGGCGTTCGTGGACATCGGCGCGGGCCGTGGCGAGCTGCTGACCGGAGTCCTGGCCGCGCGGCCGGACGGGCTGGTGGTGCGGCCGTACGCCGTCGAGCGCGCCTCGCGTCCTCCCGGTCTCGACCCGCGTATCGAATGGCGCGCGGAGCCGCCGGCCGGCGTCAGCGGGCTGCTCTTCGCCAATGAATGGCTGGACAACGTCCCCGTGGACATCGCCGAGACGGATCCCGACGGGGTCGTGCGGTATGTCCTCGTACGGCCGGACGGCTCCGAGGAGCTGGGCGGTCCGGTGGACGGGCCGGACGCGGAGTGGCTGGCCCGCTGGTGGCCGTCCGCCGGGCCGGGCACCAGAGCGGAGATCGGCCGGCCCCGCGACGAGGCGTGGGCCGCCGCCGTCGCGACCCTGGAGCGCGGGCTCGCGGTCGCCGTCGACTACGCGCATGTACGGGGCGCCCGGCCGCCCTTCGGCACGCTGACCGGTTTCCGGGCGGGCCGGGAGGTGCGTCCCGTGCCGGACGGAAGCTGTGATCTCACCTCCCATGTGGCGCTGGACTCCTGCGCGCTGCCCGGTGCGGAACTGACCGTCCAGCGCGAGGCGTTGCACCGGCTGGGAGTGAGCGGCGGCCGGCCGCCGCTGTCCCTCGCCGCCACCCACCCGGCCGCGTATGTCCGGGCGCTCGCGGCGGCCGGGGAGGCCGGTGAGCTGACGGCTCGCGGCGGGCTCGGCGACTTCGGCTGGCTGACGCAGCCCGTCGGTGTCGCGCCGCCGGACTTCACCGCGGTGCCCGGAGCGCCCGGTGGCGCGCACCGGGACCCCGGCACCGCTCGCGCTGACCTCGGTACCGCTCTGAGAGACTGTCGCCCATGACGGAGACCACCCGGACGACGGTCGGCATCGGCGGCGCGGCGGAGAGCACCGACATGGTGCTCAACATCGGGCCCCAGCATCCCTCCACGCACGGTGTGCTCCGGCTCCGTCTGGTGCTCGACGGAGAGGTGATCCGGCAGGTGGAGCCGGTCATCGGCTATATGCACCGGGGCGCGGAGAAGCTCTTCGAAGCACGGGACTACCGGCAGATCGTGATGCTCGCCAACCGCCACGACTGGCTGTCGGCGTTCTCCAACGAGCTGGGTGTGGTGCTGGCCGTGGAACGGATGCTCGGCATGGAGGTGCCCGAGCGCGCCGTCTGGACCAGGACGCTGCTCGCCGAGTTGAACCGCGTGCTCAACCATCTGATGTTCCTCGGCTCCTACCCGCTCGAACTGGGCGGTATCACACCGGTGTTCCACGCCTTCCGGGAGCGCGAGGAGCTGCAGAGCGTGATGGAGGAGATCTCCGGCGGCCGGATGCACTACATGTTCAACCGGGTCGGCGGTCTCAAGGAGGACCTTCCGGCGGGCTGGCAGGGCCGGGCCAGGCACGCGGTCGCCGAGGTCCGTTCCCGGATGGATGTGTACGACCGGCTGGTCCTCGGCAATGAGATCTTCCGGGGCCGTACCCGCGGCGTGGGCGTGCTGTCACGGGAGGCGGTCCATGCCTACGGCGTGTCCGGGCCCATCGCCCGCGCCTCCGGAGTCGACTTCGATCTCCGCCGCGACGAGCCGTATCTGGCGTACGGCGAACTGCGGGACACGCTGACGGTCGTCACCCGCGAGGACGGTGACTGTCTGGCGCGTTTCGAATGCCTGCTGGAGCAGACGCACAACGCGCTGGCGCTGGCGGACGCCTGTCTGGACCGGATCGCGGAGCTGCCGCCGGGACCGATCAACCAGCGGCTGCCGAAGGTGCTGAAGGCGCCGGAGGGCCACACCTACGCGTGGACCGAGAACCCGCTCGGTATCAACGGCTACTACCTGGTCTCGAAGGGCGAGAAGACGCCGTACCGGCTGAAGCTCCGGTCGGCCTCGTACAACAACATCCAGGCGCTGGCGGAGCTGCTGCCCGGGACACAGGTCGCCGACATGGTGGCGATCCTGGGATCACTGTTCTTCGTTGTCGGCGACATCGATAAATAGGCGATATCGATACATAGGCGACAACGGCACGTGGGCGATATCGGTACGTGGGCGATATCGGCACACGGCGGGCGGAGGCCCGGCCTCCGCCCGCGAACGCTCGCGTCAGGAACTGATCGCGTCGCGCAGCCCGCCGAGTTCGAGCGGCTCGGTCTCGTCGTGTACGGTCAGATCGATCACCTGTCCCACGGCGCGGCCGTCGGCCTTGCGGCGCTCGGCGAGGACTTCCTCCCCGACCACGTCCGCGAGGTCCTCGCGTTCCACGCCGGCCAACCGGCCGCCGGACGCGGGCTCTTCGGCGTCGGTGCTCGCCTTGTCCCGCTCCGGGGCCCGGTCCTGGTCCCGCGTGTCCTCGGCACTCTTCTGAGCGGTCTGCGCCCCCTGCGTACCGAAGAAGTCGAAACCGCCTTCCGGACGGCGCACCGGACGGCGCTCCGGAGCGTAAGGGACGATCGCGGACGCGACGGGCACCCGTGTCGCGGGGAGAGTGGACGACGGACGGCTGTGCTGCTCTCCTCCGGCGGCCGCCGCGTGCTTCCCCTGCGGCTCCTCCGCCTCCGCGGCCCGCTCGGCGAGATCACGCTCGCGTGCGGCCTCCACGGTCCGCTTCACCTGCTGCGCCGCGGCGTTGCGCGGCAGGCTGTCCAGGGCCCGCGCGGCACTGGCATACGCCGACGCCATGGCCGTACCGCCCGCGGCGGTCAGGGCCCTGGGCTCGGCGGCCGCCTCCAGAGCGAGCTGGCGGCGGCCCTCCAGCGCGGTCGCCCGCTCCGTCTCCGCCGTGGCGTACCGCCGCAGCAGCGCGGCGTGTTCGCCCCGCAGGCCGGCCAGCTCGGCCCGCTTCGCGCGCAGCTTGCCGTCAAGCTTGAGGCGCAGCTCGCGCGACTCCTCGACATCGGCCTCAAGCTCGGCGACGCGCTCCTCGGTCCGCCACTGGTCGCTCTCGCGCCCGCGCGTCAGCTCGGCCACGCGGCGGCCCGCGCTCCGGTCCCAACTACGCATGAAGATCGCGCCGGTGACGGCCACGGCGCCCGTCACGGCGACCAGACCGCGGAGCACCACGGGATCCGTGAAGACCCAGGCGCCCGCGGCACAGAGAACCGCGGCTCCGGCGACCGAGGTCGGCGGCAGAAGCTTGTGGAGGGGTGGGGAATGGCGGTGGCGTCCACGTGGCATGGCCTGAAATTTACCGTGCGTGGAGGCCAAATGGGGGGCCGGTCGGACAATCTTTCCCGGCCCGTTGCCGACTCCCCTCCCCTTCTTCTCCCGTTCCGCTGCGGAACTCCGCTTTGTCTGAGTGTCCTTAGGGTCTTGTCAGGCTCCCGACGCCGTCGGACGGCTACTTCTTGACCAGACCTTTGGACTCCAGATACTCCTTCGCGACGTCCTCGGGCTTCGCCCGCTCGGCGTCGACCTTGAGGTTCAGCCTCGCGAGATCGTCCGTTGTCAGGGCGTCGGTCAGCTTGCCCAGGACATCGGCTATCTCCTGCGAACCGGCGTCCTTGGCATTGACCACCGGCAGTACGTTGTCGGCGTTCTGGAGCTTCTTGTCGTCTTCGAGCACGACGAGTCCGAAGCTGTCCAGCGTGCCGTCGGTCGTGGTGCTGAGGACCACCTGGTCCACACCGTCCTTGACGGCCTGCTTGGCCTGCGGGGTGCCGACGCCCTTGGGGTCGATGCCCGTCACATTGATGCCGTAGGTCTTCTTCAGGCCCGGCACGCAGAACGGCCGCACCTCGCACTCGTCACCGGCCGCGATCTTGACCTTGATCTTCGAAGCACCAAGATCCGAAAGCGTCTTGAGGTTGTTCTTCTCCGCGAATTCCTTGGTGACCGCGAAGGCATTCTGGTCGACGGCCTGGCCGACCGGCAGCACCTTCAGCCCGCGCGGCTCGGCGAGCTTCTTCAACTCGTCGACCGTCGCGGCCGCGTCACTGGACGCGACGGGCTTCGCGGCGGCGCCGTTCACCTTGGCATTGAGGAATTCCGTGATCGTCGCCGCGTATTCCGGTACGACGTCGATCTCACCCTTCTCCAGGGAGGGTTCGTACAGCTCACGGTTCTTCACCGTGGTGACGGACGTCGAGTATCCGGCGTCGCCCAGGATCTGGGAGTACAGCTCCGCCAGCACCTTGGACTCCGTGAAGGCCGCCGCGCCGATGACCAGCGTGCCCTTGTCGCCGGAGCCGGAGCCGGAGCCGGACGCGGCGGCGGCGGAGCCGCCCTTGTCCTTCTCCAGGCTGTCGCCGCCGCACGCGGCGAGCGAAGCGGTCAGAGCCACCGCTCCGAGTACCGCACCCGCGATGCGCGAGGTCTTGCTCATGAGGTTCACCATCTCCAAGAGGACGGAAAGAGGTCGGTCGTCACACGGTCGTACGGGAGGAGGGCCTGCCGCCGGAGGAGTTCCCGGCGCCGGAGGCGTCGATGGCACCGGAAGCATCGGACACATCGGTGACATCAGTGGCACCGGACGGTCCCGAGGGTCCTGAGGCGACGGACGGAGCCGGATCGATCAGCCGGTCCAGCGCCACCAGGACACCTTCGACAAGCAGCGCGAGCAGCGCGACAAGCAGCGCGCCCGCGACCACCTGCGGAGTGTTGTACGTGTTGAAGCCGGCGGTGATGATCCGGCCCAGTCCGCCCTGCCCCACCATCGCCGCGATCGTGGCGGTGGCCACCACCTGTACGGAGGCCGACCTGAGCCCGGTCATGATCAGCGGATAGGCGAGAGGCAGTTCCACCCGTACGAAAAGCTGCCGTCCGGACATGCCCATTCCCCGGGCGGCCTCCACCACCGCGCTGTCGACTCCGCGCATCCCGACATAGGCATTGGTCAGCAGCGGCGGGACGGCGAACAGCACCAGGGCGATGATCGTGGGCACATAGCCCGCGTTCCGCAGCGGCGAGACCATGAACAGGGCCAGCACGGCGAAGACCGGAATCGCCCGGCCCACATTGGAGATATTGATCGCGAGCGCCCCGCCCTTGCCGACATGTCCCAGCCAGAGGGCCACCGGCAGCGCGATCGCACAGGCCAGCGCGAGGGCGACGCCGCTGACGTAGGCATGCTCTCCGAGCCGGTGCCACACACCGCTGTCGCCGGACCAGTTGGCACCGGTCGTCAGCCAGCTCCAGGCTTCTCCCAGGACACCCATGGTCAGCCCACCGCCTTCGCCGGGTGAACCGAGCCGGCCGGACCGGCCTCGGGTGCTTTACCGCGCGGGGTGCGCGTCGTACGTATTCGGGTCCAGGGCGTCAGCAGCCGCTGCACTCCGAGAAGCAGCAGATCCGCGACGACCGCCAGCAGGACACACAGCACGGAAGCCGTCAGCACCTGTGCCTTGAAGAAGCTCGGCAGCGCGTCCTCGATGAGATTGCCGAGCCCGCCACGGCCGACGATCGAACCGACCGTCGTCAGAGCGATCGTCGACACCGTCGCTATCCGCAGGCCGGCCATCAGCGCGGGCAGCGCCAGCGGCAGCTCGACCTCCCAGAGCAGCCGCCCGGGTCCGTATCCCATCCCGCGAGCCGCCTCCCGTGCCTCCTCCGGCACGGATTCCAGTCCCGCGATGATGTTCCGCACAAGAATGGTGAGCGAATACAGCACCAGGCCGGTGATCACCAGACCGGCCGACAGCCCGAAGAGCGGCAGCAGCAGAGAGAACATCGCCAGCGAGGGAATCGTGTAGAGCAGCGTCGTCAGACCGAGCACCGGCCCGGCGAAAGAGGGCCTGCTCCGCGCCAGCAGTGCCAGCGGAAAAGCGACCAGCAGCCCGATGGCGACCGAGAGCGCGGTGATCCACACATGCTGGATCGTGGCGTCGGTCAGCTCCTGGCCCCGGGAGCGGAGGTATTCCCCGCAGATCCAGTCGTTCGCCGCCAGGCAACCTCGCGTGTTCATCCGTCCCCGCCTCCCCCGTCTTCCCGAACGTATGTCTGGAACTCGTGTCTGAAACCTTGCCTCGCGACCCTAACCCCGACCACTGACATTCGCGGAAGCCCGCCACATTCCAGCAACATGGCCTTCACACAACACGGCCCACAATGGGGAATCATGATCCGATTCGAGCATGTCACCAAGCGCTACCCGGACGGCACGACCGCTGTCGACGACCTCTCCTTCGAGGTGTCCCAGGGCGAACTGGTCACGCTCGTCGGACCGTCCGGCTGCGGCAAGACCACCACCATGAAAATGGTCAACCGCCTGATCGAGCCAACCGGCGGACGAATATTCCTCGACGGCGAAGACATTTCCGCCGTCGATCCGGTCCAGCTCCGGCGCCGTATCGGCTACGTCATCCAGCAAGTAGGACTTTTCCCACACAAAACGGTCCTGGAGAACACCGCGACCGTCCCGCACCTCCTCGGCTGGCAGCGACGCAAGGGCCGGGAGCGCGCCGCCGAACTGCTCGACCTGGTCGGCCTCGACCCGTCCGTCTACGGCGACCGCTATCCCGAGCAGCTCTCCGGCGGCCAGCGCCAGCGCGTCGGTGTGGCCCGCGCCCTGGCCGCCGACCCGCCCGTGCTGCTCATGGACGAGCCCTTCGGCGCGGTCGACCCCGTCGTACGCGACCATCTCCAGAGCGAGTTCCTCAAGCTCCAGGCGGCGGTCCGCAAGACTGTGCTGTTCGTCACGCACGACATCGAGGAAGCCGTCCGCCTCGGCGACCGGATCGCCGTCTACGGGCAGGGCACGATCGAACAGTTCGACGCCCCGGCCGCCGTGCTCGGCGCCCCGGCCACTCCGTATGTCGCCGACTTCGTCGGCGCCGACCGCGGCCTCAAGCGGCTCTCCGTCACTCCCATCGAGGAAGGCGACCTCGAACAGCCGCCCGTCCTGCATCTCGACGACCCGCTGCGGAACGCCGCGGCGAAGCTCGCCGAGAGGGGCGCGCGCTGGGCCGTCGTCCTGGACTCCAAGGACAATCTGCACGGATGGATCTCCACCGAGCAGACCGCTTCGTCGGGGACCGTACGCGAACACGCCCGCCGGATGGAGGCGTGGCTGCCCGTCGGTGCCTCCCTCAAGCAGGCGTTCGCCACGATGCTCCAGCACGACGCCGGCTGGATCGCGGTCATCGACAAGGAAGAGACCGGGCGGTTCCTCGGCGTCCTCACGCCGGCCCGGCTGCACGAGGCGCTGCGCCGGTCGATCGACGCGGACGCCCAGGCCATTCCCCGTACCGAGGTCGAACTGAAGACCATCAGCCAGGTCAGTTAGGCCGGAGTCGCCCACCCATCCACTCCAGGACCGGAGAGACCTCCCGTCGCCAGGTGTTGAAGTTGTGCCCGCCGCTGTCCAGGATGATCGAGGACACCTTCGCGGGCGCCTTCACCTTGTCGATGAACTTCTGCGTGGCCTTGAGATTCCCCTCGCCCTTCCTGGAACTGGTCACGAGGAGGGACGACGTGCCCTGTGGCAGATGGTCCAGACTCCACATCAGATCGGCCCGGTTCCGCAGCTCGCGGTTGCCGTGGAAGAGATCGCCGGTCGTCGGATCGACGGCGGCCTTGTAGTACGCGGAGAGCCCGGCGGCCGCCGAGAACCGGTCCGGATGGTGCAGGGCGATCTTCAGCGCGCAGTAACCGCCGGTGGAGTTGCCGATGAAGCCCCAGTTCCGCGGCGCCACTCCGACCCGGTACGCCCCTGACACCGCACTGGGCAGGTCCTTGGCGAAGAAGGTCTCGGTCTGCGGGCCACCAGGGACGTCCACGCACTCGGTGTCCCGCGGCGGCACCACGGTGGGCCTGAGCATCACCAGGATCATCGGCTGCATCCTGCCCTGCTTGGAGAGTTCCCAGGCCGTCTTCGGATAGCGGAGACCCGTGATCAGGTTCTCCGCCGTGCCCGGATAACCGGTGAGCACCACGGAGGCCGGGAAGGTCTTGCGCGCGTACTCCGGCCGGAAGTACTCGGGCGGCAGATAGACGAACGCGGTGCTGTCGATCCCCGACTTCCGGCCGCCGACGACGACCTTCTGGATCTGGCCTCCGGCCATCGGCCGCGAACCGCCCGGCACCGGCGACCGCTGCTTCTCCACGATCTTGAGCTGTCTGCCGACCGTCGAGTGATCCATGACCGCGCCGAGATCCTGCTGCCGGCCGAAGAGATCGGCCCAGGAACCGTAGAAGAGAAACGAGTGGTTGGCGGCGAGGCCGACCGCGGCGAAGACGGCCAGTTGGGTGGCGAACAACAGGCCGACCCGGCCGAACACCGCGCGTGACGTACGCCGGGACAGCCGCGGCCACAACCAGATGGTGGCGAAGAACAGCAGCGCGGCCAGCAGTACAACCAAGGCCAGGACTTTACGACTGGTAAGACCCATGTCGACCGAGTTTTCTCCCGTGAGATTTTCCTGCAGGCTGAGGAACCCACTTCTCGAAAGCCCCGTCCTAGAGATCGCAAAATGTCCGGAGCCGAGAAGAAGAAGCGGACTCGGGCACCACGATCTCTCACCGAGCCACGGGAAGCGATGTCTGTGACGCTAGATGGGGATAAATCGGCATCGGTTCCAGTTCCGCCGCTGCTCCCGGGAATACCCCAGGTCCGGCTGACACGCCGTCTGCTCCTCCGGACACAGCGTCTGTTCCACGGCCCCCGCGCCGAATCCGTCCCTTCACTGGTCGGCACCGCCTGCACCCTCATCGGTCTGATCGACATCGCCGCCGGCGTCTTTCCCCGCTTCCGGCACAGCCGGATGCACAGCTTCGCCGAGGTGCTGCCGGGAGCGCTCGGTCCCTTCGCCGCCGCGCTCTCGCTGAGCGCGGGTGTCCTGCTGCTCTTGCTCGCCCATGGCCTCAAACGCCGTAAACGCCGCGCCTGGCGCGCGGCCGTCGTCCTGCTGCCGGCGGGCGCCGTGGCGCAGTTCGGCTACCGGCACTCGCTCCTCGGCGCCGTACTCTCGGCCGTCCTGCTCGCTCTTCTGCTGCGCCATCGCGGAGAGTTCGCGGCCCTGCCCGATCCGCGCAGCCGCTGGAAGGCCCTGGCGAACTTCGTCCTGATGGGCGCGGGATCCATCGGTCTCGGCCTGGTCATCGTCAGCGCGCATCCGCACCGCACCGTCGGCAGCCCCGGTCTGACGGACCGGCTCGAACATGTGCTGTACGGCCTCTTCGGCATCGCCGGACCCGTCGGCTACAGCGGCAGCGCCGACGGCATCGTCGGCTACTCCCTCGGCGCGCTCGGCCTGCTCACCGCCCTCACCACCATCTATCTCGCCCTGCGGCCCGAACACCCGGCGGCTCGCCTCACCGAGGAGGACGAGCGGCGGCTGCGCGCTCTGCTGGCCCGGCACGGCGGCCGTGACTCCCTCGGCCATTTCGCACTCCGCCGCGACAAGGGCGTCGTCTTCTCTCCCAGTGGCAAGGCGGCCGTCTGCTACCGCGTCGTCGCCGGGGTGATGCTCGCCAGCGGCGACCCCATCGGCGATGTCGAGGCCTGGCCGGGCGCCATCGAACGGTTCATGGACGAGGCCACGGCTCATTCCTGGACCCCGGCCGTGATGGGCTGCAGCGAGACCGGCGGCGAGGTCTGGACGCGTGAGACGGGACTCGACGCGCTGGAGCTGGGTGACGAGGCGGTGGTGGATGTGCCGGATTTCTCCCTGCACGGACGCGCCATGCGAAACGTACGCCAGATGGTGAAGCGCATCGAGCGCGGTGGCTACGAAACACGGGTAAGGCGCGTCCGTGACCTCTCCGGGGCCGAGCTGGAACTGATCCGGCGGGCCGCCGCCGACTGGCGCGGCACCGATACGGAACGGGGCTTCTCCATGGCCCTCGGCCGGATCGGCGACCCGGCCGACGGCGACTCCGTGATCGCCACCGCGCACAGGCCCGGCGAGGACGCGCCCGGCCCGTACGGCGACCTGAAGGCCGTCCTCCACTTCGTCCCATGGGGCCCGGACGGCATGTCGCTCGATCTGATGCGCCGCGACCGCTCCGCCGACCCCGGCATGAACGAGCTGCTGATCGTCGCCGCGCTGAGCGCCGCTCCCGGACTGGGCGTGGAGCGGGTCTCGCTCAACTTCGCGATATTCCGCTCGGCCCTCGCCCGCGGTGAACGGCTGGGCGCGGGGCCGGTGCTGCGCTGCTGGCGGGGCCTGCTGGTGTTCCTCTCCCGCTGGTTCCAGATCGAATCGCTGTACCGCTTCAACGCCAAGTTCCGGCCACGCTGGGAGCCGCGTTACGTGGTCTTCCGGAGCCCCCGCGAACTGCCCCGGATCGGCTACGCGGCGATGCGGGCGGAAGGCTTCGTGACGATGTCCCTGCCTCGCGTCGGGCCGGCCCGCCGGCCGCGTCCGTGCGCGCACGGAGGCAGGTCCACCGGAGAGCGCGAGGTCCGTACCGCCCAGGTGTACTGATCGCCCGCATCGCACGGCGCAGAGGCGCTCGCGCACAGGATGTATCCGGGCGTTCCGACGACGCGGCGAGGCGCCGTGGCCGTCGTCGCGCGCCCGCCGGGGATCGCGGGACAGCCCTTAGGGTGGGCGTATGAGTACGTTGCGTGGACGCGGCACGGTCGAGGGCCTGCCGGAGTGGGACCGGTGCGCGGTCATGGGCGTCGTCAATGTGACGCCCGACTCCTTCTCCGACGGCGGCCGCTGGTTCGACACCACCGCCGCCGTCAAACACGGCCTCGATCTGGTCACCGAAGGCGCCGACCTGGTCGACGTCGGCGGCGAGTCCACTCGTCCGGGTGCCTCCCGGGTCGACGAGGACGAGGAGCTGAGGCGGGTCGTACCGGTCGTGCGAGGGCTGGTGGCCGAAGGCGTCACGGTCTCCGTCGACACCATGCGCGCCTCCGTCGCCGAGCGCGCGGTCGCGGCCGGCGCCGTCCTGGTCAACGACGTCAGCGGCGGCCTCGCCGATCCGGCCATGGTGCCCACGGTCGCCGCCGCCGAGGTGCCGTTCGTGGTGATGCACTGGCGCGGCTTCAGCCAGGAGATGAACAGCCGCGCGGTCTACACGGACGTCGTCGCGGAGGTCGTCGCCGAGCTGCGCGAGCGGATGGACGCCGTGGTCGCCGGCGGCATCGCGCCCGAGCGCCTGGTCATCGACCCGGGCCTCGGCTTCGCCAAGCAGGCCGAACACGACCTCGCGCTCCTCGCCCACCTGGCCGAGCTGCGTGACCTGGGCCGCCCGCTGCTGGTCGCCGCCTCCCGCAAACGCTTCCTCGGCCGTGTCCTCGCCGGCGGCGAGGGCTCTCCGCCGCCCGCCCGCGAACGCGACGCGGCCACCGCCGCGGTCTCCGCGATCACCGCCCATCAGGGCGCCTGGGCGGTCCGGGTCCATGAGGTACGGGCGACTGCGGACGCGGTACGGGTGGCGCGCGCGGTCGAGGGCGCCGGCCGGTGACCGCTCTTACGGACAATGAGCAGGTCGAGCTGGCCAACACCACCTTCTACGAGGCCGTGGAGCAAGGCGACTTGGACGCGCTGTCCGGGCTCTGGCTGGACGGCGAGGACACCGGCATCTCCTGTGTCCATCCCGGCTGGCCCGTGCTCACCGGCCGGGGCGAGGTGCTGCGCTCGTACGCCCTGATCATGGCGAACACCGAGTACATCCAGTTCTTTCTCACCGATGTGGTGGTGTCCGTCTCCGCCGACACCGCCCTGGTGACCTGCACGGAGAACATCCTCAGCGGCGGGCCGGCCGAGGACGGCGGTGAGCTGGGGCCGCTGGTCGGCCAGCTCGTGGTCGCCAGCAATGTGTTCCGGCGCACGCCGGAGGGCTGGAAACTCTGGTCGCACCACGGTTCACCCGTACTGGCCGAAACCGCCGAGGAACCGGACGACGAGACACCCGAGTGAGCGGCCGAGGTGGATTGTTTCGCGGAGCGCCGGGGTAGGGGCGGCTACCAGCGGCGTCACCCCCCATGGCCCCCACAGGAGAGCACCGCCGGAGCCCGCAGGTAGATTCGGAGAGGGCACCGTGCCGCCCGTTGGCAGCCGTTTGCCCCGACGACCAACGACAGCAGGAGTGATTCGCGTGGATCGTGTCGCGCTGCGCGGCCTCAAGGCCCGCGGGCACCATGGCGTCTTCCCCCGGGAGCGCGAGGAGGGTCAGACCTTCATCGTCGATCTGGTGCTCGGCCTCGACACCCGCCCCGCGGCCGCCGCCGACGACCTGGCGAAGACCGTGCATTACGGGATCGTGGCCGAGGAGGTCGTGGAGGTCGTCCAGGGAGAGCCCGTCGATCTCATCGAAACGCTGGCGGAACGCATCGCCCAGCAATGCCTGAAGCACGACGGCGTCCACGAGGTCGAGGTGATCGTCCACAAACCCGACGCCCCGATCACCGTGCCCTTCGACGATGTGACCATCACCATCACCCGGAGCCGAGTATGAACACACAGAGCGACCCGACCGTCCAGCCGGTGCCCGCCTCCGTGGTCGCGCAGGTGGACGCGGCGGATGTCACACTCTCCAACCCTCAACGGGCCGTGGTCTCCCTCGGTTCCAATCTCGGCAACCGGCTGGAGACGCTCCAGGGCGCCATCGACGCTCTGGAGGACACGCCGGGCCTGCGCGTCAAGGCTGTCTCTCCGGTGTACGAGACCGAGCCCTGGGGCGTCGAACCCGGCACCCAGCCGTCGTACTTCAACGCGGTCGTCGTGATCAAGACGACGCTGCCGCCGTCCTCGCTGCTGGAGCGCGGCCAGGCCATCGAGGAGGCCTTCCACCGGGTCCGCGACGAGCGCTGGGGACCGCGCACCATCGACGTCGACATCCTGGCGTACGCGGATGTCGTCTCGGACGACCCGCTCCTCACCCTTCCTCACCCCCGGGCCCATCAGCGCGCCTTCGTACTCGCTCCGTGGCACGACGTCGATCCGGAGGCCCAGGTGCCGGGCCACGGCCCCGTCGCCGAGCTGCTGGCGGATGTCGGCCAGGGCGGTGTCCACCCACGGGGCGACCTGGAACTCCGCCTGCCCGAGTAGTCGTTAGGCTCTGCGGGTCGGTACGGAGCGCTGTGACGCGCCGGCCGGCCCGCGCGATACGGACTGACGCGGCAGAGGTCCACCCGGCACGGATTGACGCGGCACGCAGAGATGACGCAGGACAAATCGATACAGATACAGCACACGTCGGTACGGCGCCGGCCGGTACAGCGAGGCGAAGGGCGGCTTTCTCGGTGAAGCAGTTGAGGATCGGCGTGCTGGCCGGCCTGTTCGTGGTGGCCGGAGTGCTCTCCTGGGCCGGTGCCCGTCTGTGGGACTCCATGGGCACGCTGCCGAGTGTGCCGCTCGCGGCGCCCATCGTGCTCGCGGTGATCGCCGTCATCCTCACCGCCACCGCGCTCTCGCTGCGCTCCCGGCTGCGGGCCCAGCGGGAACGGCGTCAGGACGCCAAGGGCGTGGATCCGCTGATGGCCGCGCGGGCGGTGGTTTTCGGCCAGGCCAGCGCGCTGGTCGCGGCGCTGGTCTCCGGCGTGTACGGCGGGACTGGCGTCTTCCTGCTCGGCTCTCTCGACATCCCCGCCCGCCGAGACCAGGCCATTTACGCGGGCTTCTCGGTGCTGGCGGGCATCGCCGTGATCGTGGCGGCCTTCTTCCTGGAGCGCGTCTGCAAACTGCCCGACGACTCGGACGACGACAAGAACGGCGCGGCCCCCGCCGGTCCCGTCTGACGGCCACCACGTCCCGTCCGCCGGCCGGCCGTCACCTCGGTGACGGCCGGCCGGTGTGCTTCGGGGCCCCGCTGACCAGGTGTCAGCGGGCCAGTATCAGGCTCATCGCCTCGGCACGCGTCGCGGCGTCCCGCATCTGACCGCGCACCGCCGAGGTGATCGTCTTCGCTCCCGGCTTACGGACGCCGCGCATCGTCATGCACATGTGCTCGCATTCGACGACGACGATCACTCCGCGCGGGTCCAGGATCTGCATCAGGGAATCGGCGATCTGCGTCGTCAGCCGCTCCTGGACCTGCGGCCTGCGGGCGTAGACGTCCACCAGCCGGGCCAGCTTCGACAGCCCGGTGATCTTGCCGTCCGCCGACGGGATGTAGCCGACATGCGCGACCCCGACGAACGGCACAAGATGGTGCTCACAGGAGGACATCACCTCGATGTCCTTCACCAGGACCATCTCGTCATGGCCGAGATCGAACGTCGTGGTCAGGACATCCTCCGGCGTCTGCCAGAGACCGGCGAATATCTCCTTGTACGCACGCGCCACCCGGCCGGGAGTCGCCCGAAGACCCTCACGATCCGGATCCTCTCCCACCGCGATCAGGAGCTCACGGACGGCATTCTCGGCCCGCTTCTCATCGAATTCACGGATCGGGCTTTCGCCGTCCAGCGTCACCGGGTCGGTCATATGTGCCTCGTTCCTGTGCCGTCCTTGTGGGCGGGCATACGAATGCCGCGCCCCCACAGGCTAAAACCTGGGAGGCGCGGCATCCATTCCGGGCCAGGTGAGGCGCCCGGGATCAGCTCTCGGGACGGTCCTCGGGCAGCGACTCGGTACCCGCGTCGCCGTTGGTCACCCCGGGAAGCCCGCCGTTCGAATTGATCGCGCCATTGGTCAGCGACAGCTCCTTGGGCGAGAGCACCGGCGGCCGCGTCGAAGGCGTACGACGCGACGAACCGGTCCACGCCGGACGGGACGGACGCTTGACGATCGTCGAGAAGATCTCGGCGATCTGCTCCTTGTTGAGCGTCTCTTTCTCCAGGAGCGCGAGGACCAGGTTGTCGAGAACGTCGCGGTTCTCGACGAGGATCTCCCAGGCCTCGTTGTGCGCGGTCTCGATGAGCTTCTTGACCTCTTCGTCGACCAGCGCCGCGACCTCTTCCGAGTAGTCGCGCTGGTGCGCCATCTCACGGCCGAGGAACGGCTCGGTGTTGTCGCCACCGAACTTGATCGCGCCCAGCCGCTCGGTCATGCCGTACTGGGTGACCATCGCCCGGGCAGTGGCCGTGGCCTTCTCGATGTCGTTGGCCGCACCCGTGGTCGGGTCGTGGAAGACCAGCTCCTCGGCCGCGCGCCCGCCCAGCATGTACGCGAGCTGGTCGAGCATCTCGTTACGCGTGGTCGAGTACTTGTCCTCGTCGGGCAGGACCATGGTGTAGCCCAGGGCCCGGCCGCGCGACAGGATCGTGATCTTGTGAACCGGGTCGGAGTTCGGAGACGCCGCCGCGACCAGGGCGTGGCCGCCCTCGTGATAGGCGGTGATCTTCTTTTCCTTCTCGGACATGATCCGGGTCCGCTTCTGCGGGCCCGCCACGACGCGGTCGATCGCCTCGTCCAGCGAGTGGTTGTCGATCAGCTTCTTGTCGCTGCGCGCCGTCAGGAGCGCGGCCTCGTTCAGCACGTTCGCCAGATCCGCGCCGGTGAAACCGGGCGTACGGCGGGCGACCGCACCCAGGTCGACGTCCGGGGCGACCGGCTTGCCCTTCTGGTGGACCTTGAGGATCTCCAGCCGGCCCTGCATATCGGGGCGGTCGACGGCGATCTGCCGGTCGAACCGGCCCGGGCGCAGCAGCGCCGGGTCGAGGATGTCCGGCCGGTTGGTGGCGGCGATCAGAATCACGCCGCCCTTCACGTCGAAGCCGTCCATCTCGACAAGGAGCTGGTTCAGCGTCTGCTCGCGCTCGTCGTGGCCACCGCCGAGACCCGCACCGCGGTGCCGGCCGACGGCGTCGATCTCGTCGACGAAGACGATCGCCGGAGCGTTCGCCTTGGCCTGCTCGAAGAGGTCGCGCACCCGGGAGGCACCGACACCGACGAACATCTCGACGAAGTCGGAACCGGAGATCGAGTAGAACGGCACGCCGGCCTCACCCGCGACAGCGCGGGCGAGCAGCGTCTTGCCCGTACCGGGCGGACCGTAGAGCAGCACACCCTTCGGGATCTTGGCGCCGACGGCCTGGAACTTCGCCGGCTCCTGGAGGAACTCCTTGATCTCGTGGAGCTCCTCGACCGCCTCGTCGGACCCCGCCACATCGGAGAAGGTCGTCTTGGGGGTGTCCTTGGTGATCAGCTTGGCCTTGGACTTCCCGAACTGCATGACCCGGGAGCCGCCGCCCTGCATCTGATTCATCAGGAACAGGAAGACCACGACGATCAGGACGAAGGGCAGCAGCGAAAGCAGCACCGATACGAACGGGCTCTGCTTCGACGGCGAGACCGTGTAGCCCTTGGTGATGTCGCCGTTCTGGAACTTCGTCTGCAGCGTCGAGGCCAGATTGGCGCCCTGGTCACCGATGTAGCTGGCCTGGATCTTGTCGCTGCCATTGATCTTCTGGCCGTCCTTGAGGTCGACCTTGATGATCTGTTCGTCGCCGGTGGTCAGTTTGACCTGTTCGGCACGGTTCTTGTCGATCGCCTGGACAACCTGACCGGTGTCCACCGTCTTGTAGCCGCCCGACGAGCCGACGACCTGCATCAACACGACCACGGCGAGGACGGCCAGCACGATCCACATGACCGGCCCACGGAAGTATCGCTTCACGTCCATCCATACGGAGCGAAATCGCCCCGTCCCTCCTGCCCGTAGGTAAATGCTGCTATGAGAAAAGACTGTTCTTGGGACGGTACCCCAGCATTGTCACCCGCGACCGCAGTGCACTGGTGACAAACCCGTCTTCCCATGCTCCAACGCCGGGAGGGGCGCTGGGGTTCCCGCCGCGGCGAAGCCTTTCCCGGACGCTTCGCCGCTCTTCGCGGGCGCCGACGCGACTTCCGGGGCGCCGACGCGCTCAGCCGCCGTAGACGTGTGGCGCGAGCGTGCCGACAAAAGGCATGTTGCGGTACTTCTCCGCATAATCCAGGCCATATCCGACGACGAACTCATTGGGAATGTCAAAGCCGATCCACTTGACGTCGATCGCGACCTTTGCGGCATCCGGCTTACGGAGCAGAGTGCAGACCTCCAGCGAGGCCGGCTCCCGTGAACCGAGGTTGGAGAGCAGCCACGACAGGGTCAGACCCGAGTCGATGATGTCCTCGACGATCAGGACGTGCTTGCCCTTGATGTCGGTGTCCAGGTCCTTGAGGATCCGGACCACACCGGAGGACTGGGTGCCGGCTCCGTAGGAGGAGACGGCCATCCAGTCCATCGTCACGGGGGTGGACAGGGCGCGCGCCAAGTCCGCCATGACCATCACGGCGCCCTTGAGGACCCCGACGAGAAGCAGATCCTTGCCCGCGTACTCCGCATCGATCTTCGCGGCCAGTTCGGCCAGCTTCGCGTCGATCTCTTTCTTGGTGATGAGCACCGACTGGAGGTCGTCGCCCATGTCCTTGTCGTCCACCCGCATCACTTTCGTTGTCGGCCAGGGGTCCGGGGCTTGTGGCCCGGGAGACACAGCCGTAGTGCTTGAGCGCTTCAGCCCTGCCGGACGACCAGTCTGCCACCCTGCCTCCTGGCCTCCACGCGGCCGGGCAGGTTGATGGCTCCCTGGCCGCGCCAGCCCGTGATCAGGCGGTCGACCTCTTCGATGTGCCGGGCGAAGAGGGAACCCGCGGGGGCGCCCGCGGAGATGAGCGCACGGCGCAGCACTCTGCGGCGGACGGCGGGCGGCAGCGCGTACAACTTGGCGCATTCCAGCCGGCCCGCGCCGTCCCGCACGCGGCTGTCCGCTTCGGCGGCCCAGGTGTCCAGGGCGTCGGCGTCGTCACGGGAGAGCTGCGCCGTACGGGCCAGGGCCTCCACGACGCCCTTGCCGAGCGCCTTCTCCAGCGCGGGCAGACCCTCGTGCCGCAACCGCGCGCGGGTGTACGCGGGATCGGCGTTGTGCGGGTCGTCCCAGACCGGGATCGACTGGACCAGGCATGCCTTGCGTGCGGTCTGCCGGTCCAGTTGGAGGAAGGGGCGGCGGTAACGGCCGGCCGGTCCGGAGACGGCCGCCATCCCGGCCAGGGAGCGCGTGCCCGAGCCGCGCGCGAGCCCCAGCAGCACGGTCTCGGCCTGGTCGTCCCGGGTGTGGCCGAGCAGCACGGCGGCGGCGCGATGGCGCTCCGCGGCGGCGTCGAGAGCGGAGTAGCGGGCGTCACGGGCGGCCGCTTCGGGCCCGCCCTCCCGGCCCACGGTCACGGCGACGGACTCGACGGGATCGAGCCGCATGGCCCCGAGCCGGGCGACGACTTCGGCCGCGCGGAGCTCGGAACCGGCCTGCAGGCCGTGGTCGACGGTTACGGCGCCGGCCAGCACGGAGAGTTTCGGGGCTTCGAAGGCCAGTGCGGAGGCGAGCGCCATGGAATCGGCGCCGCCGGAGCAGGCGACCAGCACGAGCGGCTGCCCGCCGGAGGCGGGAGGTGTCTCGGAACGGTCGATGAGGATGTCGTGGAGTACGCGGCGAACCGCCAGGCGTATCGCCGCGACCGCAGGATGGGGACCCATATCCGGTGCCCTTCGTGATGTTTTTTGGGGGTGCCTCGGTCGGAGTCAGGACGGGGAGCGTCACTCAGAGTGCGTCGATGGTGACAGAACCGAGCCATTACCCGAGCATTGCACGCCTATCCCTCACTCACGGTCCCTCGGATGGGTGATACCTCAGGCGCTCTTCCGCCCCGGGCCGGATCCGGCTCAGGAATCCGCCTTGCGGTGCACCCTCGCGATCCAGTCCGCCGGTTTGGCGATCTCCGCCTTGGTCGGGAGGGTGTTCGGCGAGGTCCAGACGCGATTGAAGCCGTCCATGCCGACATCCTCGACCACGGCCCGTACGAAACGCTCCCCGTCGCGGTACTGGCGCAGCTTGGCGTCCAGCCCGAGGAGCTTGCGCAGCGCCTGGTCGAGACGGCTGGCGCCGCGGGCCCTGCGCTGCTGGAACTTCTCCCGGATCTCGGCGACCGTGGGCACGACCTGAGGTCCTACGCCGTCCATCACATAATCGGCGTGGCCTTCGAGGAGGGACATCACGGCGGTCAGCCGGCTCAGCACCTCGCGCTGGCCCGGGGTCTGCACCAGTTCGACGATGCTCCGGCCCTTCTCGTCCTCCTCGCCCTCGGGACGGCTGCCGGAGAGCGACTGGGCGGCCTCGCGAAGGCGTTCGAGCACGGTCATCGGATCGACGTCGGTCTCGTCGAGGAATGACTGGATCTCGCCGCGCAGATGGTCCCGCAGCCACGGCACACCGGTGAACTGCGTGCGGTGGGTCTCCTCGTGGAGTGCGACCCAGAGCCTGAAGTCGTGCGGATCGACGTCCAGTTCGCGCTCGACATGCACGATGTTGGGCGCGACGAGCAGCAGCCGGCCGCCGCCGGCCCCGGCGGACGGGAGGTCGCGGCCCGCGGGCGCGAACGTCTCGTACTGGCCGAGGACCCGGGACGCCATGAAGGACAGCAGCATGCCCAGCTCCACGCCGGTCACCTTGCCGCCGACCGCTCCGAGCACGGCGCCGCCCGGTGTGGCCGAGCGGCGTTCCTGCATCTTCTCGAAGAGCGGCTTGAGCAGTTCACGGAAGCCCGCGACGTTCGCCTTCACCCAGCCGGCCCGGTCGACGATCAGGACCGGGGTGTCCTGGGGCTCGTGGCCCTCGGGGATCATCCGCGTGTAGCCGCGGACGTGCAGCTCCGAGGACTTGGCGTGCCGTCGCAGCTCGGCGACGATCTCGCGCGCCTCGTCCCTGGTCACTTCGGGACCGGGCCGTACCAGCCGGGTCGCGGTCGCCACCGCGAGATTCCAGTCGACCATCTCGGCACCACCGATGCTCGTCATGCGTCAACCGTACGTGGTCGGCCCGGGATGCGGAGTGGTGTCGACGGCCCGGTTCTCGGCCGGTCCCACCCTCCGGGGCATCGCGGACGGCCCGGAATCAAGCCGCGGAAGCGGCCTGGGGAGCGGCCCCGGCCGAGGTTGGGCCGTCAGGGAACCAGAGCCGCGGAGAGCCGGTCCAGGGCCGCCTGGGCGGCGTCGGGCGCGGGGGTGGCTCCGGCCATGAAGGCGAACGCCAGCAGCCGGCCTCTGGCGTCGACGACCGTACCGGCGAGGGTGTTCACTCCGGTGAGCGTGCCGGTCTTGGCCCGGACGAGTCCGATGGCGGGCGCGGCGTTCGCGTACCGGCTCTGGAGGGTGCCGCTGAACCCGGCGACCGGCAGCCCGGTGAGGACGGAACGCAGCTCGGGCCTGGCCGGGTCGGCGGCGCGCGCCAGCAGCGTGGTGAGCAGCGACGCGCTGGCCCTGTCCTGGCGGTTGAGACCGCTGCCGTCGGCGAAGCGGGCACCGCCGAGCGGCACTTTGAGCTTCTTGAGCCGCGCGGCGACGGCCCGTTCCGCGCCGGCGAAGCTCGCGGGCTCGCCGGCCGCGATGGCCGTCTGGCGGGCCAGGGCCTCCGCCGTGTCGTTGTCGCTCTCCGTCAACGCCCGCTCGACCAGGGCGGCGAGCGGGCGCGAGTAGGTCCTGGCGACAAGCTTGGAGCCGGTCGCGGGCTTGTGCGGAGAGGAGGCGACGGACGTCTTGATCCCGCGGTCGCGCAGCAGCCCGGCGAAGGCGTCGGCGGCGTCACCGGCCGGATCGCCGCTGCGGGGCGCGGGCCCTCTGGTGGACTTGTCGAGACGGCCCTGTCCCGCCATCAGCGCGGTGACGGGAGCGATGTTGTCGTTGGGGCCGATGGGATGCAGACGAGGTCCTGAGTAGAGGGAGATGTCATAGCCGACCTTGACCGTGGTGACACCGCGGTCGCGCAGGGCCCGCGCGGTGTCGTCGGCCAGGGCGCGCAGTCCCGTCGCGTCGAGCGTGGCGTCGCCGCCGCCGACCAGAGTGACCGTCCGGCCGTCCCGGGCCGCCACGACCGTGGTGGCGATGCGGTGATCGGGACCGAGCGCGGAGAGCGCCGCCACCATGACCGCGATCTTGACCGTGGAGGCCGGCGTCATCGGGCTGCCGGCGCCCTTGCCGTACAGCTCCTTGCCCGTCGCGACGTCGACGACCGACGCCGTACGCGTACGGCCGAGCGCGGGGCTGTCCAGGAGCGGGCCGAGCTTCCTGCCGAGCCCGGCGGGCGCGGCGCCGGGAGCGCTGAGCGCGGCGAGCACGGCGGGCGCGCTGGGAGCGGCGTCCGGGGCGGCTGGGGCCGTCGTGTCGTGATGTGCGCCACCCGTACGGCTCTGGGCGGCCGCCCACTCCCGCTCGGCCTTACGCTGACCGGAGTCCCACGGACCGGCCGCGGCGACCGCACCGGCGGCGAGCGTCAGACCGACAACGACGGAACCTGCCGTGAGCTGCCACACTTTCGGCTCAAGCACGGCTGAACAGCCCCTTTCGCGATCACACTGCTGCGTGGGGGACACTTAATCACTGCGCCTTGCCACGAGCATGGCACCCCGACCGGCAGCGGGCCTGTCAGGCCGGGGTCCGGGGGGTCCTTCTCCACGGAGACGCAGCATCACCGGACATATGTGTTGATCATGGAGGAGCCACCCGTGGAGTTCGACGTCACCATCGAGATCCCTAAGGGTTCGCGGAACAAGTATGAGGTGGACCACGAGACCGGTCGGATCCGACTTGACCGTCGTCTCTTCACCTCGACCAGCTACCCGGCCGACTACGGCTTCGTCGAGAACACCCTCGGCGAGGACGGCGATCCGCTGGACGCGCTGGTCATCCTGGACGAGCCGACCTTCCCGGGCTGCCTCATCAAGTGCCGTGCCATCGGCATGTTCCGGATGACGGACGAGGCCGGCGGCGACGACAAGCTGCTGTGCGTCCCGGCGTCCGACCCCCGGGTGGAGCACCTGCGTGACATCCACCATGTCTCGGAGTTCGACCGCCTGGAGATCCAGCACTTCTTCGAGGTCTACAAGGACCTGGAGCCCGGCAAGTCCGTCGAGGGCGCCGACTGGGTCGGCCGCGCCGAGGCCGAGGCCGAGATCGAGGCCTCGTACAAGCGCCTTGAGGCACAGGGCAACGCGCACTGACGCGTACCGCGTGTGACCGGCGGACAGCCGGACGGACGACGGGCGGCGCATCCTTCTCGGAGGGTGGGCCGCCCGTCGTCCGTGTGGGTGCCCGCCCATGTCCGTGCTCATACTGGGCAGACGCGGACCGGGATGAAGATCGGATCGCACGGACCGCCGATCGGGACGACTGAGTGACGGGGCCGGCACAGCAGGGAGTGAGGGCGTGAACAGTGGTTGCCGAGCCGGACGGTTTTGAGGACCGAAAGCCGCTGTCGGACGAGGCACACAGCGCGTTCACTCCTCCGCTCGGAGTGGAGAGGCCACCGGTTCCCGAGGACGACCAGCCGACCTCGGAGTTCGCGATTCCGGACGGGCTGAGCGCGGAGCCTCCGACCGAGACCGAGAGGTCGGCCTTCGGGACACCGGGCGGTACGCCGGCCGGCACCGGCTCCCGGCAGTCGCCTCCCGCGTTCACTCCCGCCCATGGCGTCCCGCTGGTCGGGCTGACCAAGGAGGCGCCCTGGCAGGACCGGATGCGCACGCTGTTGCGGATGCCGGTCGGCGACCGTCCGGTGCCGGAGACGGTGCAGCGGCCCGACGACGACGGGCCCGCGGTGCCCCGGGTGCTCGACCTGACGCTGCGTATCGGCGAACTGCTGCTGGCCGGTGGCGAGGGCGCCGAGGACGTCGAGGCCGCGATGTTCGCGGTCAGCCGTGCGTACGGGCTGGACCGCTGCGAGCCCAACGTCACCTTCACTCTGCTGTCGATCTCCCATCAGCCGTCGCTGGTCGAAGACCCGGTGACCGCCAGCCGGACCGTACGCAGGCGCGGCACCGACTACACCCGGCTGTCCGCCGTCTACCGGCTCATCGACGACATCACCACCGAGGACACGGACGTCACTCTGGAGGAGGCGTACCGGCGGCTGGCGGAGATCCGCCGCAACCGGCATCCGTATCCCGGATGGGCGCTGACGGTGGCGAGCGGGGTTCTGGCCGGGTCCGCCTCCGTGCTGGTCGGTGGTGGCCTGGTGGTGTTCGTGGCCGCGGCGCTCGGCGCGATGCTCGGAGACCGGCTGGCCTGGGTGTTCGCGGGCCGTGGGATGCCGGAGTTCTACCAGTTCGTGGTGGCCGCGATGCCGCCGGCCGGAATGGGAGTGGCGCTGACGCTGCTGAGCGCGGCCGCGCAGTGGGAGGTGCGGCCCTCGGCGGTGATCACCGGTGGTCTCTTCGCGCTGCTGCCGGGACGGGCCCTGGTCGCCGGTGTGCAGGACGGTCTGACGGGCTACTACATCACCGCGTCCGCCCGGCTGCTGGAAGTCATGTACTTCTTCATCGCGATCGTCATCGGCGTGCTGATCGTGCTCTATCTGGGCGTGCAGCTCGACGCGCAGCTCAATCCGGACGCGGCCCTGCACACCGCCGAGCGGCCGGTGGTGCAGATCCTCGCGGCGGTGGTGCTGAGTTTCGCCTTCGCGATACTGCTCCAGCAGGAGCGCTCGACCGTGCTGATGGTGTCTCTCAACGGTGGCGTCGCCTGGACGGTCTACGCGGCGATGCATGACACCGGCGACATCTCGCCGGTCGCCGCGACGGCGATCGCGGCCGGTCTGGTGGGGCTCTTCGGACAGCTCTTCTCGCGCTACCAGTTCGCCTCCGCGCTGCCGTACGTCACGGCCGCGATCGGGCCGCTGCTGCCTGGCTCCTCGACGTACTTCGGGCTGCTGGGCATCGCGCAGAACAATCTGGACCGCGGGCTCGCGTCGCTCTCCAAGGCCGCGGCGCTGGCCCTGGCCATCGCCGTCGGAGTGAATCTCGGCGGCGAGATCTCCCGGCTGTTCCTCAGGGTGCCCGGCGCGGGCCGGGCTTCGAGCCGCCGGGCGGCGAAGCGGACCCGCGGCTTCTGAGGGCCGGACGCCACACAGCGAACCCGCGAACCCGGCGGGACCGGCTCCGGCCCCGCCGGGCCAAGCGGCCGGGTCAGCGCTTGGCGTGACGTCCGCGCGGCGCTCCGGGAGCGCCGCCCGGCGCCTCGGACACGGCAGCACCGGCAGCGCCGTCCGTCGTCCGCGCGGCCTTCTTGGACTTGGAGCGCGCCCGAAGGAACTCGAACGCGATCGGCAGCACCGAGATCAGCACGATGGCGATCAGGATCATCTCGATGTTCTTGTGGACGAACTCGATCTTGCCGAGCGCGGCACCCAGCAGTGTGACGCCCACGCCCCAGAGCGTGCCGCCGATGACGTTGAAGATGATGAACGACCGGTAGTTCATCCGGCTCACACCGGCGATGATCGGCGTGAACGTCCGGACGACGGGCACGAAGCGCGCCAGGACCAGCGACTTGGGACCGTACTTCTCGAAGAACTCGTGTGCCTTCTCGACGTTCTCCTGCTTGAAGAGCTTGGAGTCGGGGCGCTTGAAGAGCGACGGGCCGACCTTCCGGCCGAAGAGATAGCCGACCTGGTCGCCGATGATCGCCGCGAGCGCCACCAGCGTGCAGACGAGCCACAGCGGGGACTTCAGCGTGCCGGACGTCACCAGCAGGCCGGTGGTGAAGAGAAGCGAGTCGCCCGGCAGGAAGAAGCCGATGAGGAGGCCGGACTCGGCGAAGACGATGACCAGGACACCGATCAGTCCGAAGGTCCCGATCAGATAGTCCGGATCCAGCCAGCTAGGGCCGAGCGCAAGGGTGGTCACGGGTTCCGGACTCCTGAGTCGATAGTCGGTCGATCGTCGATTCGGCGTGGTCGGCCGCCCACAAGCTATCAACGCCCGGCCGCCGCTCCAGGTTCCACCCGGCCCTTCGAAATGCACTCTACGCATACCAGTACAAAGCTATGCGTCACAAGGCTTCGGGAGGTCACCCGGCCTCTCGGAGGGGCCACCGGTCTGCGCGGAAGGCGGACGCACATGGGCATCGAGGAGTACGGCGGCGGACAGCGCTCCTGGTCCGACGTTCTGGTCGTCACCACCAATGACGTTCCCGGCCATCAGGTGCGGAAGGTCATCGGCGAGGTCTTCGGCCTCACCGTCCGGTCACGGCATCTGGGCGGCCAGATCGGCGCCGGACTCAAGTCGATGATCGGCGGCGAGCTCAAAGGAGTCACCAAGACCCTCGTGGAGAGCCGCAACCAGGCGATGGAACGCCTGGTCGAGCAGGCCCGGTCGCGCGGCGCCAACGCCGTGCTGATGATGCGCTTCGATGTGACCGAGGCATCCGACGTGGGCACGGAAGTGTGCGCGTACGGCACGGCCGTCGTGATCAACGAGCTCTAAGGCCCTGTCTGACACATCCCGCCTGGCCTGCGACGCCTGGCACGCACGCTCACCGCGTTGTCGGAGTCATCCGAGTACGTCCAGTACACGGATGATCCTCCGCCTTGGGATCGCACGCACCAGACGTCGCAGGCCCCGCCCCCCGGGCGGACGGCGCTATGTGTCAGACACGTCCCAGTTGGCCCGGCCCGGATCACCTCCGCGCGCGACGTCGGACCACTCCGCCGCTCCGGCCGGGCAGCGGCGGCGCCGCCATGAGCCGAACGGCACACACCTCACGCACCCGGCGAGCCGATCACACCATTTGTCCGTATCGTCATCGTCGTCATCGTCGCCGCGAAGGCCACGGAGGGAAGACGGGAAGCCGATGCCACTTCAGCGAGGCGGATACCGCACCGCGAGCGGATCCGCCGAAGAATCCGAGAGCGAGCGCGCCGAGCGGCTCCGACTGTCGCTCAACCCCTTCTTCGGAGAGGCCGATCCGGTCAGCGGGATGGCTTCCGCCCCGCCCACGCACCGGCTTCCGGACGGCCCCATGCCGCCCGCCACGGCATATCAGCTCGTCCATGACGAGCTGATGCTCGACGGCAACGCCCGGCTCAACCTCGCCACGTTCGTCAGCACCTGGATGGAGCCCCAGGCCGAGCGACTGATGTCCGAGTGCTGGGACAAGAACATGATCGACAAGGACGAGTATCCGCGCACCGCCGAACTGGAGCGGCGCTGTGTCGCGATGCTCGCCGACCTCTGGAACGCTCCCGACCCGGCGGCGGCCGTGGGCTGTTCGACGACCGGCTCCAGCGAGGCCTGCATGCTCGCCGGAATGGCGCTCAAGCGCCGCTGGAGCAAGCGCAACGCGTCCCGCTATCCGGCGAACGCCCGGCCCAATCTCGTCATGGGCATCAATGTCCAGGTCTGCTGGGAGAAGTTCTGCGCGTTCTGGGAGGTCGAGGCGCGTCAACTGCCCATGGAGGGCGACCGCTTCCATCTCGATCCGGAGGCCGCCGCCGGCCTCTGCGACGAGAACACCATCGGAGTCGTGGCCGTGCTGGGCTCCACCTTCGACGGCTCGTACGAACCGGTCGCGGAGCTGTGCGCGGCGCTGGACGCGCTCCAGGAACGAACGGGCCTCGACATCCCCGTCCATGTCGACGGGGCTTCCGGTGCCATGATCGCGCCGTTCCTCGACGAGGATCTGCTCTGGGACTTCCGGCTGCCGCGCGTCTCCTCCATCAACACCTCCGGGCACAAGTACGGACTGGTCTATCCGGGCGTCGGCTGGGCGCTGTGGCGCTCGCAGGCCGAACTCCCCGAGGAGCTCGTCTTCCGCGTGAACTACCTCGGCGGCGAACTGCCCACCTTCGCACTGAACTTCTCCCGGCCGGGCGCGCAGGTCGTCGCGCAGTACTACACCTTTCTGAGGCTGGGCCGGGACGGTTTCCGGGCCGTCCAGCAGACGGCCCGGGACATCGCCCGGAAGCTCGCCGGGCGGATCGAGGCCCTGGGCGACTTCCGGCTCATCACCCGAGGCGACGAACTGCCCGTGTTCGCCTTCACCACCGCGCCCGGCGTGCGGAACTACGACGTCTTCGACGTCTCCCGCCGGCTGCGCGAGCACGGCTGGCTGGTGCCCGCGTACACCTTCCCGGCCAACCGCGAGGACCTCACCGTCCTCCGGGTGGTCTGCCGCAACGGCTTCTCCGCCGATCTGGCCGATCTGCTGGTGGCCGATCTGAGCCGGCTGCTGCCGGAACTGCGGCGCCAGCCGCGTCCGCTGAACCGCGACAAGTCCGTCGCCACGGCCTTCCACCACTGAGCGCGCCCGCGCGCCCGGACCGCGCGCTCTCCCGCACATCCGCCCCCGCCTCCACGCCCGGACCCCATACGCGCGAACCCCGAACGCCCATCCGCGCGCCCACCCCGGCACCCCGCTCATACGCTCCCCCGTCCACGCCGCCGCTTCACGCCGCCGCCCGACCCCGTCTCCGCCGGGCCGGCCGCTGTCATCTCTGATACACCGCCGCCCCGCCCCGGGTTCCACTCCGGAGGCGTGGCTTTCCGGCGCACCGCCCAGTGGCTGAGCCGCGCGAACCACCTCACCGCCGGCGAAAAGAGCCCGTCCGGTCGCTCAGGCTGATGAACTCAGGCTTGATGACTTGACGACTTCACGGCTTGACGACTTCACGGCTTGACGACTTCACGGCTTGATCAGTGGCGATCACCTTCATCGGGAATCCCGGTCGCGTACGGGTTCTCCTCACCCTCGGCGAGCACGCCCACGAACGTCTCGCCCTCCCCGGAGAAGGTGTACGCACCACCCTCGACGCGCTTGATCAGGCCCCGCGTCCACGCCGCTCCGACGTCCGCGGAATGGACCCACAGATTCATGATCTCGCCGATGTGCCCGAGCTGCTCCGGACCTTCCTCGGGCACATAGTGCTCGGTCACCGAGGCCCGCCACGCCTCGATCGCGCGCACCCGCTCCCTGAGCAGTTCGACGGCCTCGGCGCGCGGCAGATCGACAAGGAAGCCGATCCCCGCCGACAGCACGTCCATCTTCTGGTCGTACGACGTCAGCGACTCGCGCAGCAGTCTGAAGTACTCCTCGCGGCCCGCGTCGGTGATCTCGTACTCGGTCCTCGGCGGCCCGCCCGCCGTGCTCGGCGCGACCTCGTGCGCCAGCAGCACGCCCTGCTTCGCCATCTGCTTCAGCGCGTGGTAGATCGAGCCGGGCTTCGCGTTGGACCACTCATGGGCGCCCCAGTACTCCAGGTCGTTGCGGACCTGATAGCCATGGGCCCGCCCGTGCCGGCGGACCGCGCCGAGCACGAGCAAACGGATCGCTGACATCGCTCCAGGTTATGACCCTGGCCGGAGCCCAGGTCATGGCACCCCGGTCCGTCACGGCCCCGCCTCAGCCCTGCTCGCCGCCCCGCTCCAGCGCGACCAGTTCGAAGGCGGTCCGCCCGTCGAGCGACTCCCGGATGATGTCCGCGTGGCCCGCGTGCCGGGACATCTCCGTGATCAGCCGCAGCAGCAGCCAGCGCATCGACACCCGTTCGTCCGGCGGGAACCACGGCGCGTCGGGCAGCTCAAAGGTCTCGTCCAGGCTCTCGCGGCCGAGGATGAACATCTCGGTCTGCCCCGCGACCTTGTCCCAGTACGCCAGCTTCTCCTCGACCGTCTCCTCGCCGACGAGCCGGAAGCTCTCGTGCCAGTTCTCCTCGGTGCGCGGTGTCTCGGGGTCGGTTCCCCTCGCTCTGGCGAGCCAGCTCTGCTCGACCTCCGACGCGTGCTTCAGCAGGCCGGAGAGCGACAGCTCGCTGGCGCTCGGCACGCTCGCGGCCCGCTCCTCGCTCAGCCCGAGGAGCGCCCTGCGGATACCGCCGCGCTCGGCCTCCAGGAACGCGAGGAGCGCACCGCGCTCGTCGCCGCGGGCTTCCGCGTTCACCTGCGTGACCATGGGCTCTGCCTCTCGTTCGGTGCCGTTCCTTCTCGACACCCACGAAGCTATGGGCCCTTGCGGTCAGCTTCTGTCCTCGACTCGCGCCCGGTGAGCCCGGGAACCACAGCTCAGAAGCGGAACTCCGTGCGGCCGTGCTGCACCGAGATCCACTTCTGCGTCGTGAAAGCCTCCACCGTCGAGTCCCCGTTGAGCCGGCCGAGCCCCGAGAACTTCTCGCCGCCGAACGCCACCAGCGGCTCGTCCTGCACGGTCGAGTCGTTGACGTGCATCATGCCGGTGACAATCCGCTTGGCGAACCGCACGCCGCGCTCCACATTCGAGGTGTGCACGGCCCCGCTCAGCCCGTACGGCGTGTCGTTCGCGAGCCGTACCGCCTCCTCCTCGCCGTCGAACGGGATCAGCAGCACCACGGGCCCGAAGATCTCCTGGTGCATCAGCGGAGAGGTCTCGGGCAGCCCCGAGAGCACCGTCGGCTCCACGAGATTGCCGCGCGTCCGTCCGCGTACGAGCGCGGTCGCACCCTCCGCGAGCGCCTGGTCCACCAGTGCCGTCAGCGCGTCGGCCTGGAACGTGTTGATGACCGGGCCGATCTGGGTCTCCGGGTCACGCGGGTCGCCGGTCTTGAGCGCCGCCACCTTGGCCACGAACTTCTCGGTGAACTCGCGCTCGACACTGCGGTCCACCAGGATCCGGTTGGCGGCCATACAGACCTGGCCCTGATAGATGAACCGGCTGACCACCGCCGCGTCCACCGCGTAGTCGATACCCGCCTCGTCCAGATCGTCAAGGACGACCAGTGCGCTGTTGCCGCTCAGTTCGAGTATCGCCCGCTTGAAGTTGCCGCCCGCGACCGCGCCGACATGGCGGCCCACCCGGTCGGAGCCGGCGAACGAGATCACCTTGGGCACGGGATGCTCGATCAGCGCGTCGCCGATCTCCGCGATGTCCGTCACCAGGACATTGAGCAGCCCGGCCGGCAGCTCCGCGTCCTCGAAGAGCTTGGCTATGAGCCCACCGCCGACGACGGGCGCGTTCTGATTGGGCTTGATCACCACGGCGTTGCCGAGTGCCAGTGCCGGTGCCACCGACTTGATCGTCACCAGGAAGGGATAGTTGAAGGGAGTTATCACTCCGATGACACCGACCGGAAGCCGGTAGACCCGGTTCTCCCTGCCGTCGACCGCGGACGGCAGGATCCGTCCTTCGGGACGCAGCGCGAGCTGCATGGCCTCGCGCAGGAAGTCCTGCGCGGCATGGACCTCGTACAGCGCCTTGAGCCGTGTGCCGCCCAGCTCGTCGACGATCGCCTCGACGATGTCTTCCTTGCGCTCGTCGATCAGCGTGAGCACGCGCTCGAAGACAAGCCTGCGGGCGTACGGATTGGTCTCGGCCCAGGCCCGCTGCGCACGCTCCGCCGCGCGATACGCCTCGTCGACCTCAAGGGCGGTGGCGATCGTGATGGCGGCGAGCTTCTCTCCGTTGTACGGATTGAAGTCGATGATGTCCCACGAGCCGCTGCCGGTCCGCCACTCGCCGTCGATGTACTGGTGGGCCAGGTCGGTGAAGTAGGACATGCGATCCCTTACTGCAGGTGCAAACTCCTGATGCGAATTCATCGTACTGATGCCTCAGATAAGTTGGAGCAGGCCGCGGAGCACATCTCGGCTCTCCTCGGAACCCGGGCTGTCTCCTTGTAGTCGCTCCATCACCCGTTCGTACTGGGCGACCTCTTCGCGCTTGTCCAGATACAGCGCGCTGGTGAGCTGTTCCAGATAAACGACATCGGAGAGATCCGACTCCGGGAAGCGCAGCATGGTGAACGCTCCGCTCTCGCCCGCGTGCCCTCCGAAACTGAACGGCATCACCTGAAGTGTGATGTTCGGCTGTTCCGAGATCTCGATCAAATGCTTCAACTGGCCCTGCATCACGGAGCGATCGCCGTACGGCCGGCGCAGCGCCGCCTCGTCGAGGATGGCGTGGAAGCGGGGCGCCCGCTCGGACACGAGGACTTTCTGCCGCTCCAGCCGGAGAGCGACCCGGCGGTCGACCTCGGCCTGCGGCGCGTCCGGAATCCCGCGGGTGACAACCGCGTGCGCGTACGCCTCGGTCTGCAACAGACCGTGCACGAACTGCACCTCATAGATACGAATCAACGAGGCGGCGCCTTCGAGACCGATATAGGTCTGGAACCAGCCGGGCAGCACATCGCCGTAGCTGTGCCACCAACCCGCGACATTGGCCTCACGGGCGAGGCCGAGAAGGGCCCCGCGCTCGCCTTCGTCGGCGACACCGTAGAGGGTCAGCAGGTCCTCGATGTCTCTGGCCTTGAAGCTCACCCGTCCCAACTCCATACGGCTGATCTTGGACTCGGATGCGCGGATCGAGTAGCCGGCGGCCTCGCGTGTGATGCCGCGCGTCTCGCGCAGCCGCCTCAGCTGTGAGCCCAGCAGGATGCGCCGCACCACGGAACCGCCCGATTCGGCTGCGGTCACGTCTCCAACCCTCCCCATCGCATGTGGTTCTCCCAGGAGCACCCCCGAGCCCCAAGTGCCGGATTCTGCCACCAAAACGCTTCAGCCCGTACTCATTCGATTACGGAAATAAGAAGGCTTTGCGGAGGGAGCGAAACTGGTCACAGGGAGAAATGCGAAAGAAGCACCCAGGTCGGTGCAGGCCGGGCGCGTGCACGTGCATCTGCCCTTGCATCTGCCCAACGCATTCGGAACCATGGTCCCCGCGCACCTGCGTGCTCGATCGTGATTGACGTGTTGTGACGCTGGACCATCGCAGTATCGCTACGGCCGCGAATCCTGGGAGTGCCTCGCATGGGGACGAATGGATCGACCATGCTCGAGCCGTTAAGGCAGGGGCTTCCCCCCATCGACGCCGCGGGCGCCGCCAGTTCGGCGTCGTGCGCGCTGCCGGCCCGCTACGAGGCGGTGCGCGGGGCACGACAGTTCACCAGGACCACACTGGGCCAGTGGGAGCTGAACGACCGCTTCGACGATGTCGCGCTGGTCGTCTCCGAGCTCGTCACCAACGCACTGCGGCACGCCCTGCCCGCCGACACGCCGCGCGAGCCGCAGGAGCATCCCGTACGGCTGCATCTGATGCGGTGGACGTCACGGCTGATCTGCGCGGTACGGGACCCCAGCCACGCGGGCCCGATGACACGCAAGACGGACGAGGACTGCGCGGCGGAGTCCGGCCGTGGGCTGTTCCTGGTGGATTCCTTCAGTGACACCTGGGGCTGGCACCCATTGGCGGGGTCTCTGACCGGCAAGGTGGTCTGGGCGCTGTTCCAATTGCAAGCTGACTGATTCTGGTCGCTACGAGGCCCCGTGCGAGCGGCCGGGGCCTCGAACGGTGCGCCTCTATTCAGCCATGATCTCGTGAAAATCGGCGTGAACTGTGCGATCCGTACGGGCGCACAGCAAGGAAATCACCGAGGCGACACGATTGGCTCCGCTCCGCCGCCGGCCGGATCCGCGTGGTCCGTCCAGCACCGGCCGATCGGTGCGCGCGCTCAGCCGCCCGCCGTCAGATGGTCGAACTCGCCGTCCTTGACGCCGAGCAGCATGGCCTCGATCTCGGCAGGCGTGTAGACGAGAGCGGGGCCGTCGGGATGGCGTGAATTCCGCACCGCCACCTCTCCGCCCGGCAGTTTGGCGAACTCCACACAGGATCCCTGGGAGTTGCTGTGCCTGCTCTTCTGCCAGACAACTCCGTGAAGCTCTGTGGCCGTTATGCCGTTGTACACGTGGTGCACAGGTCGCTCCCCGAGTTGCAAGGTGCAGGTGTCAACTTTCCCGGATCATAGCTGTGTTCATGTGCCAATGCATGAGCAGATGCACGTGCACGCGGGGTGTTCCCTTGGTTACAGACTCTCGGACCGGCTGAATGTCCCGGCTTGGATCCCCCCGTGCCTAAAGAGAGACGTATTCCGCGGCCATTTGGCTCCAGTGTCCAGGTAATGGTCATGTCCCCGGCATCCGGGCCCGTACACAACCGCCTTGACCGCTTCGCCGGCCTGACCGTGCCGCGGACACGGCGACAGCCAGAAGACTCCTCGTCCGTCACGCGTGAGGAGTCTTCTGGCTGTCAGGACGCGGCGCGCCGCTCGCCCGCCGGTCAGCGCGGCGCCGAGCGGTACGGCAGCAGAGCCATCTCCCGGGCGTTCTTGATCGCGCGCGCCAGCCGCCGCTGCTGTCGCACGCTCACATGTGTCACCCGGCGGCCGCGTATCTTGCCGCGGTCCGAGATGAACTTCCGGAGCAGATCGGTGTCCTTGTAGTCGATATGAGTGATGCCCGCGCGGTCCAGCGGATTGGCACGGACGGCGGGCGGCTTACGGTCCCCACGGCGGACGGACATCAGACCTCCAGAAGGGAGTCGAAGGCGGGCGGAAGGCGCTTCCAGGCCGCACGGCCCCCGGCGTATTCGGCATCGGTCAGCAGACAGGAGTCGAGGAGCCGTTCGATCCCCGCACGGTCGAGGCCCGGCGAGACGAAGACCAGATGCTGGCAGCGGTCGCCGTGCTCGGGATGCCAGTCCAGAGCGGCGGCGGCCCGGCGCAGCGGCGGGACCGTCTCCCAGTCGGCGTCCGGCAGCGACGCCAGCCAGGGGCCCGCGCCCTCCACGCAGAGCGCGCCGCCCGCCGCGTCCCAGGCCAGCAGGGTGTCGGGCCGGTCGGCGAGCCAGAAGCGACCGCGGCTGCGAGCCGCCGAGCAGGTCAGATCCTCCAGCGCGCGGTAGAGCCGCTCCGGGTGGAAGGGACGGGCGCGGTGCCAGACATACGTACCGACTCCGCACTCGTCCGCCTCCTGTGGCAGCAGCGCGCAGGCCGGATGCTGCCGCGCGGCCGCCGCCTCGACGTCGAAGCCGGCGAGCGCGGCGGCGGCCAGCTCCGCGGCGGACGCCGCGTCGCCGTCGATCGGCACCTGCCGCGCCGTCGGATGCAGTTGGGCCAGCAGCGCGCGGTCCTCGTCGTCCGCGAGCGGACTGTCGGCCACGGCGAGCACCGACGCGTATTCCAGTTGCCGCGCCCAGGTGTCGGCGATCGTCCGCCGGTCGGAGGCAGCGGCGGCGAGTCCGGCGTCCGCGAGATCGTCGCCATTGCCGAGATACGGCAGCGTCAGTGCCGGATCGACCGCGGTCAGTACCGAGCTGACGGTCAGCCGCTCGCCGTGCGCCGCGACGACCTCGGCCATCGCTCTCGGCTCGACCGAGTCCCACAGCTCGACGATCGCCAGCCGGGTCAGTCCATCGTCCGCGAGCCGCTCCAGCTCCGGCACGAGGTCTTCGCGCAGCGCGCAGCAGGCGCAGTCGTTGACCAGCGGCGCCTCGCCGGTGCTGAGCACTTCGGTGGCGTCGCGGACCGTGCGTACGACGGTGCCGCGCTCCGCCGTCGACAGGTCGTGGTGGAGCGCGACACTGCCCGGCACGGTGGCGAGCAGGCGTCGCACGGTCGCCTCGCGCGCCTCGGAATGCAGTCCGCCGACGATCGCGACGGGCAGTCTGCCGCGCGTGGTGTACGGATCTTCCGGGTCGTACGGATCTTCCGCGCGGGCCATCAACGGGCCTCGGGCCGGCGGCCGTAGCGGCGCTCGAAGCGCTCCACGCGGCCGGCGGTGTCCAGGACGCGGGCGGTACCTGTGTAGAAGGGATGGCTCGCCGAGGAGATCTCCACGTCGACCACGGGACAGGTGTTGCCGTCCTGCCACTCGACCGTCTTCTCGCTGGTGGCGGTCGAGCGCGTCAGGAACGCGAAGTCGGCGGCCCTGTCGCGGAAGACGACGGGCCGGTACGCGGGGTGGATTCCGGGCTTCATCTCGGTCCTCCTGGTCCTCTTTGTCGGTGTGTTTCGCCGCCGGACGGCGTGCTGCGCCGGCCGGCTCTTGTCGCGCCGGTCAGCGTTCTTCGCGGAAGTCGACATGCCGGCCCGCGACCGGGTCGTACTTGCGCAGGGTCATGCGGTCGGGGTCGTTCCGGCGGTTCTTGCGGGTCACATACGTGTAGCCGGTCCCCGCCGTGGACCGGAGCTTGATGATCGGGCGTAGTTCATTGCGGGCCATGGGGCTAGTATATGGAAACGATTTCCATTTCCAAAGCGAAGGGTGCTCGACCATGTCCGCTCACTGCCAACTGACCGGCGCCGAACCCGGTTTCGGCAACCGGATCTCCCACTCCCATCGGCGCACCTCCCGTCGCTTCGACCCCAACATCCAGCGCAAGCGCTACTGGATGCCGAGCGAAGGCAGATATGTCCGCCTCACGCTCAGCGCCCGGGCGGTCAAGACCATCGACACCATCGGCATCGAGGCCGCCGTCGCCCGCATCCGCGCCCGCGGAGTGAGGGTCTGATGGCGAAGAAGAGCAAGATCGTCCGCAATGAGCGGCGCAAGGAAGTCGTCGAGCGGTACGCGGCGCGGCGGGCCGAACTGAAGGAGATCCTGCGGCGCCCCGACACCCCGGAGGACCAGCGGATCGCGGCACGGCAGGAGCTGCGGCGTCAGCCGCGCGACGCGAGCGCCACACGCGTGAGGAACAGGGACAGCGTGGACGGCCGGCCGCGTGGGCATCTCAGGAAATTCGGGCTGTCCAGGGTCCGGCTGCGCGAGCAGGCGCACGCCGGATTCCTTCCCGGGGTGCGTAAGTCCTCCTGGTAGCTTGGCGCTGGTCCGGCAACCGACAGGGGGACTTGAACGTGCGCAGGCTTGTACGAACCAGCGTCATCGCGGCCGGGCTGGTCGCCGCACTCGCGCTGACCGGCTGCGGCGCCGGCGACAGCGGTGCCGACCCGGCCGAGGACCGGAGTGGCACCGCCGCCTCGGGCCCGACCGGGAGCGGCGCCCCGGACTCCGGCGGGGACGCCGCGAGTGGCGGCATCGACGGGACATGGGCCGCGCTGACCGACGGCAAGGCCGTCGCACTGTCCGTCAAGGCCGGCAAGGTCGCACTCGTCGCGGACCAGCATGTCTGCCAGGGCTCGGTGGAGGACATGGGCGAGCCCATGCTCTCGCTCAAGTGCCCGGACGGAAACTCCGACCGCACGATGGGCGCGATCGAGTCCAACGACGGCAAGACCCTGGTGATCTCCTGGGGCTCGGGCAAGAAGGACACGCTGACGAAGACCGTGGACGGCAAGCTGCCCGGCGGGCCGCCGACCAGCGTTCCGTCGCTCTGACACCCGGGCGGAGGCCGGGCTGCCCGGTCCCGTCAGCCCGCGGGGCGGATCCGGCCGCGGCGGTCACCGGCGGCCGGACCGCCCGGCACCCGCGCCGCGTCAGCCGCCGAGATGCCGTGGTGCCATCCCTCGGCGTCCGTCGCGCCCCGGACCCGGGTCGCCACCGTCTCCGGGAACATCCGGTCCGTGCGGTCGGTCACCGCCATGTCCCGCGCGGCGAGCACCGGCAGCAGACCGCCACCGGCGCCGTCCTGCCCGGTCGCCTGTTCCGTCGCCTGTTCCGTCGCCGTCGCCAGGCGCTCACCGACGCGGTGGGCGTAGGCCATCAGGAACGACTGCCGGAAGGTCTTCGTCCGCTTACGGCCGGCCGCGCGCTGCCCGGCCTCCGCCCGGGTCATCGCCGCCGTGCCCTGCACCAGCAGGGAGGTGTGGAGCAGCTCGACCGCCTCCAGGTCCGGCTCGAAGCCGACGACCGTCGAGAATCCGTACGCGCTGTTCCACACCGCGCGGCAGCGGTTCGCGGAGGCGACGGCGTCCAGCAGGATCGCCTTCGCGGTCTCGTACGGAGCGTCCACGCCGATCCGGCAGGCGCCGGGCACATCGCCCCGGTGCGTCCGGTCGGCGAGGAGTGCCTCGTCGATGCTGTGCCGCGCCATCAGCTCCTGTGCCTTGGCGGTGAGCGCCTCCGCCTCCTGCGGATAACCAGTCGCCTCCGCCTTGGCGAGCAGCGCGCGGATCCGGCTGAGCATGCGCGGTTCACCGTCCGCCGGAGGCAGATGCACGGGTGTGCCGGGCACCGGCCCCACCGGCTCGACGGCGGGCAGCCGGATCAGCAGCACATACAGCTCAAGCACGGTGGTCGCGGCCGAGAAGCGGTCGGTCCCGGCGGCCCCGGAGCGTGGTCCAGGCTCGGCGGCGAGCTCCGCGAGCTGAGCGGCCCAGCGCGGCGCGAGCCGCTCGTACCGGCGCGCCTCCGCCGTTATCAGCTCGGCCACGAGCCGCAGATGCGGTACGCCGAGGTCGCGGCGGACCAGCCGTACGACATCGGCCGGCTGCCAGCCTCGCTCCCAGGCCAGACGTATGAACTGCTCACCGCGCCGCCGCAGCCCGGCGTCGGCGGCCGGATCGGCGGCGAGCAGGGACGCGCCCGTGTCGATCCCGTCGCCGCCGTCCATGGACAGTACGGCCGCGAGAGCCCGCTCGACGGTGCGGGAACCGGCGTCGGCGCCGCTCGCGTCACTCATGCCGCGACCGCCGTGTGCCGCACGGGCCTGGCGGGCTCTGCGGGCTTTGTGCGCCGCACATACATGCGCGTGCCTCCTCAGACGTACTCCCTGTCACGCGTCCGATGATCCCAGGTCGGGCCGGACGGTCTCGGCGCTCGCTCGCCGAACCCGGTCGTCCACAGCCTGTGGATATCGAACTGCCGCGCTGCCTGGGCGAGGAGAATTCTGTCCACAGGTGAGGCGCCGGACTACCGTGGCTGCCCCGGCGCACGAGAGGACATCCATGGGCGAGAACAAACGGCGCATGCTGGCCGGCGAGTGGTACATCGCCGACGACGAGGAACTGGGCGCGGACACCGAACGCCGCTTCTCGCTCTGCGCCGCGTACAACGCGCACGGCGGCGCCACTCCGGCCGAGCGGTCCAGGATCCTCGCGGAGCTGCTCGGTTCGGTGGGCGAGGACGTCCGGATCAGGCCGCCGTTCCAGTGCGACTTCGGCAGCTACATCCGCATCGGAGACCGTACGTTCGTCAACTTCAACGCGGTCTTCCTCGACTCGGCGCCGATCACCATCGGTTCCGACGTGCAGATCGGCCCGAATGTCCAGCTCCTCACACCGCTCCATGAACTCGACACCGAACGCCGCCGCGCAGGCTGGGAAAAGGCCTCGCCCGTGACGATCGGGGACAACGTCTGGCTGGGCGGCGGTGTGATCGTCTGCCCGGGAGTGACCATCGGCGAGAACACGGTGGTCGGCGCGGGCTCGGTGGTGACGAGGGACCTCCCCGCGGGCGTCCTGGCGGTGGGAAATCCCGCTCGGGTGATCCGGACGCTGACGGACTGAGGAGGGCCCGGTCCGGTCCACACCTCAGCCGCGGCGCACAGCGCCCGGGGCCGTGAACTCGCACCACACCACCTTTCCCCGCAGCCGCCGCGCGTGGTCGCCCCAGTCCGCCGCGAGCCTCGTGACCAGCAACAGCCCGCGCCCCTCCTCCGTCTCCGCGTCGACCGAGTCGACACCGGTCGGCCATCTCGGCGGCGTACGGGACGGGTCCGCCACCTCGACCCGCAGGCGGTCGCGCGTCCTCATCAGGGCCAGGGAGACCGCGCCACGGGTGCAGCCACAGAGGCATACGCCGTGCCGCACCGCGTTGGTGACCAGCTCGCTGACCGCCAGCTCGACGGAGGCGGCCAGATCGCCCTCCACCCGCCGGACGGCGAGGACCTCGCGGATGTGGCCGCGGGCCCTGGGAGCCGCCTCCGGCTTGTGCGGGAGCGGGATACGGGTGAGAGGAAGCCAGGCCCGGCCCAGGTCGTTGACATCGTGCGCAAGTCCATTGTCAGTGAGCATCGTTACTCTCAGACATCAGTAGGTCACTGAAAGCAACCCATGGTGCCCGAGAGGAGCCCTGTCATGCCACACCGCCGTCCCTCGGCCGTGCCGGATCCACCGAGCCTTTGTCAGACTCTCCTGCCACACTCGCCATCATGACCGAACGATGGGCTCTGGCCCCGGCTGAGGGCGCCGGTGCGCTGCTTGCTCCGCTGGGTCCGGACGGGAGGCCCTCGGGGCCCGTCCTGAAGGAGCCCGATCTGGTCGTGGCGGTCAGGGCGCGACTGCCGGAGGTCGTGCGGTGGGTGTGGCGTTCCACCGCCGAGCTGTATCCGCGGCTGCTCTCGGCGGGAGTGCGGATCGAGCGGTGTTACGACATCGAGGCGGCGGAGCTGCTGCTGCTCGGCCATGAGGGACGGCTGGGCGAGCCCCGGTCGGCCGCCGCGGCCTGGGCCCGGCTGCGGCACGGTCCTGTGCCGCCCGATCCGCCGCCGCGATCGGCGGTACCGGGCTCGCAGTCCTCGCTGTTCGAGCCGCACGCCGGGACGGAGGTGCCGTTCGAAGGGCTGCTGGAGGTGTACGCGGAACAGCAGCGACGGCATGCTGCCGCCGAATATCCCGGCCGGATGCGGCTGCTCACCGCGTCCGAGTCGGCGGGCATGCTGGTGGCCGCCGAGATGAACCGGGCCGGGCTGCCGTGGCGGGCGGATGTGCACCGGGAGGTGCTGAACGAACTCCTCGGTGAGCGCTACGCGGGCGGTGGCGAACCACGGCGGCTGGCGGAGCTGGCGGACGAGGTGTCGGAGGCGTTCGGGCGACGGGTGCGGCCGGATCTGCCGGCGGATGTCGTGAAGGCGTTCGCGGGAGCCGGCATCAAGGTGAAGTCGACCCGGCGCTGGGAGCTGGCGGAAATCGACCATCCGGCGGTGAAGCCGCTGATCGAGTACAAGAAGCTGTACCGGATCTGGACGGCGCACGGCTGGAGCTGGCTTCAGGACTGGGTGCGGGAGGGACGCTTCCGGCCCGAGTATCTGCCGGGAGGCACGGTCTCGGGCCGGTGGACGACCAATGGCGGCGGCGCCCTGCAGATCCCTCGCGTGATCCGCCGGGCGGTCGTCGCCGACGAGGGCTGGCGGCTGGTGGTGGCGGACGCCGATCAGATGGAGCCGCGAGTGCTGGCCGCGATCTCCCGCGATCCGGGGCTGATGGAGGTGGCCGGACACGACGGCGATCTCTACACCGCGCTGTCCGACCGGGCGTTCTCCGGCGACCGCGACCATGCGAAGGTCGCGCTGCTGGGCGCGATCTACGGTCAGACGTCCGGTGACGGACTGAAGAATCTGGCGGCGCTGCGCCGCAGATTCCCTCGCGCCGTGGCGTATGTGGACGACGCGGCCCGCGCGGGCGAGGAGGGACGGCTCGTACGGACCTGGCTGGGCCGGACCAGCCCGCGCGCGGCCGGTGCGGAGGACAACGACGAGGCCGGGCTTCCGCAGGAGACGGTGGAGGGACCGGACGGATCGTCCTCCACCGGCGGCGAGTTCACGCCGGGCTACGCGTCGTCCAACGGCCGGGCCCGGGGCCGCTTCACCCGGAACTTCGTCGTCCAGGGCAGTGCGGCCGACTGGGCGCTGCTGATGCTGGCGGCACTGCGGCGGGCGACCGCGGGGATGCGGGCGGAGCTGGTCTTCTTCCAGCACGACGAGGTGATCGTGCACTGTCCGGAGCAGGAGGCCGAGGAGGTGTCCGAGGCGATCCGCGCCGCCGGGGAGCTGGCCGGACGGATCGCCTTCGGCGAGACACCGGTGCGGTTCCCTTTCACCACGGCCACGGTCGAGCGGTATTCCGACGCGAAGTGATGATGGCGGCCCTCCGTCACCTCGCGGAGGCGATCGGGTGGGCTCACACCCCAGGGCTGATGGCTCACACCCTAAGACTGATGCCGGTCGCGCTGGCGCTCCAGGCTGAGCCGCAGGTGTTCCGTCATCGCCTCGGCGGCCCGTTCCGAGTTGCGGCGCAGGACGGCCCGCAGGATGCGGTCGTGTTCGGCGAGCGTGAGAGGGCCGGCGCCCGGCAGGCTGCTGAGCCGGAAGATATGCAGATGGGAGTGGAGACGGCTGACCGCCTCCGCGAGCAGCGGCCGGTCCGCCGCCTCGGCGATCGCTTCGTGGAAGCGCTGGTCGGCGGCCGCGAACTCGCTGTACAGGACATACCGTTCACCGGATCCGGGACGCTCCCGCATCTCCTCGACAAAGCCCTCGATACGGTCGAGCTGGGCCTCGTCCGCGTTCGCCGCGGCCAGCGCCGCCGCCCGCGGTTCCAGCAGCAGCCGCATCTCGAAGAGCTCTTCAAGGCCCTGTGGCGTGAGCAGTTCGGTAGCCCGGTAGCCCGCCAGCGACCGCTTGGTGACCAGCCCTTCGGACTCCAGCCGGGCCAGCGCTTCCCGTACCGGCGTCGGTGACACGTCGAGCGTGCGGGCGAGGGCCTCGATACCGACCCGGGCGCCCGGCTGGATCTCATGGTCCATGACCATCGCCTTGATGGCCTCGTAAACGCTGTCGGCCAGTACCTGCCGCGGCGGCTGCGGGACTCCGCCGTCGTCCGGGCTTCCGAGCTGATCGGAAGGGGTGTCCGACAACGTCCGGCCTCCTCTGACCCGTCCGGTCCGGCCGGTCCGGAATTCGCGAGCCGTTCCCCGCATTCTATAGGGCCGATATCAACGGGTCTGATCGCATACGGTCAGGCCCGGCGCCGCGCCTACTCCATGAGAAAGACCTGCTCCATCGGCGCCCACCAGTCTCCCGGCCCGGCCTCCGGGACCGGCTCCTGGCAGGGATCCGTCAGCTTCCACCACTGCCGGGTCGCCGCGTCCTCCGCCATCGCCGCGAGGTCCGCCGCCAGGTCCTCGCCGTGGTACTCGAAGTAACTGAACAGCCGGTCGCCCAGCAGATGAATCGAGTAGTTGGCGATATGGCTCCCGCGCAGCCGGGCCAGGACGGGTTCCGGCACCGCGCGGTGCAACTCCCGGTACTCGTCCAGCTTTTCCGGCCGCACCTTGATCACTTGCGCGATGCGCCGCATGGCCTCTCCTCGTCACCAGGAAGCAGAACCGTCAGCGGAAACCTATAGGAAAATCGAGAACCAGAGAAGCCTTCTCTCTTCACCAAGGCTCAGCCGAGGTCGGCGATCCGGAAAAAACAAGGGTCCTACCGCTTGACGTTCAACCAGGACCCCTAGCTAACCTCCAGACGTCCTAGATTTCCTATAGGAAAAGTCCGGCTGTCCTTGGAGGCACGCCATGGCCGACCCCGCCCTGTCCACCAGCGCCACAGCGCGTCCGACCGCCGGAGACCCGGCCGCCGCGCCTCCGCCCCTCCCTCGGTTCGTCAAGGCCGTCGCCGTGCTCGGCGGCATGGCCGGACTGCTGTACGGCTACGACTCCGGCGCCATCGCCACGGCGCTGCCTTTCGCGACCGAGCGTTTCGGTCTGTCCTCGACCGAGCAGGGCCTGGTCACCAGCCTGATCCTGCTCGGCGCGCTGCCCGCGATCGTGGCCGGATCCCTGGCCGCCAAGCGCTTCGACCGCCGCCATCTGCTGATCGCGGCCGGTGTGATCTTCGTCGTCGGCTCACTCGGCTGTGCCTGGTCCACCCATGTCACCACCTTGCTGATCTCGCGCTTTGTCCTGGGACTGGCCGTGGGTCTCGCCAATATGTTCGGGCTGATCTATCTCACCGAACTGGCCCCGAAACGTACCCGTGGTCTGATCAGCGCCCTGTACCAACTCAGCGTGAATGTCGGCATCCTGGTCGCGTACGGCACCGGGGACGCGCTGCGCGGCGCCGGTGCCTGGGAGTGGATGCTCGGTCTGGGCGCCGTCCCGGCCGTGCTCTTCCTCATCGGCATGCTGCTCAGCCCGGACAGTCCACGCTGGCTGATCCTGCGCGGCCGGGACGCCGAAGCCCGTGCCGTGCTGCTGCGGCTGCGGGCGTCGGAGGACGAGGCCGACACGGAGGCGACGGAGATCCGGCAGAGCCTCGGCCACCAGGAGGCCGGTCTGCGCGACATGCTCCACCGCTACCGTCCGGCCCTGAACATCGGCCTCATCCTGACCTTTTTCCAGGTGTTCACCGGCATCAACGCGGTTGTCTACTACGCGCCAACGGTCTTCGCCGACGCCACCGGCCACGCCGGCGACACCGGCATCATCGCCAACTACAGCGTCGGCGGCGCGCTGGTGATATCGACCGCCGTCTCGCTGCCGCTGATCGACCGGCTGGGCCGGGTCAAGCTGCTCGCGTTCAGCCTCGGCGGCCAGGTGCCTCCGCTGGTGCTGCTCGCTCTCTTCCCGCACTCCTCGACGCTCGATGTCATCTGTGTGTTCGTCTTCACCTTCGCCTTCGGCTTCGGACTGGGTCCGGTGTTCTGGCTCTACATCCCGGAGATACTGCCGCTGCGCGCCCGCGCGCTGGGCATGGGTGTCGTCACCTTCACGCAGTACCTCTTCAACTTCCTCTTCTCGCTGACCTTCCCGGACATCCTGGCCGCCATCGGCTTCTGGGTCTTCGGCGGTTACGCCGTGATCTCCGCGCTGGGCCTGGCGTTCGTCCTGACACGCGTACCGGAGACGGCGAACCGTTCACTGGAGGCGATCGAGGAGGAGTGGCGCCGCAAGGAGCGGGCTCCGGCCACCGCCGCCTGAGCCGCCCGGCCGACGGCCGGGCGCACCTCTTCCGCGCGCGCGATCCCAGGGTCATGCCCCGGCCGCACCGCGCGCGTCCGAAGCGTCCTCCGCCACGCGGCACGACGAACCATAAAGTTACGCGACGAAAGCAGATGACCATCCATATGAGCAGGACCAGCACCACCGGCCCGAGCACGATCAAGAGTGTCGAATGCCGGTTGGTCTTCATCGAGCCCGAGACGCTGCGGACCGACGCGAGCCAGACCTTCGTCCGCCAGGAGACCATCCTCGTCACCGTCGAGACGGCCGACGGCCTGCGCGGCACCGGCTACTCGTACACCATCGGCACCGGCGGCAGCGCTGTGCTGGCGATGCTCCGCGACCACCTCACCGCCACCCTGCTGGGCACCGACTCCCGTAATGTCGAGGCGATTTGGGCCGCCATGCTGGCATCGACCCGCGCGACCGCGTTCGGCGTGCTGACCTCCCTCGCCCTGGCCGCCGTCGACACGGCCCTGTGGGACCTGCGCTGTCTGCGGGCGGGCGAGCCGCTGTGGCGGCTCGCGGGCGGAGCGCACGACCGGCTGCCGGTGTACGACACCGAAGGCGGCTGGCTGCATCTGTCGACCGAGGAACTCGTCGAGAATGTCACGGCTGCCCAGGCCACGGGCCTGCGCGGCGCCAAGCTGAAGGTCGGCAAGCCCACAGCGGTGGAGGACGCCGAGCGGCTCGCCGCGGTACGGGCCGCGACAGGGCCCGCCTTCGAGATCATGGTCGATGCCAACCAGTCGCTGACGGGTGCGGAGGCCATCCGCCGGGCGCGTACCTTCGAGCCGCTCGACATCGCCTGGTTCGAGGAGCCGCTGCCGGCCGAGGACGTCGCCGGTCACACGCGGCTCGCGCGGTCCACCACCGTGCCCGTCGCCGTGGGCGAATCGGTCTACAGCGTGGGCCACTTCGCCGAATATCTGTCGGCGGGCGCGGCGGGCATCGTGCAGGTGGACGTGGCCAGAGTCGGCGGCATCACGCCATGGCTGAAGGTCGCGCACGCCGCCGAGGCGTTCAATGTGAAGGTCGCGCCGCACTTCCTGATGGAGCTGCACACGAGTCTGGCCTGCGCGGTTCCGGCCGGTATGTATGTGGAGCACATCCCGCAGCTCGGAGCCATCACCCGCGGTGCGCTGGTGATCAGGGACGGCTGCGTGGTCCCGCCGGAGAGCGCCGGGCTGGGCATCGAGTGGGACGAGGACGCCATCGCGGACCTGCGCGTCGCCTGAGAAGCGCCGCCCAAGACGCGCTGCCTTATGACGCGCTGTCTGAGACAGGCCGCCTGAGACACGCCGCCGCCGTCCTCGCACCGGATGTCCATCGTGCCCTCCGTCAATCGCGAGGCAGCAGTGTTCCCAGCGGGCCGAGATCGAGGTTGAGGTCTTCGGCCGTGAGTCCATGCTGTTCGCAGAGCTCACTCATGCGTTCGTCCAGCAGCATCAGCGTCGTACCGATCCGGTCCACCTGATCGTCCGTGAGATCGCCCTGCTCTACGCGGCGGATCGCCTGCCGCTCCATGAGCTGACGCAGCAGCTCCACCACGGTCAGGACCAGCGCGACAAGGTCCCGGCCCATCTGATCGCGGTCCACATCGAAGCGTGTGCTGGTCACAGAGGGCCTCCGTCCGCCCAGGGAGCAGGAACGCGTTCGTTGACCGAGGACAGCAGTGCGTGCAGCGACAGCCGTACCAGAGGCACCTCGGCGATCGCGATGACAAGATCGCCGCTCACCACCACACCGGTCCCCAGCACCCGGTCGAGAAGATCGACGAGTGGCACTCCGATGGGGCCGGTCAGCGGCTCCGGAGAGTCCCACGGAACTGTCTCGCGCGTCGTCATGGCTCACACCTCGCCGGCGAAGGAGTACGGCACCCACGGTCCGGACATCTCGATGTGCGCTCCGGTCAGCCGTCGCAGGGAGCGCACCGCGTCGGCGACTTCTTCGGTCCGGTCCGCGGCGACCAGATAGGCGGCGTTGAGCACCTGCGCGCCACGGGCACCGGTGGGCTCCTGGCCGTGCGTCCGCAGCCGCCGGGACGCCGCGGCCAGCGCGCGCAACGCCGTGTCGACGGTGTCGGCGGTGCGAAGCGCCTCGTCGTGGTGGAGTTCGCGCCGTCGCTGGACTCCCCGTTTACGGTCCAGATAGGCGCGGCCGGCCCCAGGAGCGGGCCGGCTGACGCCCGTTGGCGCGAGTGGCGGTGCGGCGGGTGCGGCGGGCGCCGTCGCCGCGTACACCTTCACCCCCCATTCGACGCGTCCTTCGATACGCCGCAAAGCGGTGTGGAAGCGGTCGGCGTCCTGCTGAAGTGCCTGGCCGGCCCGTTCGTCGCCACGGTAGAGAGTGGCGAGCGCGAGCGGCACGGTCGGTCCGCAGGCGGCGGCCGCGGACACCACCTGGTGATGGGCCCGCGCGCAGCGCTCCAGTTCGCGCTGGTCCGACAGGCGTTCCTGCCAGGCCTCGGCGGTGAAGAGCGCTGCCTCGACATGCTGGACGACGGCCGTGAGCGGCCCGAAGCGCAGAGCGCGCACGGGCGTGTTCCCGCTGAGCCCGGGCAGGGCGCTGAGGACGGCCGGATCGAGTCCTCGGCAGACGGCGAAGACATAGGTGGCGATGGTTTCCGGCGCGCCGGGCGGATCGGAGTCGAGCGTGCTCATGTTCCTCGGCTCTCCTTTGTACGGGGCCGGCGCGGAGCCGCGTCGTCACCGGAGCGCGAAGCCTCTGTGCCGTCCGGAGCGGATTCGAGGTCAAGGCCGGATTCGAGCGTGCTCAGGCGCTCGCGCAGCCGGTGGTTCTCGTCCTCCAGGGCGCTGCGGGCGGCCCGGGAGCTGAGGGCCGGGTCGGTCTCCCACCAGTCGATGCCGGCCTTCCTGGCGGTGTCCACCGACGCCACGAACAGCCGCAGCCGGATCGTCAGCAGCTCGATGTCGAGCAGGTCGATCTTGATGTCACCGGCGATCACGATGCCCTTGTCGAGGACGCGTTCAAGGATGTCGGCGAGATTGGTGTTGCTCGGGCCGGGAACGAACGTGCCTTCCCGTCTGAAGTCGACATCGGTCACTTGGCCACTCGCTCCTCTTCCTCGTCCTCAGCGGGTTCCTCGTCCTCTTCTTCTTCGTCCTCGTACTCCCACTCGCCGTCCTCGGCATCCTCGGCGTCTTCGGCGTCTTCGGCGTCTTCGCCGTTCTCGGCGTCTTCGGCCTCGGCGTCCTCGGGATACTCGGCGTCTTCGGCGTCTTCCGCGTCGGCGTCTTCGGCCTCGGCGTCCTCGTAGCCTTCTTCCTCCTCCTGCGCCGCCTCTTCCTCCTCCATCGCCTCCTCATGAGTACGGACGACCTCGCCGTCACGGATTTCTCCGCGCCACGCCTCCGGCTCCTCGTCGGTGAGCGTGACGTGCCGCTGGAAGTGCTTGAAGTCCAGGCGGAGTCGGCGGCCCTGGGCTCGCCACAGGTTGCCGGTCTTCTCGAAGAATCCGGACGGGTAGTACTCGACCACGAGGACGATGCGGGTCAGCGCCGGTGCCAGTTCGTGGAAGCTGACGGCCCCGCGCGTCGTGCCCTTGGCACCTTCCGAGGTCCATACGATGCGCTCGTCCGGCACCTGCTCCTGAACGGTCGCCTTGAAGCCGCGAGTCGAAGGTCCGACCTTGGCCTTCCAGTCGCTCGTCACCTCGTCGCTCTGCGAAACGTTGCGCACGCCCTTGGTGAAGCTGCTGAACTTGTCGTACTGCGTCCAGTGGTCGTACACGGTACGAAGCGGCAGACCCACATCGAGGACCTCGATGATGTTCGTGACCTTGGTGTCGCCGGCCTTGCGTCCGCCTTTGGCCTTTCCGAAGACGCCCTTGACCTTGTCCACGACGCTGTCTTTGACGCCCTTCGCCTTCTCGGAGAGAAAGGCCTTCAGAGGCGACTCGCCCTGGAGGACGCGGGCGCCGATCGCGGGCAACTGTCCGCCGTTGTCCGCGATGCCGGTGAGATGCCCGGTGACGTCGGTCAGTTTGTCGCCGGCCTTCTCCGCCAGTCGCTCCACCTGCGCGCCGAGGTAGTGGGTGAGTTCCTCGCGCAGCCGGTCGACGCCCGATCCAGCGGAGTCAGCGGTGTCCTGTTCTTTCTCTGCCATGGCTGACTACCTCCGGCGATCGGCGCGTGTGGATGTCCTCTTGGCCGCCCTCTTCGATGGTGAAGCCGTTTTCTTCGCGGCCGTTTTCTTGGCCGGAGCCGTCTTCTTGGCGGCGGTCTTCTTGGCCGGAGCCGTCTTCTTCGCCGCGCTCTTCGCGGCCGGAGCCGACTTCTTGGCCGGAGCGGTCTTCTTGGCGGGAGCCGCACGCTTCGCCGCCGTCTTCCTGGCCCGATCGGCGGGAGGTGTCTTCTTGTCCGCCGTCTTTCGCGGCCCTCGCCCGGGAGCGCGCTCCTCGGAGCCCCGGCGGCGGCGCCTTGGCGGCTCCTCCTCGGCCTCTTCGGGCTCTTCGGCCTCTTCCGGCTCTTCGGGCTCTTCGGCTTCTTCCGGCTCTTCCTCCTCCTCTTCCTCTTCTTCCTCGTACTCGTCCTCGGCCTCCTCAGGCTCGGGCTCCTCTTCGTCCTCCTCTTCCTCGTCTTCGGCCTCGTCCTCGTATTCGGCGCCGTCTTCGTCCTCGTACTCGTCCTCGTCCTCTTCGGCCTCGGGCTCCGCCTTCTTGCTCTTGGCGCCGAGGCTGAGTGTGCGATCACTGATCGCGTCGGCGAGGGAGCCCATGCCACGGTTGGCGACCGACGACAGGGCGCTGCGGGCCGCTTCGAGTCCTTCGGTCCGAAGTTGCTCCTGGAGCTCCGCGACCTGCGGTACGTCACCGAGCTTCCGCACTCCCGCGGCGACCAACTGCCGTGGTTCGAGACCGAAGCTCTTGCCCGCCAGATAGGTCGCGACGCTCAGCGCGAACCGGCCTTTCTTCGTACGTCCCAGCACATAACCGCCGACGACTGCGGCGGCCAGAGCCACCTTGGTCTGCTCATTCATGAGTGCGCCACCTTTTCGCTCGTCCGGTCCGACCGGCCTTCGTAGAGCCGGTCGAGTAGTCGTTCCTCCTCGGCCTCGAAGGCATCGAGGCCGAGATGTCCGTCTTCGAATTCCTGGTTCAGCGCCGCCAGTTGTGACCGGATCACGGCCGGGTCGTGCACCTGGCGGTCCGCGGCGTCCAGGAGCTGCTCCGCGACCCAGGTCACTCCGCGTACCGGTGCCAGCGGCAGGGTGAGGATTCCGCTGATCAGTCCCATGTCAGGCCCCCGTGCTCACCAGAGGGCCGGGGCCCTCGGGTGCGACGAAGCTGTAGCAGGGCAGCGGTCCCGCGACGCGCAGCTCGACATGATCACGACGGAGCGCGGCAAAATCCCGCGCCGCTGTCCGGAACCGGTCACTGGCCGCTCTGTCGACGAGAAAGGACGTATTGAGCACGCAACCGGAGACCTCGGGCCCGGCGGCGACAGCACAGGCCAGCGGTGTCAGCTCCAGCACGGCGCGGCGGCCGGCCTCCGCCGCCCTGCGCGACAGCGCCGTGACAACCGCTTCGCCCAGTCGCAGATTGGCCTCGTATCCGGGATGCCGCCGTGCGGCCCGCAGGAGTTGCTGAATCGTTTCGTCTTCACGCACCAGGCCGGCCAGCGCGTCGGACGGCGGAAGTGCCTTCAGATTCAGCTCGACCCGGTCCACCAGCCGCTCCAGAGCCTTCAGATGGCGGACTCCGGCAGCGGCCAGTTGTTCACGGACCGTCGCCTCGTCCGGCGCGACCATGCCGAACCGCATCGGCAGAACCGGTCCGCTCTCCGAGAGACGCAGCAGCAGTTCCTGGTGCGCGAGCAGGTCGCGGCGCCGGGCACGCAGCCTGGGCGGAGCCTCGCTGACGACGGCCGCGACCGGTCCTTCCACCAGCACCCGGACGGGCATGGGCGGGCCTCCCACGCCGCTGATCCCGGCCGGAACCGGCTGCTCGGCAGGGACGATGGCGTAGACGTACACGCCGTCGTCGCAGGCACCGTCCTGGTACGCGCGGCTCGGGTACGCACCGCCGGCGGACACCGGTCAGTCCTCCGTGCGGCGGCGGCGCGCGCCGGTACGGGCCGGGGCACGCCGTGCCGGGCGCGCCTGCTCTTCCTCTTCGTCCTGGTCGTCGGAGCCGCCTCCGGCGCCGACCGCCTGGCGCACCGTGGAGCCGATGGACTCGGCCACGTTCTTCACCTTGCGCTTGCCGACGGACCTGGCCAGCCCGCCACCGATCAGCTCCGGGACCGTGGTGCTGCCCGAATCCCGCTCCAGGTCCAGCCGGTTGCACGCCTCGGCGAACCGCAGGTAGGTGTCGACGCTCGCCACCACGATACGGGCGTCGATCTTGAGGATCTCGATGCCGACCAGGGAGACCCGGATGAACACATCGATCACCATGCCCCGGTCCAGGATGAGTTCCAGCACGTCGTACAACGTGCCGGCGCGCGGCGGGCACACGACCTCGTCGGAGTAGGTGGTCGTTCTCATGGAGCGGTCCTCTCGGTCGGCTTGCCACGGTCGGTGCCGGTCGACTCACCACATCACTCGTCGGCGGCGCCTCTTCGATAGCGGCGGATCCTGCGGTACTCCAGGAGTTCGCCGTCCTGAGTGAGCTGCACCTCGTAGGAGGCGAGCAGGCTCGTCGTGTCCGGGATGCGCGGGACCTCCAGGACATCGACGACGACGCACCATCCGTCGTCGGTGCGCCGTACTCCCGACACACCTTCCGGACGATGGCTGATCAAGCCCGCCAGCCGCTCACAGGCAGCACGCGCGGCGCGCTCCGGCCCCCGCTCCGAAGGGGCACGCCGACGGGTCGTCGTGGAGGTGGGCCGAGGCCGCGTTCGACGTTCTTCTGCCATACGACAAGTCTGATGACTATCGCGCCGGCCGCATCCGGAGCGGGCCTGTCGACGTACCCGCCGCAGGCTCCTCGCACGGGATGACTCCCGTGCTCAAAGCGCTCGTTGGGCGCTGGGCTGTCCGAGGCGGAGCGGCCCGGGAGAGCCGGTCACAGGACTCGGCAGAGGCCGGTCGCGAACTCGTGCCCGGGCTTCGCGCTCCACTGGAACCGGCCCGCTCTCGCCTCGCATCGCGTGGCACTCACATCTCGGGGCCCAGGTCCCTGGTGTCCGAGGCGACCGGCCGCGGCGTCCGCTCGACGATCTCGGCGAGCCGGCCGAGCATGCTGCGGTGACGGATCTGGAGCAGCACGTCAATGGCGACGTTGTGCGCCGTGCCACCGGGCCCGCGGAGCGGATGCTCGTCCACGATCACCAGTGTGTCCTCGCCCCACGGCCGGATCTCGATGGCGATGCGCGCGGTGCCGAGCGGGCTGAAGGCTTCGAGTTCGAGCCAGTGCGGACGCTCCAACCGCCGTACGACGGTATGGCCGTCCACGGTCCTCGGTCCGAGCCGGATCTTGTATTCGATCTTCGATCCGAGCCGGGGCCAGTGTCCTTCGACCGGCCGGGACTCCGACGTACCCACGACCCAGTCCGCGTACCGGTTGCCGTCCTCCAGCACCGACCACACGGCGTCCGGGGGCCTTTCGATGAGCTGATGCCGTACGGCCATGTGCGCCTCCATGTGTCAAGGTGGCGAGGCGTCCGAGCGCTTCCGCGAGGACGTCGCACCGTACGGAATCCACCAGGGCCTGTTGCGAAGGTCCCGGCTGGCCCGCGACGCCCTCCGGGCGGACGGCGCCGCTTTCGAAAAACGCCCCAGAAGTCACCGCGGGAGCACCACACCGGAGCCACCGCACGGCGGTCACACCGGAGTCACTGCACGCGGCTTTCGCCCGGCGAACTCTCTTTGCTCGCGTCGTCGGGTCCGGGCACATGTACGTCGAGGACGCTCACATTGGCCTCCACGACTTCCAGTCCCGTCATGCTCTGCACCGTGTCGGAGACATTGGACCGGATATTTCCGGCCGCTTCCGCGATCGGTGTTCCGTACTCGACGACGATTTCCAGATCGATCGCCGCCTGCTTCTCGCCCACTTCGACCTTCACGCCCCGCGTGGCATCCTCCGAGCTGGACACCTTGTCGCGCATGGAACCCAGCGTACGAGCCATGCCACCGCCCATCGCGTACACGCCGGACGTCTCGCGGGCCGCGATACCGGCGATGGTGGAGACGACCGAGTCGGAAATGGTCGTCTTTCCCTTGACCGAGCTGTTCCCGCCGGTAGGTGCGGATGTCATCGTGGATTCATTGGCTGCCATGAGGGATTTCCCTTCCAGAAGAAGAATTTTCGCCCAGGCCCCTGCTGAGGGAAGCGGAAGCGAAATGCGCCGGGCCGCGAGAACTCGCTGCTCACAGCGGTGTCCCCTGCTCCCACTGTGCCCGGCATGCCCACGTGACGCCATTCGGGTGAGTCCGTGGCCCGGGGCCCGGCCGTCCGGCTTTTCGACGGGATGCGTACCGCCTGCTTTCCGGTATGACCAACGCCGTGGCGACCGGACCGCGCTCGGTAGAATTTCGGCATGTCCGGTATGAGCAGCAACAAGCTCGGAGAGTTTCTCCGCGCTCACCGCGCGCGCCTCGATCCCGCCGAAGCGGGACTGGCCGGCGGCGGAAACCGCCGGGTCGCCGGGCTGCGGCGGGAGGAGGTCGCGGTTCTCTCCGGCGTCAGCGCGGACTACTACGCCAGGCTGGAGCAGGGCCGGGAACGAAACCCCTCGGCTCAGGTGCTCACCGCGATCGGCAGGGCCCTGCGCCTCGACGCCGACGCGCGAGGTCATCTCCACCGGCTGGCCGGGCTGACTCCCGGCCTGAGCCCTGACCGCTCCCGTGACGTGGTCCATCCGGCTCTGCTGCGGCTGCTGGACTCGTTTCCTGCCACGGCCGCCTATGTCCTCAGCCCGGCGTTCGACGTCCTGGCCACCAATACCGTCGCCGCGGCGCTGCTGGCTCCTTTCCGGGGAACCGACAACATGATCAGGGTGCTGTTCGAGCATCCCGCCGCGCGGACCGTGTTCGTCGAATGGGACGTGGTGGTGGCGAGTACGGTCCACGCGCTGCGCCTGAACGCCGGTTACAGCCCCGCCGACCCGGCGATCCACGGGCTTGTCGAGGAGTTCCTGGCCTCGTCCGACGAATTCCGCCGGCTCTGGAACGACCAGACCGTGGGCGGTCTGACCCGGGCCTACAAGGTCTTCGCCCATCCGCTGGTGGGCCGGGTCGAGTTGACGTACCAGACCTTCGACGTACGGGACGCTCCCGGCCAGCAGCTACTGGTCGGCGCACCCGAGCCGGGCACGGCAAGCGCCGACGCGGTCGCACTCCTCGGCTCCCGCCACGCGGCCTGACGCCTCCGCCGCGCCGCGAGCCGCGCCGCACGGCCGCTCGGCCAGGTCAGACACTCGCGTACGGGTCGCGGGTCGCTCCCGCGTACGGGTCGCAGGTCGCGGGTCGCGGGTCGCTCCACAGGCTGTTCCTGGGTGCGGCGCACCCAGGAAGCCTCGGTCTTCCACCCGCTCATCGGCGGTCGCACTCTGGTCAGGGCGATGAACGGCGTCGCCGGAACCACCGGAGCGGAAACACATATGTCGAACATCATCAGCGGTGACACCAAGGTCGTCCTGATCACCGGAGCGAGCAGCGGAATCGGCGAGGCCACGGCGCGGGTCGCCGCCGCCGCGGGCCACCATGTCGTCCTGGGCGCACGGCGCACCGATCGCCTCGCCGCGCTGGAACGGGACATCCGTACGGCGGGCGGCCGGGCCGATCACCAGCGGCTCGATGTGACGGACCTGACGAGCGTGCGAGCGTTCGTCGACAACGCTCACCGGCTCCACGGCCGTGTGGACGTACTCGTCAACAACGCGGGCGTCATGCCGCTGTCACCGCTCCACGCGCTGCACATCGACGAGTGGAACCAGATGATCGATGTGAATCTGCGCGGCACTCTCAACGGCATCGCCGCCGTACTGCCGCTGATGCGGGAACGCGGCGCTGGGCACATCGTCAACGTCGCCTCCACCTCGGCGCATCGAGTGGATCCGACGGCGGCCGTGTACTGCGCGACCAAGTACGCGGTCCGGGCGCTTTCCGAAGGACTCCGGCAGGAGAACAGCGACATTCGCGTGACCGTCGTCAGTCCCGGCTTCACCACGAGCGAGCTGACCCACCAAGGAGGAGCGGCCGAGGCCCAGGCAGCCGCCCGCGCGGCGGCCGACATACTCGCCATCCCCGCCGAGGCGATCGGACGGGCGATCGCCTACGCGATCGGCCAGCCGGACACCGTCGATGTCAACGAGCTCGTCATCCGTCCCACCGCTCAGCGATGACGCTCCGACAACTCTCACCTTCAGTGCTTCACAGCCGAACATGAACCGGCTCGACGCACGGGTCGTAGTGACTGCTGAACGGATAATTATTCAGAGGAGGAGTGTTATGCCGGATCCATATGAGCACCCAGCCTTCATGAGCGGGGCGGAATTGGGCGAATACAGTTCCAGAGGTCCGTCGCCCAGATCCCCCAAAGAGCCCAGCAGGAAAGACAGCTTCGAGCATCCTGCTTTCAAGAGCGACGAAGAACTTTCGGGGCCCGATCGCAGCACTGCACCTTCCGACGCCGCACCCGTTGACGGAAACGTCAATTCACCGACGAAGGGGCCATCGACCGGAACTAATACCGCGGCAACAGTTTCCAATACAAGTATCAGCTCTCCTCAGTGGGGTCTGCCGTCAATCGCCGACGCCGCACGGCTGCGATCCAAAGGAACGCGTGGTGGGCCTTCCTCGACAGCCAACGATTCAACTCGAAGCCTCCCATCTCAATATACGCGAGCGAAGATTTCGCCATTTCCCGCCAAACCTACGCGCGGCAGGTAACCCAACGACGCTTTCACCGTCCGCGGGACCCCACGGATCACATCTGACGGCTATTCAATTACGGGACCCCGAAGTGCCCGTGTACTGTCGCGACACCCGCGCCCGACTACGCACACAAGGCGGGGCGCCCGGCGGCCACTGCCCGCCTGATCTCAGGCAGGCAGCCGGAGCCACCGGACGCCCCGCGTCAGCCTTCCTTACCTGCCGCGGCCGGCGGAAGAAGACGGCTGCTGCCCGGGAGGAAAGAACGGCCTGGAAGCAGGTCCTGCCGTCGACATAGCTCGTCGGCGCGAACGCGGTTGCTCACCCAGTTCCCGTGACGACGACGAAGGCTGCTGGGGCGGGTAACCGTACGCGCCGGACCTCGCGGCCGCCTCCGCCACGGAACTGGGACCTCCCAAAGTCTCCTGACGCCGATGACGCGACCGCTCACCCGACTCCCGCGACGACGAAGCCTGCTGCGGCGGATAGCCATACGCGCCG
>NZ_JARBAE010000007.1:99001-229145 GCF_033795305.1 Streptomyces sp. AK02-01A
AAAGTCTCCTGACGCCGATGACGCGACCGCTCACCCGACTCCCGCGACGACGAAGCCTGCTGCGGCGGATAGCCATACGCGCCGGACCTCACCGCCGCCCCCGCCGCGGTCCCCGCACGCAGCGGACGCGGAGGGGCCGGCGGGGGGCCGGGATAGCTTGAGATCGCGGCGCCCGCAGCCACCGCCCAGTTCCCGGCACCCTGGATGACATACCCGGGCTGCTCAAGGAACGGGCCATAATTTCCGGCTGCCCGGGCCGCCGAACCTGCTGCCTGAAGGGCACTGCCCACGAGGGCAGGGCCGTTGACCGGCCTCCCCCGATAGGCGTTGTACAACTCTGTGCCCGCCACCCTCGCGCCGTCCAGGGCCTGCGCCGCGACACCCGCGACGTACAGTGCGTTCCCCGCCGTTCCGGGAGTCAGCCTGCCCGCCCCTTGGAGAGCGAAGGGGAGCGACTTGAGAGCGAGGGCCTGAAAGAACGCATTGCGGTGTTGGACCCACTGCCGTCGGCTCTCACTCCACCTCTGCACCTCATCACGCGCAAGTTGCTCAGGGTCCGCCGCGAAGAACTGGTTCCCCTCATTGTTCCGCATGTAAATACCGACACCGGTCGAACCGAGCGGCGCAGGCGGTCCCTCCACATGGCGCCGGCGATCCACTACGACTTGACCCGGCTCGTTCTCGCTTGCGAGGTAGTACGTCGAGCTGCCCGAAGACGACCAAGAGCGTTCGGAGCTGTCACCGTCCGACCCGCCGAAGCCGGTCCTGGATTGACTGTTTGGCATTCCAGAATTTCCTTTCCTCCGCTGAAACCGAACTGTCTTTCTTGTGCGGGACTCTCGGTCGGCCGACCCAGGACCGCGAAGCACGGTCATCCAGAACGACGGGAAAGGACGCGGCAGAGTTCACGCTTTCCGCGACCCATCTGACGAGCCTTCCGATGCCTCAGTAGGAACCATTCGCCGCGTCAACGCCTCGGCCGCTGAAGCGCCGAGAGGCGTCGACGTGGCAGACGCCGGTCGACTCGCCCGGACCCGGCATGCCGAGCATGAAAAGGGAGGGGTGGAGATGTAACCGGCCCGGGTGAACCACGAGATGGGATCTCCGCGGACGGTGACACCGGTGTGCGGGTGCTGATCCACCGCAATCCCGGTCATCGGGCGCCCGAGCCCGCCGCGAACGGCCACAGACCGCGTGCCGGCGTGCGGGTGGCACGGCGCCGCATCCACGAGCCCTCTGCCTCCCAGGCCGCCGGACCTGGTCAACCGCCGCTTCGAGGCGAGCCGGCCGAACCAGTTGTGGTCGTGGCCGCCCCGTCCCTGCCCGGACCCGAAAGGGCGGGATGCCTGACCGGACGGGCAGAGGGCCCTTGAGGGGGCGCACCGACAAGATCGAGCCTGGCCGATTTCTATATCCTCGGCGGGGACGTCGCACCGGAGAAAGACGGTTCCGTCGCGGACCGGATGTCCCCACAGCACAACAACGGAGATGTCGCGGATGAATCACAGTCAGGTGCCCGATCAGTCAGCACCCGGCCATCGTCCGCTGCCGTGGACAACGGTGTCGGCCCCCGCGACGACGGCTGCTCCGGGCCGTGACAGACAGGCGCTTAATCGTGAGAAACAGGGCTGGCGGCAGTATGTCTGGCAGAAGGCTCGCGCGGGTGTCCCAGTCCCTGGAACCCGACGAATTGCACGGAGCGCGCACGGAGCCTCTGACGGTTCGCCGGGTCGGCGACGCCTGGCTGGTCCATCCTGCCGACGGCCCTGACCGGCGGTCCCTGCTGTTCGCCGCCGGCCTGGCAGCCGACCCCGAGTACTCCGTGGTGGTGGTGGACCTCCCACAGGGCTCGGTGCTGGACGCCGTGACAGAAGCGGTGTCCCGAGCAGTCCCTGTCGGGCGCCGCGGTCTGCGGGTGGTGTTCGGCAAGACTCCGGCGCCGGGGCCTGTCGCCGCTGGCCGGTGGCTGGCATGGCGCCTCGGGCAGAACGTGGTCGTACCGGACGGCGTCCCGCTCCCGTGCGCCGGGGGCGCCCTCTTCATTGGAGCGGACCAGGGACGGGGCTGGGTACTTTGTCCACCAGAGGGGCCCGACCGGTACCTGTCCCGGCGCTTCCCACGGCCGACCTGGGACGAGAGCCTGCCGGACCGGCCCCGGCCAGTGGGAGAGTCCGCCGTGGCCGAACCCGTGGGCGCGGGGCTGTGGATACGGCCGGCGAGGGAGGACGCTGCCCAGCACCGCCACCGGAGATACCTGGCCGCACATCTGCGGAGCCGTCATGATGCGCCCACGGTGGTGGTTGGCGCCCCTGGTGCGCCGGACCCAGCGCCGGAGGACATCGCCTCGTTCTGGCGGGACCTTCCGGAGGAGACAAGACCCGCGATCCGTTTCGTGGTGTTCCGAGGGGCACGGGCGGCGCAGGGCCGGCCCTTCGGCGAGACCTTGGCCACAATGACCGGCGAGCCGGTGCGTGTGTACAACGGTTTTCCCACCAGCGATCCGCTCGTCGGCCGAGCGCCGCAGGACGAGGTGCTCCTCATGGCGGAGGACGGGACTCCGGGACGCCCTCTCTTCGCTCGTGAGTTTCTCCATCTTCCTCCAGAACCCGGCGGAGGAAAGGCCCACCCCTTTCTTGTGGTGGACCACCACTGGCCCCTGGACCACCTGCCGATGCTCCGCCCCGGTCTCTATCGCGGTGGGCCGGACGTGGTGCTGGAAGTCCTCCCCGGAGGCCTGTGGATACGCCCTTCCCACGAACCGCCACACGCTGAAGAGATGCGCGGGGCGCCCGCCGATCCCCACCACGAACGTGTGCTGTGTGACGCCGGCGTCCCTCAGACGCTGCCCCGGCTGCAGAAGCTGGCCGAGGATGTCATGCGACGCCTCCCCTCGGAAACCGGTCAGCGGGTGCGTGTGGTGAGCACCAGCCGGCCGCGCGGCGCGACGGCCGCCGACACCGAGATCCACGCCCGGACGTCCCCGTCCGGCACGGTCCCACCGGTCGGTAGCGGGCCACAGCCGAAGGAATCCAGGACCGAGCCGGACGGGCCGACAGCCCGCTCGCACCACCAAGTCGGCTCTCCTCAGGACGCCGCGGCGATCGTCGCCCTGGCCCTCCGGAGGAACCCGGGGCTGAGTAAGGGCCATCCGCCCGAGGCCGTCTTGGCCGGACTCGTCGCGGTCCGTCTCCAGCTCACGGTCTACGGAGGGGATACCGAGCAGGATCCCGGACCCTTCGGCGGCAGGGTGCTGCCGCCGACCGGCCCACACGCGCTCAAAGGCCTGGCGATGCTGCCCGCACACCACGGTGTGGTGGCGCTGCGGGCCGACCTCGACGAGGCGGAGGCGAAATGGTACGAGGAACGCTTCGAGGTCACCGGGCATGGCGTGTTCTCGGCGTCCATCACTGGGAATCCCGGCATAACGAGGAACACGGACCTTCTCATCTGGTCTCTCACCGGCCGCCGCACGGCCCTGCTGGAACCGGAGTTGCCCGACAGGGTGTTGTTCGCACCGGGAACACGGTTCGAGGTACTGGACGTCCGGGTCGGCCGGGGTGAGCGCACCGTCGTGATGATGCGGGAGCTGCTTCCGGCGGAGGCCGCCCGTGGAGGAGACTCCGCACGAAAGCTTGTACGGCAGCTCGAACAATCCCTACGACTCTGGCGCAAGGACGAGGACAGCGGTGTGGTGCGGAGCAGGCGGCTGGATCCGTTCGCTCAACCGCCCGGACTGGCATACCCGTCCGTGGCGCCGGAACGGTCCGGCGCCACGGACGGATCAGTCGCACTCAGTGAGCGGCTCCGCTGACCCGCGAAATCGCGCGGCCACGCTTGATCACCACATCTCCGACGTTCCGCGGCGGAATCGCGCCGTCGTGACCCGCGTCTGGCTGTCACACGTACAGACGACGAGATGGCCACCGGCCCGCAACAGAATCCTGTAGCCCCGGCGTTCCGGGTGGAGGGCCGGGAGACCGTGCCGTTCTCTCATGGGTGACGACCAGGCCCGCGGACCTTCCTGGGCGGTGTCGAGCGCAGTGGGACACATGATGTGCGGGTGTACGGAGGACTGTTGGATGCCGAGGCGTCAGATGGCCGTGTCAGTGGACCACAACACCGTGCCGCCGGACCGGATGACGACGTCTCCGCCGGCTTCCATGACGAGTTGGGCGCCGTCGTGGCCCATGGTCTTCGAGGCCCAGGCGACCTCCCCGTCCTTGGTGTAGACCACGAAATTTCCATCGCCCTGGAAGGCCGTCTTGGCGCCACGTCCCTCAGTGCCCGCCCACCACAAGGGGGTGCCCTTCGTGTCGTAGAGCACCAGGTTTCCATCGCCTTGGAAAGCGAGAGTGATCCGGTTGGTCGCCCAGCTCTGGCCGGGCTTGAGCTCGCTGGCGCCGCGCACCACCGTCGTCGTCCAGTGGGACCGCTGCGGCGTGCCGCTTGCCCGCGGCGATGTGTCCGGGGCGACGAGCCGCGCCTCATGGGAGGGCGAGACCCCGGACGCCTCGCCACGATCGCGGGTCTTGTCGGCCGCCTTGGCGTTGTCTTTGGGCGTGCCGGACTCTTCAGTCCGCGCGATCACACTTCTGCCGGTATCCGGGGGCCGCACTTCCCGCGTGCTGTCCCCGGCCAGGTCCTCCGAACCGGCCTTGACACTGCCCGAGGGCGTGTTCTCCTCCGGCACGACCAACGCCACAAGAAGCAGTGCGCCGAGCACGGCCGCTCCGGCGAGCACGCGCCTGGCGCGTTTCACGCGGGACCTCAGGCGCCCCTCCGCCGGTCCTTGGGGCTCGGCAGAGGGGCTCTGGGCACCTCGGCCTCGATGGCGCAGACCACGGAGAGCGACAGTGGCATCCTGCTCGGGCCAGGGCCTCCGGGCCCCGGAGGCTGCCGGGAGAAGCGTCGCGGCCCGATCGACAGCCGCCGTGTCCTGATCGGTGCCCCCGGAGTTCAGTGGCTCCCCGATGGCACCGGACGCGGCACGGCCTTCCTCCGCCTCGCCCGGTGAAGCCAGCCGCCAGGGAAGATCCCCTTCCCACACCGCCTGACCAGCCGTCGCCCCGGCGGACTGGTGGGGGCCGCCGGCGTCCGGCTCACGGTAATTCATCTGAATGCCTTTCCCGGTCGGCGGGTTGAGTGATCGCTCGGCGCCGACCGCCGGTCTGCCGCGCCCGTGGGGCGACCCGATCGGCCGAGACCGGAGAATGAGTAGCTCGGCAGAGGGCCGGCCGTCACAAGACCTGACCACCGCGGCCCAACTCTGCCGCGTGCCAGCCTAGGCAGCACAAGTCAGCCCCAGTGGCCCTCGAACTGTGCTGTGCACGGACACACAGCAGCCCTGCCCTTTTCGCCAGAAGCGGTTCCAGGAAGCCCGTGCGACCGGCGCAGGCGACCGGCACGGGTCCGGTCACGCAGCTCCAGTCGTCTGGCCACAATCCGGATGACACTCTTGATCAGGTGCCCGGAGTCGCTGAGCCCATTGGCATCTTTACGTCCGCGACCTGCGGCTTTGAACGCGTCGACCGCGCGCTGTCCCCACTCGGCCACCAACAGCCCGGCACGTGACTCGCTCTTCCGCGTGGTGCGCATCGGGCCCAACAGCGCTCTCATCAGCATGAGAGGAACGGCCGATCGCCCGGGACAAACCGCACCTGTGTGACGCCACACCGCACACCGTGACCGATTAAGGTGCGAGTTGAACCGCGAGAAGATCATCCGCGTTGTGTTTCGTTTCCCAACACCTGCTGAGTGGCTGACAGCCCTCGTCCGAGTCTTCCTGCTGGGTTCCTGCGGCATGACGGCTGTCCCTCAGGCGTGACAGCGGCGCCGCGCGGTCCCCCCGGCATTCGTTCCTTACAGGATAGGCAAGCCGATGAGTATGGACAGGACCGAAGAACAGGCCGCCTCTGTCACAGCACCGCACGACTCCGTGGAGGACATGCGGTTCGCGCTGCTGGGACCGCTGCGTGCCTGGCTCCCGGGCCGGGAGGTCGACCTGGGTTCCCCGCAGCAACGGGCCGTGCTGGCGGCCATGTTGCTGCGGCAGGGACGGCCGATCGCGGTCGAGCAACTCGTCGACGCCATATGGGGCGACAGCCCGTCACCAGGGGCGGTGTCCACCGTCCGCACCTATGTGTCGCGGTTGCGCAGGGTGCTGGAGCCGGACCGCGAGTCGGGCCGACGCGCGCGCGTGGTGGTCTCCGTGGCGGGTGGCTATGCCCTGTCGCACCGTCAGGGAACCGTAGACATGGAGGAGTTCGAGGCGCGGGCTGCCGACGGCAGACGTCTGGACGATGCCGGCCTGCCGCATGACGCCGCCGAAGCCCTCACCTCCGCATTGGACATATGGCAGGGGCCGGCCTTGGGAGGGGTACCCGGGCCGCTGGCCGACGCCGAGCGGATGCGGCTGGAAGAGCGACGGATGAGCGTGCTGGAAGCCAAGCTCGACCTCGGACTGCGGCTGGGACGGCACGACGACGCGGTGGCGGAACTGACCGCGCTGTGCGCGGCGCATCCACTGCGCGAGCGGTTGTGGGCGCTGCTGATCCTCGGCCTGTACCGCTGCGGACGACGGGCCGACGCCCTGCGCGCGTATCGGGAGGCCCGCAAGGTCTTGGTGGCCGAGCTGGGTGTCGAACCGGGCCGGGAACTGCAAGACCTGCACGCCGGGGTGCTGACCGGGAATCTGCCGTCGGCCGGCTCCGAGGCGCCGGCTCGGCCCGCGGATACGAGCCTGAGAGCCGCGACGGCTCCGATCGCGCGAGGTCAGTCCTCCACCAAGGACGACGGCACGCCAGGGACCACGCCGTCCGGCGGACAGCCGTTCCCGTCCGCCGACGCGGCCTCCGCTGTCCCTCCACGCCAACTGCCCGACCGGCTGGCGACCTTCGTCGGGCGAAAGGACGAGATCGCCGAAGCCATGTCCCTCGTCCCCGCTCCCGGCGAACCGTCCGCGGTCATCGCCATCAGCGGTACGGCTGGAGTGGGCAAGACCGCCGCGGCGGTCCACCTGGCCCACGCCGTGGCGGGCCGTTTCCCCGAAGGCCAGCTCTATCTCAACCTCCGCGGTTTCGACCCCTCCGGTGGCGCGGTGCAACCCGCGGCGGCCATCCAGGCGATCCTCACGGCCGTCGGGCACGAACGGCAGATTCCGCGGGACCCGGATGCCCAGATGGACCTGTACCGCAGTGTGCTGGCACAGCGGCCTCTGTTGATCCTTCTGGACAACGCACGCGACAGTGACCACGTCCGCCCCCTGCTGCCCAGTACGTCCGGATGTCTGGTCCTCGTCACCAGCCGCGACCCGCTGGCCGGTCTCGTCACCACCCACAGCGCGTTCCCGATCGCGCTGGGCGCCCTCGAAGAGGACGAAGCGGTCGCCTTCCTGGCAGAACGGATCGGCAGGGCGCGCGCCTCCGCCGAACCGCGGGCGGTGCGGGACATCGTCAACGCGTGTGCCAGGCTGCCCCTGGCGCTGGCCATCGTGGCCTCACACGCAGCCACCCACCCGGCGTCCTCACTGTCCCGGGTGGCAACCGAACTCCGCCTGGCCAGGGGAGATCTGGATGCCTTCCAGACCTCCGATTCCCCCGTTGACCCGCGGCCCGCCGACGCCCCGGCCCGACGCGACACGCCCCGCGGTCCTGTGGCCCTGCACTCCCTTCCCAGGGCCATCGACGACTTCGTCGGCCGCCGCGCCGAGCTGCTCAGGCTCACCGAACTGGCGGACGATGCCGCCGGCCGGACCGCCTCGGACAGCGCTGTGGTGGCCGCGGTGTACGGGCCACCTGGTGCCGGCAAGACCGCGCTCGCCGTTCATGCCGTCCGCCGCCTGGCCGACAGATTCCCGGACGGACAGATCGTCCTGGATCTGCGGGGCACCGACGAGAATCCGCCGCAGACCGCGGAGCTCATGCTGCGGGCCCTCAAAGCCCTTGGCTGCTCCGACCACGACCTGGCCGGCACCGGCCCGCGCGACCGTCCCGGCCTGTACCAGGAGATGGTCGCGCACAGGCGCTGCCTGCTGGTACTGGACAACGCCCATGACGAAGCCCAGGTCCGACCACTGCTGCCGCACGCCGGCCCGGGCATGGCCCTGATCACCAGCCGGCGCATGCTGACCGGGCTGAGCAACGTCCACCGTCTGCCGCTGGCCCAGCTCAGCGCGGAGGATGCCATCGCGTTCCTCGCCGCGTTGGCCGGAGCCGAGCGGGCCGCGGCCGACCCCGAAGCCCTCGCCGATATCGCCCGGCGCTGCGACTACCTGCCCCTCGCGTTGCGTGTTGCCGGCAACTGGCTGGTCACCCGCACCGGTTGGAGTGTCCGGCGGCTGGCCGACCGCCTCGCCCAGGAGGAGCGTCGCCTCGACGCTCTGACCGCGGGCGATGTGCATGTGGCGGCGGCCTTCGACCTGTCCTACCGCCGGCTGAGCCCGGGCGCCGCTCGGATGTTCCGTCTCCTCGCCCTGGTCGAGGGCCCGGATATCGGCGCCGCGTGCGCCGCGCGTCTCATCGGCCAGGCACTCTTTGACGCCGAGGACACCATGGAGGAACTGGTTGAGAGCGGACTTCTCAATACGGAGCGGGACCGATACCGTCTGCACGACCTGCTGAAGCTGTTCGCCCGTACCCGACTTGTGAAGGAGGAGAGCGCTGAGCAGATCACGCAGGCCCGTACCTCGATGAACGACTGGCTCCTGGAGACCGCGATCGTGGCCGGGCGCTGGTACGAACCCGATCACGGCGCTCCGCCCGCCGACTGGCAGGGCACTGTGGACCTGTCCACCCCGGACAAGGCGCGTAAGTGGTTGCGGGCCGAGGGCCTCAACTGGCTGGCGGCCCTGCGGGCGGCGGCCCGAACGGGCCAACACGCCAGGGTGGTCGAGGTGGCCGAGGCCCTGCACTGGTTCTCCGACCAGTGGATCTTCTGGGGACACTGGCACGAGGTGTTCCGCACCGCTGCCGAGGCGGCCGGCGCATTGAACGACCCTCTTCTGGAGGCCACCCAACTCAACTACCACGCCTGGGCGCTGCTGGTGTGCGAAGGCCGACCGCTCGACAGCCTCCCCCGTGCGACCAACGCCCTCGCGTGCGCCCGGAGAGCCGGCGACGCGGCTCAGCAGGCATGGGCTCACCTCTACCTCGCATTGGCCCACCGCCGGCTCCGGGACATGGCTTCCGCGGAACGGCACAACCGGGAAGCCATCCATCTGTTCGAAGCGGCTGGAGATCTCCACGGCGCGCTCCAGGCCCTGCACGTGAGTGGTCAGCTACAACTCGACGACGGCCGTCCACGGGACGCCGTCGTCGCCTACCGCCGTACGCTCACCTTCCTCGACCAGCACGCCCATGAACTCGCGCCACACATCGCCGCGTTCTCCCGCACCAACCTCCATGGCTCGGTGGGCGTGGCCCACCTCGCCCTCGATGACGCGGAGCAGGCGCTGGAACACCTGGAGACGGCTGTCGGCCTCAGCCGCGCCATGAACAACCCGGGTCTGGAAAGCCGCCACCTCGTTCACCTCGCCCAAGCCCTGGAGGAGGTCGGCCGTGCGGCGGAAGCCCACGCCGTCTACACACGCATCCTCTCACTCGGCGGTGATGGCGGCCGCGACGCTGTCACCACCGCCCGCGCATGGCTCGCGGCCCGCCGGACGTGACCCGGACCCCGCAGCGGCGGCGGTCGGCCGGTGTCACTGAGACGCCCCGGCAGCGCCACTCCGGTTCGTCCGTTCTCATTTCGGAGGCATTGGAACCACGCTGACAACTTCGCTGAACCGTTGCCTGAATTCTCGCGTAGCTCTTGATGTCGGCACCCTTCCAGCCGGATTTCCGAGCCGGAGCGCCAGGTCTCGTAACCAGCCCTCAAGGGTGCTGGCAGGCAAACGCGGAGCCGGACACAGCAGTCGCCGCACAGCGAAGCTGAAGCGCGAATCTCCGAAGAGAGCGAAAGGTTGGGGACAATCAATGCCCGAGCATGACTCGTATGGGTATGGAAGTAGCAGCGGTCAAGAATCCCAGAGGCGACCTGTTGGCATCGGCGATATGGTGCGGGCGGGCATGGGTGTCTTTTCTTTGAGGAGCGATGCCCCCGCGCAGGGAAATCCTCGCGCCGCGGCGGTGGACCACATTGGCAATGTCCTTGCGCGAGACGGATTGACCGGCCAGGAGACGGTGGGCTCGGGCGTTCAGCAATCTATCGCCGCGATTCAAACTGTGGCGGGAGAGAGGGGAGCCCGCCGCATTGACGAGGTATTCAAGGATCCGCGATTGGATCCGTATTACAGGACGCTGGCGAATGACCCTGCCGCGCCTGAAGCTCACCGCAGAATAGCGGAGGCGGAGATGGGCTACTGGGAAAGGGAGCACCAGCGGAACCCTTCGGTGGGCACGCGTGTCGCGGTAGGCGTTCCGGTCGACACGCGTGTCGCGTTGCAAACCCATATGGCCACGGCGGCGCATCTCGCCACAAGGTTCACCGAGCACCATCGGCGTATGGGTGACCAGTTCGGAGGGCACTTCATGCCGCCCTCGGACGCGATGACGCAGGCTGCCCAACGACGCACGGCCGAGCGTTCCGCACGACATGAGCGTGACCGTGACGCCGGAGCGACGTCGAGCGCTCATGCCCGTCCGGCAAGCGGCCAGTCCGCTGGAAGGCGCCCCGTGCGCTGACCGAGCGAGGCCGGGCCGCGCATGCGCGGAACGCACGTCGGCCTTCTCTTCTTTCACCGTGCGGCGGCGCAAGCGGTAGCGCGCGCTCATGGCAACAGGTGTCACCACCGAATCCGCCACAGGGCCTGCCACACGTTTGCGGATATCAAAAAGAAGGCTCCTGCCAGAGCTGAACCGTCCAGCTATAGGAAGATCGGCAGGGCCCCGAAGCGGCTCCCGCAGCCATCAGGATACGAGAGCCGCGAAAACCACTTCGACAAGAAAGGGAAAAAGTGCCACGAGGCACCGGTTCCGACTCTGATGACGCATGGTCCTCAGGGTCGAATGACAGCACGTATCGCGCCTTCCATCTAAGAGACGACGGCGTCCGGGAAAGCCGCAGGCCTGTCCCCACCACTCCTCCGGACCCTCCGGGAGGGCCGACCAATCACGGGGTCTACGACGTGGAAAGTCAAAATTTCTACGCGGTCCGTGAAAGCGCCGTCTACCGATGGAGCAGAAGTACGGCGCGATGGGTCCACGAACATCAAGAGAGCGTCCAACAGCTTGTGGCCAATGCCGCGGGATACGGCCTGCAGATGGCAGGTACCTTCGCACGGAATCCCGCCATGTATGGGGCAGGCGTTGGCGTGACGGGTTTCGCGTCAGCCTACGACGCGGCACATCAGGTGCATGCCGCCGTGTCCGGGGAGCAGCCCATGAACTGGCCGCGGTTCGCCGCCAACTCAGCCAACGTCGCGGGGGCGGTCACCTACGGAGTGGGGTACTCCCCGCACTTCTCGTCCGAGACTGCCAGGCTTGTGCAGGGCACCGGAGCGACCATGCAGGCAGCGGCCGGTGGATTGTCGGCCGGCGCTGCCTGGCCAAGGGATCGCCAGGGCCCGTCGAGCAGGCCCACCACCACGACACGTGACAGCGGCCAGGCGGACCGCCCCTACGGGCCCGGCAGTTCTTCGGGCCTGGGCAGGGCCGCCGCGGTTCCTCAGCAACGTTCGACGGCTCAGGTAAGCGCGCAGGTGCCGGGCGTCCCGCCCTCGGCATCGGACCGGAGTGCCAGGACCGCGGAACGCTCCACGGCAGCTCCTCGACGCTCTGATTCCTACCAGCATCCGAGCTGGTCGACGGGGGCGCTGCCGACCAGGGCGTACCCGGCGGTTCCGATGCCGCCCGCCAGTAGTTCCGCGCCGGTGCTGCCATCTCCTCATGCCCGCGCGGCGGCCACGTACCCGTTGGGAGCGAGGACTCCCGCTCCGAGCGCGATAGATGATCCGACAGGCGACATGTCCGCGATGTCCGTGCGTGGCCGCTCGACAGCGGACGCCGCCTCCATGGCGTCAGCAGCGTCGACCCGTCGATCGGCCACCTCCGGTCGGTCGCAGCAGTCCGCTCACTCAAGTGGCCAACCGGAATCACGACGCTCGGCCCGAGGGAGGTAACCCGCGAGACGTACCGCGCGGAGCACCGCGTCCTCGCGGTCTCTGGTGAAGAGCGGTGACGGCATTCGGCGTGGAGTCGGTCCAGGGAGCCCGGATCCGCCGGCTCCACGCCGGATGTCGTACAGGGCGTCCTCGTGACACGGCTCCGCACAGAGCCGGTGCCATCACAACCCGGTCCACTGTCAGGATCCTCAGGTCCCCGCTGCCGGTCCCTACGGGGCTCCCGGCTCAGTCCGCTTCGACACCGCACTCCCGGTCGCCTGCTCACGCACCGACTGGGCGGTGCGTGCGTTCGCGGACCAAAACAGTGCGCTGTCAGGTCAGGCGATCGTCCCGGCGGACCATACAGTCCTGCATGCCACGGCATGCCGGCTCCCTATCCAGCCCATCGCTGCGGACAGGCTCCGCCGCGCTGACGCTGGTCCAGGCGCCCGCACACACATGCCGTTCGGCGGTAGAGGTGCAGGCCCTGTCAGAGTGCGTGGGAGGAAGAAACTGGATGGCCGTCAAGAACGTTCTGTCGAGGCTTCCCTCCGTTGCCATAGTGGCCGACGACCCGCTGGTCCGGGATGGTGCCGCCGCGTACATAGAGGCGGATGAACGGGTAGAGGCGCTTCCGAACGACCAACTGGCCCATGCCGACGTGGTGATCCTTGTCGTGGACGAAGTCACCGGCGAGACACTGTCCTGCCTGAACCGCATCAGCCGGCACACAAACGGAGCGGCTCGAATCGTGCTGGTCACCGATGAGATCAGCGAGGGACAGCTAGCCCTGGGCGTGGCCTACGGAGTGATGAGCCTCCTGCCCAGGTCCCGTACCGCTCTGGCGCAGGTCGTCTCCGCGGCGGTCGAGAGCCACTCAGGCCGTGCCGAGCTGCCGTCGGAACTCGTGGGACGTCTGGCCGCGCTCATACGAACCATGCACCGGGAGGACGGGGCGCTACGCCCCCTGAGCCCGGCAGGCCTGGTCCCTCGCGAACTCGATGTGCTGCGACTGCTGGCGGAGGGCTTCGACACGGTGGAAATCGCCGCCAAGCTGAGCTATTCGGAGCGTTCGATCAAGACCATCATCCACGATCTGACAAAGCGCCTGGGATTACGCAATCGCACGCATGCCGTCGCGTATGCCATGCGATCCGGGCTGGTCTGACGCGCGAATGAGCCAGAACGGCAGCATTGGCGTAGCAGATACCGGACAGGCACCTGCCGAAGGCGTGCGGAACCGGTGAGAAGAGAGACAGCGCCCATGGACCACGAGCCCCTGAATTCCGACCCGCTGCACATGCCGGCAGGGGACCTGCGGCCACCGGGTGCGCGCGATGTACCCGTCGCGGATTCCCAGCAGCTCAACCACAGCCGCTCCAGCAAGCTGCTTTTCCTCGGTGTCGCCGTGGTAGGCACGGCGCTGGTCTGCACACCCTTGATGATGTCCATGGACGGCAAGGAGAACGTGGCCGGCTTGTCGGAGTCCGCCCTGCCCTCGGCGACGCCCAGTCCCTCGCCACGGGCATCGAGGTCGTCGAACGGCGCCCTGGCGGCGCCCTCACCCGGCGCCAGGAGCCGTGTGACGGCCAAGAGCCCTTCGCCCAGCGCGACCGTCCGCCCGCCAGTGCCGACGGTGACGGTGACGGTGCGCCCGCCGAAGGCGGCGGAACCGGCGGCGAAACCCACACCGCGCTGGACCCAGACGGTCATCCACGCGACGAGTGAGCTGACGCCGGGCCAGTCCTGGTCGACGAACCGCGTCACACTGGCGTTCCAAGGTGACGGCAATCTGGTCCTCTACAACCGTGACGGCTCCCCGCGCTGGCAGTCCGCGACTGTCGGACACGGGGCCAAGGCGTTGTTCCAGATGGACGGCAACCTCGTCGTCTACACCGCTGACATGACGCCGGCGTGGTCCAGTCACACCGAGGGCCACAACGGCGCGCAGCTCGTTCTGGACCGGGACGGTGTGATGCGTATCCGTTCCGGCGCCGATGTGCTCTGGAGCAGCGACTGAGCCACTTGTCGCCGTCGAGTACCGGAACGGCCCGCACCTGGCAGGTGCGGGCCGCCGCCGTCCGGTCAGCCGGCCGCTCTGTGTGACGTCGCCCGGACCACCCATGCGGCGATCTGAGCGCGCGAACCGAGCCCCAGGGTGGAGCGGATGTTGCGGATGTGGGTGTCGATCGTCCGGGGTGACAGATAGACCTGCTCGGCGATCTGCCGGTTGGTCAGTCCCTGGGACACCGACACGGCCACCTGCCATTCACGCTCGCTGAGCGCGGAGCGGGGTGAGGTCTCCCGTTCAGCCGAGGAAGGCAGATCCAGTGCGTGGTCCCTGGCCTGACGGTGTGACAGGGATCGTCCTGCGGTCACGGCTGCCGCCGCCTGTTTGCGGGGCAGGGCTTCGATCACACTGGTGCGCACGGCGTTCACCTGCCGGTACCACCACCCGGTGGAAGTCGCGCCCGGAGTCGCCCGGCGCAGTTCCTCGGCCGCTGTCAGCAGTCTCAGTGCCCGCTCGTAGGCGCGGCCCCGTGCGGCCAGGATCGCGAATCCCTCCAGCGCTCCGGCACTCCACAGAGGCTGTTCGCCGGCCGAGCGCAGCAGATCGCTGAGCCGGTCCGCGGCCTGCGTGTGATCGCCTGTCTGGAGGGCCAGGGCAGCCCGCGCCAGCAGCAGCGGCGACAGCGGTCCGGGCGCGTTCTCGTCGCGCACGGCGGTGATCGCCTCATCGACGACGGTCTCGGCCAGGCGATCCGACTCCCCTACCGTCAGTACCTGCCGTGCCAGCAGGTGCAGACTGAGCGCGACCATCGGCATGTCGTCCTGGAGACGGCTCGCCCCCAGGCACTGGCGCAGCCGGCGGACGGCGGCCTGACCGCGCTCGTGTCGCTCCAGCAGACCGAGCAGAGCGTCCATACGGGCGCGTTGCGCCTCGTCTCCGCTGCGCGACGCCTCGGTCCGAGCCTGCTGGGCAAGGATTCGCGCGGACGCTTCCGGTCCGTACCACGCGGTCAGTACAGCCCGCGCCGACAGGGCGCCGAGGCGGAGTCGTGTGAACGGTCCGGCGCGTCCGACCGCGGGCGCCAGGTCGAGCGGACGGGCGGCCGGCTCGCCCACGAGCATGTCGAGCGTCTCGGCGACGGCGGCAAGGGGCACTTGGCGCTCGTCGTCGCCCGCACTCAGCCAGGCGAGCGTGTTGTTCAGGTTGGTCCGCTCCCTGGCGAGGCGGCGCGCGCCGGCCCGGCTCAGAGCGCCTGTCTCACCGAAGTCACCCAAGGCCTTCACAAACCAGACAGCGGCGCGCTCGCGCACGGCGTCCCGCTCAGCGCTGTCCTCAAGGTGTTCGCGTGCCGAGTAACGCAAGGTCTCCGGCATCCGGAACCGGATGCCGCCCGCCGCGTCCGGCACCGCCGTGATCAGGGACTTGGCCGCCAGGGAGGCCAGAAGTCCCGGAACGGTTCGAGGCTCGACCGCGGTTCCGGCGAGTGCGGCCGCCAGGTCGGGGCCGAACCCGCCGGGAGCCTCCGCCAGGGCGCGGAACAGACGTCGCTCGTCAGGCGTCAGCAGGTCGTAGCTGGAGTCGTTGGCCGCCCGCAGGCTCTGGTGCCGCGGCGGCGCCGTCCGCCAGCCCCCGGTCAGCAGGTGCAGCGGCGCCTCGTCCAACTGGCCGTGAATCCCCTCCAGCGCGAAGGCCCGTACCTGCTGTGCCGCCAGTTCGATGGCCAGTGGCAGCCCGTCCAGCCGCGCGCACAACGCGCCGACGTGGAGGGCGTTGGCCGCGGTGAGCCGGAAGTCGGGCTTGACGGCGCGTGCCCGGTCCATGAACAAGCGCACGGCGGGAAAACGCAGAACCTCGGCGGGAGCGCCGTCCGTCTCCTCGTCGGGAACCGGAAGCCCGGCGATCGGGAACACCACCTCTCCCGGATGACGCAACGCCTCCCGGCTGGTGGCCAGCACCCGCAGATCCGGACAGCCGGAGAAGGCCTCGTCGAGTGCCGTACCGCAGGCGTCGAGCAGGTCGTCGCAGCCGTCAAGCACCAGCAGCCGGGCACCGCGGTCCACCCGGCCCGCGTCGCTCGTCCGCGTGAGTTCCCTGGTGATGCGCTGCCGCACCTCTTCCGGACCGGCCGCTCCGTCGAGTTCGGCATAGGTGATCGTCATACGCCCGGCACGCTGTCGCGTCGAGGCGGCTTCGAGCGCCAGGCGGGTCTTGCCCGAGCCGGGCGGGCCTGTCACTGTGACCAGCCGCGCGCCGCCGATCAGGCGAACCAGCTCAACGAGCTCATCAGTGCGCCCGACAAAGCTGCTCATATGGGCCTGCGCCTGCGCCTGCGTCGAAGAACCAGCTCCCACGCCGGTCGACTTCAACCGCTGCCGGTAGGCGCGCTGCCGGCACGCGTTGGAGCAGTACCGGGGTGCCGAGCCACGGGTGGAGGCGGAACCGGGCAGCGGTCCGTCACAGGTGGCGCACCGGCGCGATGGTGCGGTGGTCACTGGCACTGTCCACCCCACTCGGACCCGCGACCGGCGACCGGTGTGCGCCAATCGGGCGTGGGGAGCGCGGCGCACCGTACGGCGCCGCTTGAGTGGTCGTCCATGTGCATCACGTCCTGCTCTCCTGTGCCAAAGGCCTCTCGGCGCTGCGGTAGGACCTACGGATGCGGATAGGGCCAGGTTCATCCGGATATGCGGGTAGCCGTCCACGATCTTGATCGGATACCCGAAGGTCAGGCGGCACCAGAAAGACTTGTCCATGTCACTCGCCGCAGCGGAGCCGAGCAGTACCGGCGACACACGCGCCGTACCCTCCTCGACTGTGCTCTGCCCGTACCCGCCCAGTGCCCTCCGTGTGACCGGCCGGCACCGTCCCGGAGCACGCCGCGCGTGCCGGGGAGGAGGGCAGCGGGCGGCGACCTCGAACGCTTCCTGCGTTCAAAGTCCCTCGCTGCCGCAGCAGTTGCGGCCAAGTTAGCGTCCGCTCGGGCGCGGTCGGCGCGCCGTGGCCCCTTCGGGCGGCGAGTCGGCCTCTTCGGGCGGCATGGATGGCGTGACGCCGTAACTGCGCGGATCGCCGACGAGAGGGAGGCCCGCCAACCGGATCATCCTTTCCGGGGGCTCTCCGGACCGAATGGCCCGGCTTCCCTCGTCAGCGCAACATCCACCGGAACGGAGTCAGACATGACCACGCTGAACATCATCGATGAACTTGAGGCTCTGCTGGACGGCTCGTGGAACGAGGCCTCCGACGAGGCGTCTTACGAGGTCTACGAGATCCAGATGGGCCAGCCCAAGGGAGGCAGCGGCACGCAGTACGGCTACTGCTGAGGACCGCCTGCCGGCCGATGACGCCGGCGGACACGGGCAGGCCCCTGGAGACACTGCCGGGGCCTGCCCGGCCCCCTCTTCCGGCGCGTTGCGGCCTTCCACCGACAAGGAGACGGCTTATGACCCACAGCGATGCTCACGAGGCCTACGAGCTGCTCCTGGAGCAGCAACGGCGGCTCGGCCCGGTGGTGCGTTCCGCGGTCAGCGCCGCCTGCGCGGGCGCCCCCGCGCTGGAGCGTTCGGTCCTGGCCCTGCTTGAGGTGGACACCAGCTCGGCAAGTCCCTTCAGGCTGCTGGCGATGTCTGTCCACGGTGCCCTGACCGGTGACCCGGAGCCCGCGCTGCCGGTGTGCGTACTGTCCCGGCTGTGGTGGGCCGGAGCGGAGGTCCTCGACGACGTGATGGACGGGCAATTCGATCCGCGCGCCGCGGGAATGTCCACCGCGGCGGTCACCGTGGCCTCCACCGCCTGCCTTGCGCCGCTGCCTCAGGAGGTGATCGCCGGAATGGGCCTTTCCAGCTCCGTCGGGGCCTCCTTCGCCCGTGAACTGAACCGCACCACGATCGAAGCGGCCGACGGACAGCTCGCGGATGTGACGCAGGACACCGCGTCCGACTTCTGGAAGCGGACCATGACCGGCTATGTCGGGAAGACCGGTGCCCCCTACGGCCGGGACGCCGCGATGGCCGCGCTGCTGGCGGGCCGGACCGAGGAGGAGGTGCGCGGCTGGCGCGCCTTCGGGCGGCTCTTCGGAGTGCTGCGGCAGACCGCGAACGACCGAGCGCCACTGACCGCCGAGCTGGACACCGACCTGGCGAACGGGACCCCCACCCTGCTCCGGGCCTACGCGCTGGAGACGCTGCCACCCGCCGAGGCGGAAGCGCTGGGACGAGCCCACTCCGACGCCATGCGCGACGCCCGTGCCCGCAGCGCCGTGTGGGAGCGGCTGCGGCGGCCGGACGTGGCGGTGGGCTACGACCGCAGAATCGCCGGACTGCGGCACCGGCTGTCCGTCCTCCTCCACCAACTGGCGCCACCCTCACCCCACCGGGACGTCATCCAGTGGATGGTGAACGTCTCGGCCGAATCCTCGCAACTTCGCAATCAGGATGGAGTCGCAGCATGAATACCCTTGACGCAACCATCACCGACCTGCGGGCCATGGCCGTCGGCTCGGCCGGTTACGCCCCCGTGTCGGCGGACTTCCTGGCTCGGCTGGCCGACGACATCGAGCAGGGCGGCCCCGTCTGGACACTGATCGGCGGCCATCCGCAGGCCATGGAACCGCTGTTCGCCATCCGCGCGGCCGCCGCGGTGCGCTGGTTGATGCTCAGCGGTCACGCTCCCGAACTCGGCGCCCACCTCGAAAATCTGACCTCGGGAATCGACGACCGCGATTACGCCGAGCAGACGTGGCGGCTGTCCACGCGGGCGCTGCTGGACCACCCCGAGCTCACCCGCGCCGCGCTGGACCTGCCCGTCCAGCAGCACGAACCGAGCCGAGCGAGCGTCCTGCTGTCCGCGCTGGGCATGCTGGGCGCACCGAAGGTGCGGCTGCTGGAGATCGGCGCGTGCGCCGGGCTGAACCTGCTGATCGACCAGTACCGCTGGTTCGGACCCGGCTGGGAGTGGGGTGACCCCAGCTCACCCGTACGCCTGGCAGCCCACGGCAGGTCACCGGGCGACCTCACCATCGTCGAACGCGCCGGGTGCGACCTCGCCCCGCGCGACCCCGCTGACCCCGCCGACGTGCTGATCGTGCACTCCTTCCTGCCGCCCGAACGGGAGATACAGAGGCTGGAGCTCGACGACGCGATCGCCCTGGCCGCCCGCTCAGACGTGCGCGTGGACAAGGCGGATGCCGTCGGCTGGCTGGCGGCCGAGCTGGCCCGGCCCTCCGACGGAGGCGAGGTGCTCACCGTGGTGTGGCACAGCCTGCTGTGGGGCTACCTCACCTCGCGGCAACAGGCTGACATCGAGAAGGTGCTCGGTGAAGCCGCCACTCGTATGCCGCTGGCCCGAGTGGGCTTCGAGCCTCACGACTGGACTCTGGCACCCCGCCTTCAGGTGACCGTCTACTCGTAGCCCGTCCATCGCGACAACGCTCCGCGAAGGACCGGCTTCGCCGCGCACACCGTTCCGCCGGGCCCCGAAAGGAAACACCTGGGCATGTTCTGGCCACCCAACGGTCGTTACGGCCCCGACACCGCCGCCGGCCTCGCCGTGGAGGCGTACGGCCTGATCAAGCACTATGGAGACCAAACCGTGCTGAGCGGCGTCGACCTGGCCCTCCGTCAGGGTGTGGTACTCGGCGTGCTGGGGCCCAACGGCGCCGGCAAGACGACTCTGGTGCGCATCCTGTCCACGCTGGCCAAGGCCGACGGCGGTACCGCGCTGGTCGGCGGGTTCGATGTGCGGCGCCAGCCCGACCATGTGCGCCGAACCATCGGACTCACCGGTCAGTACGCGTCCGTGGACGAGAAACTCTCGGGGTTCGAGAACCTCTATATGATCGGGCGTCTGCTGGACCTGTCCCGGAGACAGGCCCGGGCCCGCGCCACCGAGTTGCTGGAACGGTTCTCCCTCACCGACGCGGCCAGTCGCAAGGCCCGCACCTACTCCGGTGGCATGCGCCGTCGGCTGGACCTGGCCTCAGGGATGGTCGGCCGCCCGAGTGTCCTCTTCCTCGACGAACCCACCACTGGCCTCGACCCGCACACCCGCAACGAGGTGTGGGACGAGGTCGCGTCCCTCGCCCGGGAGGGCACGGCGGTGCTGCTCACCACGCAGTACATGGAGGAGGCGGAGCGCCTGGCCGACGAGCTGACCGTGATCGATCACGGCCGGGTCATCGCCCGCGGATCGATCGCCGAGCTGAAGACCCAGGTCGGCGCGGAGACTCTGCAGATCCGGCCGTTGCACCACGCGGACCTCGGCCCGATGCTGTCCTGCCTTCGCCTCGCCGGGATCGCCGGTGCCTGGATCGACGAGGCGGAGGGACAGCTGATGGTGGCCGGCGTCAACGACAGACAGCTGAGCTGTGTGATGCGCTCGCTCGGTACCGCGGGCTTCGAAGTCGCCGCCCTGACAACCCACCAGCCCAGTCTGGACGATGTTTTCCTCACCCTGACGGGCCACAAGGCGGGTGCCGTTCCGCGCCCCGCCGTCGACCTCACCGGCACCATGCCCATCGAAGGCACCACTCCGGGTACCACCGCCATGGCGGCGGCGCCGGCATACGGCACCGTCCCCGCACCGGCACCGTACGCGTACCACCAGCAGCGGCCTTCCCATCCCTCCATGACCGGACCAGGTGCCCCGCCACCCCTTGACCCCGGCTGGTACTACGCGCGGCCAGCCACCCAACCGCCCACGGCACCGCCGCCGCGTCCCGCCCACCGGACGCCGGGCGCCCATCTGCGTCACACCGGCACCCTGGTCCGGCGCAACCTGCTCCATATGAGGGACGACCCCTCCTCGCTCCTCGACTCGGTACTGATGCCGGGTATCTTCACCGTGCTGTTCGTCTACGTCTTCGGCGGCGCGATCGCCGGTTCAAGGGCCGGCTATATCCAGTACATGATCCCGGGCCTGCTCGGCATCCTGAGCCTGATGCTGGCCACCTCTGTCAGCACCGGCATGAACACCGACTTCCAGACCGGGCTGATGGACCGCTTCAGAACGCTGCCGATCTCCCCTGTGTCGGTCCTGGCCGCCAGACTGATCTCGGAGACCGTACGCTCCCTGCTGTCGCTGTCGGTCCTCATGAACTTCGCGATGCTCCTGGGCATGCGGGTGCCCGCCGGCCCCCTGGTGGTACTGGCCGTCGACGGCCTCATCATCCTCTTCGGCACGGCCATGGTGTGGATTTCCATGCTGGTCGGTATGAGCATGCGCAGCGCCCAGTCGGCCCAGGCGGTGAGCGGCCTGGTGGCCGTGCCTTTGCAGTTCGGCAGCTCGATCTTCGCTCCGGTCTCCACCATGCCGGACTGGCTGGTGTCCTTCACCCGCTACAACCCGCTGTCAGCCCTGGCGGACGCGTGCCGGGAGCTGATCAACGAGAAGCCGGCCGGGCATTCGGTGCTGGTCGTGTTGATCTGGTCGTGCGGCATCACGGTCGTGGCCGCACCGCTCGCGCTGGCCCGGTTCCGCAAGCGCACCTGACCGCAGACCCTCTCACCACGACGCGGACCACGCCGCACGTCCCACGCCCGCAGGAGCTGACCATGGTTGACACACTGATTCTCGGAGCGGGACCCACCGGTCTGGTCACGGCCATGCTGTTGGCTGCCGACGGACATCGGGTCACCGTGGTCGACCAGGATCCGGGGCCGCCCGCCGACGGCCCGGACGGTGTCTGGGACAAGTGGGAGCGGTCCGGAGTACGCCAGTTCGCCGCCGCGCACGTCCTCGCCCCGGCCGGCTACCACGTCCTGCGACGGGAGCTGCCCGGGACCGTGTCCGAGATCCTGCGGTGGGGAGGCCGCCGCCACAACATGATCGCCGGCGCACTGAGCCTCCTGCCCGAGGCCACGGTCGAACCGGGCGACGCACGGTTCGACACGGTCGCGGCGCGTCGGCCTGTGCTGGAGGCCGCCCTGCTGGCCGTGGCGGAACGCACCGCGGGCATCACGCTGCGGCGAGGCGTGCGAGCGGCCGGGCTGCTGGCCGAGGACGTTCCCGAAGCACACGGCGGACATGTCACCGGGGTGGTGCTGGACCACGGCGAACGCGTCAAGGCGGATCTGGTCGTGGTGGCGTCCGGCCGACGCGGGCTCGCCACCTTGCTGCCCGATGCCACGGACATCCGGCCGGCCGGGACGGAACGGGGATTTCGCTACTACACGAGGCACTTCCGCGCCCAGGACGGAAACCTCCCCGGACCGGCGCCGTGGCCCCTGCACCATCACAACAGCGTGTCAGTCGTCGTCGTCCCGGGTGACAACGGCACGTGGTCGATGACCCTGGTCACTTCCGGGGCCGACCAGGATCTCAGGCGGCTTGCCCGGAGCGACGTCTGGCAGCGGACAGCGGCCCTCTACCCCGGACTGGCGCCCTGGGCGCTGGGCGAGCCGCTGGGTGGCGTTGTCACCATGGGCGGCATCCGCAGTGTGCGGCGCCGACTCGTGCGTGCCGGACGGCCGTTGGTGACCGGCTTGGTCACGGTGGGCGACGCCTGGGCCACCACCAATCCGCAGTTCGGTCTCGGCATCACCCTCGGCGTCAGGCAGGCCGTCCTCCTCCGCGATGTCCTGCGCGAGGAGGGCACCGGCCTCGGCGCCGAACTGGCGCGTCGCTTCGATGACGCGACCGAACGTCACCTCATCCCCGTGTGGTCCGGGCTGGCCGACTGGGAGGCGCACCGTCAGGCCGAGATCGCCGCCGACATGCGGGGCGAGGCCCACCTCAGCGCCGACCCCGCCTGGAACCAGCACGTCGCCGGACGGTCCGTCGGCCTCCGGGACACCGGCGTCATGCGTGCGATGGCCGAGATCGGCTTTCTGCTGGCCGACGCGCGGGAGGCCATGGGGAAGCCGGGCCTCCTGGCCCGGTTCGCGGAACTGGCGGCGGACGCGCCCCGCCACCCCGATGGCCCCGACCGCCGCGCACTGCTCGCGGCGGTGGTGGCCTCTGACTGAACCTCGTCGTGGCCGTAACCCTCGGCGGGCCGCACACCACACGCTCCGTGCTCGCCACGGCGCTGTCGCCGGACTCCGAGCCACCACCGAACGCGACCGCGAACCATCGAAGCCGCATCTCCGTTTTCTCGTAGACCCAAGGGCTGTCCCGGCCAACGCCCAAGAGAAGAGCATGAAATGACAGAAGCAGAAGAGATGGCAATGGACGTTCACCGGTACTACGCACTTGGAAATTACGGCGGTGCGCCGAAATTTGACGTTCCGGAGGGCCTCAGGGCCCAGGTTGTCGCCGCATTGAAGGAGAGGCTGCCGCCGCCACGGAGCAAAATATTGCACAGAATCCGCGGCAAGTCCTTTCCGAGCGGAGAGCACCAGAAAGCCCTTGACGCGTACCTGAAGGAGCGGAAGCGGGTAGCAGAGGACGAGATCCTGGCGGCGCGGCTTCAAGCGGAAGAGATCAACGCATGGGCGAAGAATACTGACGATCCACGCCTTCATGTCGGGCCGCCGGGACGGCAAGCACATGAAGTCATCAACACAACCAAGTCATTCTCGACCGTGGACGAGAGAAGGGCTGTGGGAGTGCTGGCGGAAGAGATCTATACGTGGGCAAGGGCCACGAGCGGCACGTCGCCAAAGAGAGATCACCACGACGACGCGCGCACGCCGGGTCAACGATCACCTGGCCCCGCGTTTCGCGCTCAGCACTCCGCGCACACTGGATCACAAGTAAGGCGGCGGCATTCCCATTGAGGGAAAGCCCTGGGGACTTCTGCCAAAAGTGGTGGGCTCGACCTGGTCAGCGGTCGGTGTCGTGCACAAGGCCGCTGGACAGCAGGACGCGGTCAGCCGCGTAATCGCACGCGACAAACCCGGCGACGCGGACGGTCATTCCCGGGATACTGGTCGCCCATGGATGAGGTCAAAGTCGTCGTCGCCCATTCCGAGCGCGCGACCCTGCGCGTCGGCGATGTGTTCCTGAAGGTGGACGCCGATCAGGCGCGCGTCGACGTCGAGGTCGAGGCGATGGCCCTGGCGCCGGTCCCGACCCCGGAGGTCCTGTGGCGCAAGCCGCCCGTCCTCGCGATCGCCGCGGTCCCGGGGACGGCACTCGGCCGTCTCGGCGAGCCGTCGGCCGCGTCCCCGGCGGCGTGGGCCGCGGCGGGTGCCGCCATCCGGAAGTTGCACGACGCGCCGTTGCCGCCCTGGCCCGGCCGGGGAAGGGGCCTCGACGAGTTGGCGGCGGATCTCGACGGCGAGTGCGAGCGGCTCGTGACGAACGGCGTCCTGCCCGCCGACCTGGTCACCCGCAACCGCCAGGTCGCCGAGGCCGCGCTCCGGCCGTGGACTCCGATGTTCACGCACGGCGACCTGCAGATCACTCACGTGTTCGTCGACAGTGACGAGATCACTGGCATCATCGACTGGTCCGAGGCGGGCCGGGGTGATGCCCTGTTCGACCTCGCCACCTTGACGCTCGGACACGAGGAACACCTCGGTGACGTCGTCGCCGGCTATGGCACCGACGTCGACCTCGACGTGATCCGCGCGTGGTGGTCGTTGCGAAGCCTGCTGGTGGTTCGCTGGCTGGTCGAGCACGGTTTCGACCCGTTCACGGCGGGCTGTGAGGTCGACGTGCTGAGATCCCGGATGTGAGGCCCCGCGGGCCCGCTGCTGTGAGTGCGTTCTGCCCTATCGAGCAGGCCATCTTCTGGCCGGAGCCGTGCCCGGCGCCGCGCCGGGCGATGCGCCGGCCCGCCCTTCAACGCGCGGATGTGTCTGGAGTCGACCACGGCGCGGGAGAAGTCCAGCAGGTCCGGGGCCCGCGGCTCGGAGAGCAGCGGCTCGTGCGGGCGCTGTTCTTGCCCCGAGGGGCCATGGCGTCGGTGCCTCGACGTGATCAGCTCGCGGGTTTCTTGTCCAGTTTCGCGTCCGGGGACACCACGAACCATTCCCCGTCCAGCGCTTGCCCGTTGACGTCACCGGGCACGACGTCACCCACGTAGTAGTACAGGGGCCAGTCACCGTACGTGACCTGGGTGACGCCGGCGGTCCGCACGGTCTTGCGCAGCAGCGCCTTGCTCGTGCCCTCGCCCGCCGTGGCGGCCGTCTCACTGGTCAGGGCCGGCCACACCGCGACACAGTCCGTGCCACAACTGCTGGCACGGGCCTTGTCCCGGGTGAAGCCGTAGAGGGTGCGGCCGGACTGGTCGACCAGGATCCGGCCGTATTCCGAGTCGGCCACCTTGATCGAGACGGCATTCGCCTTCGTATCCCGCACCACCGGGGCGGCGCCTGTGTCATCCCCGGCGCCGCATGCGGACAGGGCAAGGGTCATTACGGAAACGGCCGTGGTCACGCTCACCAGAACGGTCCTGCGCATCGCGCATCAACTCCAGGTCTTGTGAAGGGAAACCGGCAGCGGACGAATACCGCGCCGCCGCTCCCGGACGTCATCATCCGGTGCGACGCGCCGCGAGCGGAAACGGTTCACCACGGCGCCGAAGGAATTCCCCTCCGCGAGAAGTGATCCCTGTCCGCTTCCGGAACGTAGGAACAAATGCTGCGGTGCGCAGCGCCACGCAAGCGAAAAGGGACCTGCGATATGCGTTATGGAGCTCTCGCCCTCACCAGCACCGTGATTTTCGCGGGAATGGTCATCACAACGCCCGCCTTCGCCCACTCGGGGCACCACCCCGGAGGCACCGCCCCGCCGGCATCCGGTGATCCCGCCGGGGCCTCGCATCCCGCGCGGGGCGCTTCCTTCTCCCTGGCCGCGAACCTCTCCGGTAACCAGGAGGTCCCGGTCGCGGGCGGCCCCGCGACCGGCGACAAGGACGGCTCCGCGCAGGCCGTCATCCGGGTCAAGGGCGACCGCGTCAGCTTCGCGCTGACCTGGCACGGGATCAGCGCGCCCACCCTGAGCCACATCCATGAGGGCACGCGCGGCGCCAACGGTGATGTGAAGGTGCCGCTGTTCACGAGCGCGATGCCCGACACGGTGACTTCGGCGGCGGGCCAGGTCACGGTGCGGGACGCCGGACTGGCGCGCAGGCTGCGAGAGAATCCTGCTGGGTTCTACGTCAACCTGCACAGCGAGGAGTTCCCGGGAGGCGCCGTACGCGGCCAGCTCAACCGGGTGCGGAATCAGGTGAACCCTCTCGGCATCATCAACGGAGGCGCGCTTCAGGCCCTCTCCGACGGCGACCAGGAGGTTCCCAAGGACGACAAGAGCAAGGTCGGCGATCCCGATGGCCGCGCCGTCACCTTCCTGGACCCCGAAGGCAGCCGCCTCAACTACTCGATGGCCTGGCTGAACACCGGTTCGCCCACCCTGGGGCACGTCCACCAGGGCCCCGCCGGCAAGAACGGCGAGGTTCGCTTTCCCCTGTTCACCACTCCGGTTCCGGCAGGCATCTTCGCCATCTCCGGCACGCTGTCCGGTCAGGACCCGGCCATGGTCGAAGAGGTGCGGAACGACCCGGGCGGCTTCTACGCGAACCTGCACACCGCCGAGTTCCCCGACGGTGCCGTGCGCGGCCAGCTGTTCGGCTCTTCCGCCAGGTCCGGACACGGCACCCCGCCCTCCCGGACCGGTGCCTCGCCGGCCCCGGAAGCGGACACCAGTGTGCTTCTGTTCGACGAACCGGGCACCTTCTCCGAGAGCAATCCGTCCATGAGTGTCGTGGGCCGGGGCTGCGTCGACGTACCGCGCCCAGGTGTGGCCTCCGCCCTCCGGACACCGCAGCCGGTCAAGCTCTGGTCCGGTACCGGCTGCACGGGCACCTCGAAGGTGATCAACGGTGATGTCAGCGACCTCGGTGCGGTCGGCTTCGACAACAAGATCTCTTCGGTCTTCCTCGGCGCTGTCTGACCTCTGAGGCACAGCCCGTGTACGGCTGCCTGGGCCGCTCTCGTACCGGACGACGGTCGCGCGGGCATCACAAGACCGGACCGGGAAATGGCAGGAACTCACCCGGACGTCTCCCCGACGGCCCCGGAACCGGGACGCGGACCCCGGCGCCGGGGCCGTCGCGCTGAGCGCCGCGGGCTGCCCCGCGTCGGCGTGGCAGGCGTTCTCCCACTCCACCGACCACCACCGCTTCTCCTTCGGAGGACAACCTTGACGTACCCCACTGAGAACGAGACCTTCACCGGCGTGCGGCAGCCGGAAGCCGGCCGAGACCCCGGCCTGGCACGACGGCGCCTGCTGTACGGGCTCGGCGCGGCCGCGATGACACCGCTCCTGGCATCCTGTGTCCGTGTGGGGGCCGCCGCCCCGCCGACCGCGGCGTCCAGCAATCGAATCCTCGCGGTGCCACGCATCGCACGGGTGTCCCGGCCCGGTGGCACGGTGCACCGCACGGGGTTCCCCATCACCACGATAGGCATCAACTGGACCGGCCCCGGCGAAGGCGTCAAAGTCCGTCTGTACGACCGCAAGGGGCGCCCCAGCGCCTGGGAAGACGTAAGGGCGGGCTGTCCCTGCGGCGTCGACGGCCGGCCGAACAGCCCCTCGGCGCCCCTCCCCACCCGGGCGTTCGTCCCGGGCAGGAACAGCTTCGGCTACCAGATCGACGCGCCCGCGGACGTGGACATCGTCGACGCGACAGCCGTCAACGGCGGCCCCGCTCCGGCCCCTGGCCCGGAGCAGACCGTGCCCCAGCCGTCAGGATCCTCGGTCCTGGCCCGGATCGGTCCCGCGGTCGTTCCGTTCCCTCCGGAAGACCTCCTGCGCCGGGCGGACTGGGGCGCCGACGAATCCAAGCGCTTCGGCCCCGACGGCCGGGAGATCTCTCCGCCGCGCTTCTTCCCGGTCCAGAACCTCACCGTCCACCACACCGTGACAGCGAACGACGACCCCGACCCCGCGGCAACGGTCCGCGCCATATACGCCCTGCACACCACCGGCAACGGCTGGGGCGACATCGGCTATCACTTCCTGGTCGACGCTCGTGGCCGCGTCTATGAGGGCCGCTGGTCGGGGCAGGACGCAATCCCCGCGCACGACTCCCACCGCGACGCCGTCGTCGGCTTTCACACAGTCGGCTTCAACGCGGGCAACATCGGCATCGCCCTGCTGGGCGACTTCACGAAGGCACCGCCCCCTCCGGCCATGCGTCGGTCGCTCACACGGCTGCTCGCCTCACTCGCCCAACTGCACCGCCTCGACCCGCGAGAGGCGATCACCTACCGCAACCCGTTGGACGGAAAGAGCAAGCGCGGGATGACGCTCGGCGGACACCGGGACTGGACGGCGACCGAGTGCTGCGGCGACCTGGCCTACCGTGTGCTGCCGGGCGTCCGGGCCGATGTCGGGAAGCTGCTGACGGCTGCCTGATCTCTGATCCCCGGCACCGGGTGGTGCTGTGCGGGGCCGCACCTCAAGGGGTGCGGCCCCGCACAGCACCACCCGGTTTCGTCATGGGCGGGCGGCGGGTCCGTAGGTGAGCCGTCGCAGCAGCCGTTCTGCGGGACCGGACCCGTACCGAGCGAGGATCGGCCCGCTGAGCAGGAGTTGAGCGGTGTACAGCGACAGGCCGCACACCGTCACGCCGGCCGCGCCGACCCGCCCGTACCAGCCCAGGCCGTATCCGGTGAACAGCAGGGCCAGTACGAGGGACTGGCTGAGGTAGTTGGTCAGCGCCAGGCGTCCGGCCCGGGCAAGCGCCGCGCGGACCCACCCTCCGTGCGCGCGCGTCCACAGCAGCAGCAGACAGCCGCACGCGGCGGCCTGGGCCGGAGCGGTGACGATACCGACGGCACGGCCGAGGTAGAAGTACCGTGCGTCCAAAGGGCCGTTCTCGCACATCGCCATGAACACGCCGCCGGGCAGCCCGACCGCGAGGCCGCCCACGGCCAGTCGGCGCAGCGCGGCCGTGTGACGGTACGGATCCTCCAGGAGGCGCCACTTGCCGACGGCCATACCCGCCAGAAAGCCCGCGAAAAGATGCCCGGCGTACAGGACGGCCCCGACCAGTTCCGCGCGGAACTGCCGGATGTGCGCGCCGACGATGTCGAGCGGGCCGCCCCGATAGGCCGCGACATTGTCGGCGCCGAGCGCGCCCAGCCCTCCTTCGGCGGGCGACGTATACAGCGCGCACAGGGCGATGACCAGGAATATCGCGGTCAGGGCCGCGATCAGCAGTGCGGCGGCCCGCAGCGCCCTCCGCGGCCGCCAGCCGCGCACGGCGAACAGCGGCAGGCCCAGCACCGCGTAGGTCATGAGAATGTCTCCCGGGTACAGCAGCACCGCGTGCCCGCACCCGATCAGAAGCAGTCCGAGCAAGCGGCGTCCGTACACGCGTGCGACATCGGCCCCGCGTCGCTCGGCGGCCCGCGTCATCAAGGTGAAGCTGTAGCCGAAGAGGAACGCGAACAGCAGATAGAACTTGGTGGTCAAGAACAGCGTCACCAGCCATTCGGCAGCATGGTCCACAGGCCCTGCGGCCAGGCGCGCGCTCGGGGTGAACGTACCCGCGATGACCTGGGCGTTGACCAGGCAGATACCCCCCAGGGCGAAGCCGCGCAGCACGTCCACCGCCTCAACGCGGCCCGCCGCGCGGGCCACCGGACCGGTGAGCCGCGCGGCGGGTGACGGAGTCACAGCGTGACCCCGCGCGTGCGCAGCCAGGCCACCGGGTCCACATCGTGGCCGTAGCCCGGCGCGGTACGGGCCTCGAAGTGCAGATGCGGGCCCGTCACATTGCCCGTCGCGCCGGACAGCCCGATCCGCTGACCGCCGTGCACCCGTTGCCCCGGCCGCACGGCCAGTACCGACAGATGCGCGTACTGCGTGTACGTGCCGTCCGGGTGACTGATCTCCACCTGGTTGCCGTAGGCGCGGTCCCATCCGGCGGTCACCACCGTCCCGTCGCCCGCCGCGACGACGCGTGTGCCCACCGGCACGGGGAAGTCGGTGCCGGTGTGATGGCCGGAGGCCCAGGGCCCGCTCTGACCATAACCGGCCGTGATCCGGTGTTCCGTGACCGGCAGGTACCAGGAGGAGGCGTCCGAGGTGTCCGGCGAAGCCTGGTCGCCGCCCTGTCGCCCCACGGCCGGCGCGCGCTTTCCGTTCGGCGGCACCGGAGAATCCGCGGGCCTCTCCTTCGCCGGGCGCCTGGGCGGTTCGGTCGGCGGCGGGACCTGGACGGGCCCGGACGGCGTGTCCTCAGGCCGCTCCCGGGACCGGGAGGCACGTTGCTGCGCGTCCGCCTGGGCGCGGAGTTCGGTACCCGTCCTGCGCGCGACCTGGGCCGGTATCAGATGGCGGCTGTGCACCGCCCGTACGCCGCTCGCGGACTCGGGGCGCTCCACGGCGAAGACCGTGCCGGCGCCGACCGCGACGATACCGACGGCGATCAACCCTGAGGTGACAAGGCGCCTGCGCCGGACCATGCGGTCCCAACTGTCGTAGCTGTCGTAGGACATGGTGGTGCTCCACTTCGGAAAGGGGCCGGAGCGCGGGAGAGGAACCGGGGATGGACGGACGGGAGAAACGGGGAAAGGGGAAAACGGCGAAACGGCGAAACGGCGAAAGACAGGAGAGGAGAAGGACGTACCGGGAGACGGCCGCGTACTGAGCGGGGGCCCGCGCGGTGTCCTACTCCTGCCAGGGGTCTTCGACGGGAGGCAGATCCTTCACGCGGTGGCTGCCGGTCTTGCATCCGGCGAACGGCCCCGCGGGGTCGCGCAAACTGGCGAAGACCGGGCCGAGATAGTCGCGGTGCCAGGACGCCGGACCGGACAGGGCAGCGTCGGCTCCCGTGAGTTCTTGCCATGCCAGCCACAGGCCGTGCAGTTGGGCGACCGCCTCCATGTGTTCCCACCAGCGGGGACACCAGGGGGCGTTGGAGCTGGTCTCCCGGCCGTACACCGGCAGCAGCAGCTGATGCACCCAAGCCATCAGGGACCGCAGTTCCGCCTGGTAGTGCTCGGGCGCCAGGTAAAGGATGAACGGAGGGGGCTCCACGGGCGATGCCGCCTCGTTCGGTTCGGCCTCAGACGCGGTCTGCGACACGGGGCTTCCACTTCTCTGCGGCGCGGATGGTGATGGCCTCGGCCTCCTTGGCCGCCGCGGCGGAGATGACGCCCGCGTCGGGCTCCTTGTACCAGGGGCGCAATCGGATCAGTGCGGGCTTGACGCCGGTGGCCAGCAGCAGCGCCGTGCCCTTCGGCAGCGCTCGGATCCGGTCTGCCGGAAGGATGGGATCGAGGCGGTACGAGACGGACCGGGAGGTTCCGTCCCGGCCACGGGAGACGCTGGTCGTCCGCACGTCGTGCTGGCCGACCAGCTTGGAGATCTTCTCCACGAAGTCGGCGTCGTCCAGACCCGCGCCGAGCAGCTTGACCGTGGCCGCGCTCCACAGCGCGTCCATCCCCGCTTCGCCCCACACCCGGCTGCCCTGCCGGTAGCTCTGGAGCAGGGTGACGACGTTGATGCCCCGCGAACCGAAGTGGCTGTACAGGTCAGGCAGGTCGGAGATGCGGCAGACGTTGGCGGCCTCGTCCAGCACGGCGGTCATGGGCGGGTCCAGCCGGCCCCCCATACGTTCAGCGGCGACCACCCCGGCGCGCATCGTGGCATCGGCCAGTCCCGCGATGACTCCGGCGGCCGAGCCGCCGCCGTCCTTCGACAGCAGATACAGCGTGTCGTTGCCGAGCACATGCTGCTCGGGCCGGAACTGCGGCAGTCGCGGGTCCGGAGTCACCCAGGCCACGATCTCCGGGTCGAGCAGACAGGACACGCACTGCCGGGCTGTTTCGTAGATGCCGTCCCGGGTCTCCACCGCACCGCGCACGGTGCCCTGCAACTGCTCGGCCAGCGCCGTCATCTCGGCGTCCCGCAACAGGTCGACGGGGGTACGGTCGGCCGGGTCGGCCAGCCAGGCCAGCAGGTCGAGCACCGAGGCGCCGCCGCGCGCGGCGGCGTGGAAGAGAGCCATCAGCGTGTTCTGCGCGGCGGAGATCCAGAAGTCCTTCTTCGAGGCGTCATCGTTGACGGATGCGACGAAGTGCCCGGCCAGACGGCGCGCGCCCTCGATGGTGACGCACTCGGCGAGCATGTCCCACCACATCTCACGCGGCACATGGGCGATGCCCTGGGGGTCGAACGTCCACACCGTGCCCGCCTTGGCGCGCTGGGCCCGCGTCACCGCGTACACGTCGGACTTGTTCGAGGTCAGCAGTACGGCGCCGCGAGCCCGGAGCACCCGGGGCACCGCGATGCCCGTCGACTTGCCCGCGCGCGGTGCCATCAGGTCGAGCTCGACGTCCTCGTACGAGGACCGCAGCTCCGGGCCGTCGGGCGCCAGATCTCCCAGCAGGTTGCCGGTGTCGTCCGGGTGCAGTTCGGCCATGCCCTTGAGGGACGGCCGCAGTTCACGGGCGCGGGCCGCTACGCCCCGCGGGGTCAGTGCGGCCAGTTCCCGGGGACCCGCGAGGCCCTTGGGCTGCTTGGACCGTGAGATGAGGCGGCGCCCGGCCCACACCGCCGCCGCCAGGGGACAGGCGAACACCACGACAACGCCCGTCCAGACCCAGAGGGTGGACGCTCCGGGCCACAGCCGACCGGTACCGTGCGCGGTCAGCTCGGCGAAGGTGGACATCGCGAACGGAGGCGGGTCCCATCCCGCCCCGCTCACAGTGGCACCGATCGTTCCGCCGAGCCAGATCGCTCCGAACACGACCGTGGCCAGTCCGGCCATGGCTACGATCGCCCAGGGCGCCGCCTCGGATCCGGACATCCGCCCTGGCGAGGCGCTCATGCCCGCCCCCAGCCCTGGCGGGCGGGCCGCGGCTGAGTGCCTGTGGCCCAGCGGGTGTTGGTGTTGTGCAGTTCCCGTTCCGTGTCGGTGATGGTGGCCCTGAGAGGGATGCCGGGCCGGCCGCCGACCTTGATGAGGAAGCGTCCGCGTCCCGGCGGCTCCTCGTGCTCGCCGCCGACCGCCCAGCCGGGCGGTGAGGACCAGGACGACACCAGGTCGATCTCGCGTTCGGACAGCCCGACGATACGGCCGAGTTCTTCCATCTCCGTGCGCGGCAGCCCGGCACAGACCACCATGCCGGCCCGCTCGACAAAGCCGCGTGCCTTGGCCCGGTCGGATTCGCTGCCCAGGGCCTCCGCGTCCTTGAGGGTGTGGGTGATCTTCGCGTCACCCAGCCCGAGGGAGCGGTTGAGCCGGGTGAGGGCGTCGATACGGTCCACGATGCCGGAGGCCGCGCGCAGGGGCCGCCACAGCTCGTCGAGGACGGTGAAGAACCAGCGCCGGGGTGCGAGACCGGCGTCGGCCAGCGCGTGGGAGGCGGCCACGGATCCCAGCCCGTCCGACCAGGCGGCCAGCATCGCGGCGGCCGTGAGCTGGGTGTCGGCCTCTCCGATACGGGAGATGTCGATACAGACCGCGGAGGCGTTGGGGTTGATCCGGGTGGAGGTCTCGGAGGCGAAGGTGCTGCCGAGGGGACCGTCGAGGATGCCCAGCAGCGAGCGGTGGAGGGGATCGACGGCGGTGCGGTAGCGGCTGTCGTCGCCTCGGTCCAGGGTCACCGCGCGGACCCGTTCGGGCCCTTCCTTCAGCACCGCCAGCAGGTCGGGCAGCAGGGGCGCCCGACCGGCCGGGGTCCTCTCCCGCAAGTGGTGCAGGGCTGCGGAAAGCACGGACTGCTCATGGTCGCTCATGGGATTGCCGCGGACCACGGAGATGAGGGCGGCGACCATGTTCAGGACCCGGCCATGGGTCTCGGCCGTCAGCGAACGGCCGGCCTCGCCGCCGATCCGGGCGGCCGCCTCGCCCATGGCGCCGGGGTCGAGGATGTTGATGCCGCCCATCCCGCGCCCGATGGAGATCACCTGCCCGCCCAGGGCCCGTACGGTGTCGGCGTAGTCCGGCTTGAGGTCGCCCAGCACCAGGGGCACCACTCCCGTGGCCGACAGCCCGATCAGCATCCGGTTGATCAGGGTCGACTTGCCCAGACCCGGCATGCCGAGCATGAAAAGGGAGGGATTGGAAATGTATCGGGCCCGAGTGAACCAGGAGATGGGATCCCCGCAGACGGTCGCACCGGTATGCAGGTGCTGCCCCAGCGGGACCCCGGTCATCGGGGCGCCCGAGCCCGCCGCGAACGGCCACAGGCCACATGCCTGCACCGTGGTGGCACGCCACATGGTCGGCGGGTCCAGATGACCGATCTGCCCGCCGCCGGGGCCGGGCCAGCCTCGGGCCGTGAGCAGACCGGACGGATGCCCCTTCGTGGACTCCCGGCCCGGCCGGTCCTCCGGCCGCGCGGTCGTGTTGCCGTGGACGGCGTTCACAGTGCCTCCTGGAGCTCTTGCGGGATCAGGGTGTGCTCCCACGGCAGGACGCCGACAGGGAGAGTGCAGGTGAAGGCGGCGGCCTGCATGCGGTCGGCCGGGCGCAGCGACAGTCGCGAGGCCGCCTGGAGATTGCGGACGGTCACGGCGGCGTCGGCCAGTTGGCTGGCGGAGTCGACGGTGACCGTGAGCATCAGCGAGAACTCCACCAGGCCCGCTCCGGACGCCTCCTCGGCGGCGGTCTGCTCCGCCGCCCGTACCTCGGAGGCGGCTCGGGCCTGGACCATGCCGCGGCCCGAGCTGGCCATGAACTGGGCAGCGCGCCGGTCGGACTCGACGATGCGAGCCGAGGTGGCGGGGTCGATCGGGCGGTACAGCAGCGCCACTCGCTTGCGCCGGGTACCGGGCGCGGCTTCCAGCAGGCCGCGCAGGACACTGGAGCGTACGGTGCCGCGCGGGGCCAGAGTGAGCAGCCAGGTGCGGGAGACACCGGAGTCGTGCTGGTAGGCGCTGACGGTCTCGACGGTGGCGGCGGGCCCGGCGTCGTCCCAGTCCAGGCCCGTAGCGCCGTGCTGGGCACGGACGTTGAGCACATCACCGGCGACGGCGGGGTCGTAGGCGACGCGCACGATCTCGGCGATGCGTTCCGCGGACAGCGGCATGGCGGCCCCTCCCCCCGCGCCGACCAGACCGGCGAGCAGCCCTGGTATTCGGATCGCGAGGTCGGTGAGCACGTCGTTGTGATCCCGCCCGCGGGCGGCGGGCACCCCGTAGGTCAGAGCGATGTAGGTATGCATCTCCGAGGAAGTCGAGGGATAGCGTTCGACCACTTCCTCCATCACCGCGCGCGCCGCGGCGGGGGCGTCGTCCCTGATGCGCGGCAGCACCTCATTGGCCAGCCGGGTGCCGGGGTCCGGGGCCGTCTCGACGATGACGGCGGCGCCGCGAAGCTGCGGTTCGTGGGAGAGCCGGGCCAGCCACTCGCCCCAGGCGGCGACCCAGACGTCCACCTGATCGGGATCGACCAGTGATCCGCCGTCCGGCTCGCAGGCCAGCACGATCGTGTACAGCCCGCGGCCCTTGTGGTGCAGGACGCCGAACGCCCGGTCATAGGCGTCATGGCCTTCCTGCATGGTGACGTTGGCCAGTAGCCCGGGAGGACGGAAGCGGCCTCCGGGCCGAGCGGACAGGGGGCCGGAGACATACGTGTGGGATCCCTTGGCTTTACGGCGCAGCCAGCCGATCCGCAGGGCGAGCAGTTGATACAGGTTGCGCCCGTCCTGGGTGCGGATCATCAGGGGGACGAGCAGGAAGATCAGAGGGACGAGCACGCCCAGTGCGGCGCGCAAGGAGATCAGCGAGACCAGCAGTGCGACAACCAGCCCGCCGAACACGCCGAACGTGCCGATCAGGCCGAAAGGTCCGAGACCCGGCCGCCGGGGCCGACGCCAGTTGCCGTATGTGGGATGTACTGCCGCTTCCGCGGACATGAGGTCCTGCCTTTCTTGATGTGGTTCTGGGCGGGCGGCTTCCACAGGACCCGAGGAGGTGTTCGCAGGGGTGGGAAGCGGCTCGCGGGCTGGAGAGAGGGTCGGAGTGTCGGCCCGGATGCCGAGCGCCGTGGACAGCGCGCACGGCGCCCGGGCCCGACGGGCCGTAACAGCGGGCGGGTGCTCCCCGGGCCGCCGGGGAGCGACCGGGGAGGCGGCGGTTTCCGCGTCAGCTGTTGTGGCCGCGGTCCGGATCGGCGCCGTCGAGAGCCCCTGTGGCAACCCGCCCCGCGATACGGGCACCGGTCATCGCGGCTCCCGCGGCCGTTCGCGCCGCGGTGCCCAGAGCGGCGGGCGCGGCGCCGGGCGACGGGGGCCGGCCGCCCGGGCCCGCCGGGCCGGACCGGCCGGCTCCCGTCGCCCCGGTCGGGCCCTGCGTGGCTGCCGTACGAGCCCCGCCACCGGTCGACAGCAGCGCTCCGCCGACCGACTTCGCTCCGGAGGCGACCGCGCCCGCAGCCGCCAGCGTGCCCTGTTGCGCCGCCGACCCGCCGCCGAGCGCCGCCGTGGCGGGGACGACGAGCTTGAGCAGCGCCGGCAGGGCGAGCGCCGACAGGAGCAGCACACCGATACCGGCGATCTTTTCGTGGATACCGCTTTGCGGACCGCTGGAAATCATGGCCGAGCCCGCGAACATCACCAGACCGGCGGCGGGTTTGTAGAGCAGCCAGGCGACCATCCAGCCGATGTGCTTGCGCCACCATCCGCTGCCCCACTGCGTCATGGAGGCCGCGGCGGCGAGCGGCAGCGTGCCGAGCAGGATGATCATGACACCGAGCCGGACGTAGAGCATGATCGTCTGGACGATCGCAGCGATCAGCAGCAGGAAGGCCAGCACCAGCAGCAGGAAGCCCTGGATGCCGTCTCCGTCGTTGCAGCCGATGCTGGTGAGCTGCTTCTGCGCACCGGCGGCGAACAGATGATCGGCGTAGCGGTCGGACAGCCCGGCCAGGGCGGTCGTCACGGCCGTCGCGCCGCCGGCCACCAGAATGACGCGCAGGAGGCCCTTGAGCGCCACCTGCCCCGCCTCGCCCCGGCGTTCCAGCGCCATCCGGATGGCGGCGAACAACAGGGACGCCACGGCGGCGTAGACGACGACCCACTGGGTCTGGGCGTTGACCTCGCGTGCGGTGCCGTCAGTCACCAGGGTGGGGATGTTCGTGCTCAGGTCGCCGAACACGGATATCGCTCCGCCCAGTACGGCGTTGGCGATGCCCTCGATGATGGTGCCGATCGGATCGCCGAGGAAGTCGAAGAAGCCGACGACGAAATCGGTCAGCGGGTTTCCGGTCGGGCATGCCACGTCAGACCTCCCACTGGACGAAGCCGTCGGCGGAACGGACCGCGTCGGCGCCGGAGTGCAGTGCGCCGTCGGAGGCCGGCTGGACCTTCCAGTCCCCACCGTCCCAGCGCATCGTCACCGAGCTGGCGGTCAAAGCGCCCTGGGCGCTCTTGACGAGGAGGTCGACGGTGGCCGAACGGCTGTCGTAGCGGCTGAGGGAGAACCCCGCGTAGACCCCGATCGCCCGGCCCCGCACGGCGGTCTCGCCGATCGACTCGCGCTGCGACGCGAAGAGATCCCGGCCGAAGCCCGGCAGTACCTGCTGATCCACGACTGCCCGCCAGGACGGTGCGTTCATCTGGGCCGGAATCACATGGGCGGCCATGACGGCGCCCAGCGGGGTGTGCGCGAAGCACCACAGCACTGGTCCGTCGGTACGTGTCGGTCCGGCCGACCGCGAGGCCGGCACCCGGCTGCCCTCGATCGTCAGCCAGCGCACGTCCGCGGGGGCCTTGGTGGGCACGGCGGTGACGCGGTCGTCGGTCCGGCAGGTACCGGGCCGGTCGGAGGAGCCGGCGGGCCGTGCCGACAGAGGGCGGGGCTCGTCCGCGCCCGCGGTGCGCCGGTCGGCGCCCGCACTGGTGACGGCGGAGACCAGCGAGACCAGCACGACCAGAGCGAGGAAGGCGGCCGCCACGATCCAGCTTCGCTGTTTCCAGAACGGTGTATGCACGGGGACGTGGTCGGTGCGCTGCGTGAACATGAGAGTATTCCGCTCCCGCTCAGTTGAAGACGAAGCCGACCAGCGGACTGGCGACCGCGACGAGGACACAGCCGCCGAGGACCATCCCGAGCCGGCTCATGTGCTCCGACGCCTCGCCCCGTTTCACCGAGATGGCCATCATGGCCCCGGTGACCAGCACTCCGGCGACACCGGCCGCGGTGCCCGCCCAGGCGGCGATGCCGAGGACCAGTTCGACCTTCCCCGTGAGCGCCGGAGGAGCGTTGCGGCCGGGATTGGGAACGGCAGCCGCCTGGATCAGGGAAAAAGTGCGCGTGGACATGAAGAACTCCAATGGAAGGAAGGGAAGTTGACGGGCTCGGAAGGCGGGCTCAAATGGTGAGCGGACCGAGGAAGGAAACGATGGGCCCGGCGGTGCCGGCGATCACACAGGCGCCGAGCACGATGAAGAGCGACCGCATATGACCCGCTCCCTCGCCCATTTCGCCCCGGCGCAACTGCAGGGCCATCTGCGTGCCCACGATGATGAGGCCGGCCACGCCCGCCGCGGAGGCGCACCAGCCGAGGATCTCCAGCAGCGTGTTCGCGTCGGCGCCCGGGTCGAAGGTGCCGGCGAGCAGCGCGGCATGGGTGTCCCTGGTGGTCATGATCGTCCTTCTGTGGTGTGTGACAGCTGCGTCGTCAGCGCGGCGAGCGCGCCGATCTCCTTGGTGGGGCCCTGCAAGGTGTCGCCCACCCGCCATGCGGCGATCCAGGGCACCCACACGACGCGGACCGCCGAGCGCAACACCCGTACCCGGCGTGCCAACTTCAGCGGAAGCCTGCCGGGCGCGTCAGCGACCAGAACCAGCGCCGCGAGCCGGTCCGCGGCCGGGTGCCGTCCCTGCCGCAGCGCGTCGAGCGTCCGGGAGGCGGACTGAAGTCCCGCCGCGTGGGTGCGGGCCACCAGCAGCACCGCGCCGTGCGGGGCGGCGTCGCTGCCGGGCCAGTTGGTCCCGGAGTCCAGCCCGCCGAACTGTGCGGCGAGCGTGGTGACCCCAGCACCGCCGTGCGCGCCGACCCAGGTGATCGCGGGACGGGCGCCGTGCCCGGAGCGGTGCGGCCCGGAGGAGGACTTGGCCGTCTGCCGCACGGGCGGCGCCGCCGTAACCGGCCCCCGGGCCCAAATCTGCGCCGCGGATACGGGTCCGGTGCCAGGCTCTCCGAATCCGGATGCGATATCGGAGGCGGTTGCGAATGCGCCCATCACGCGCGCTCCCTTTCGGTGATGCGTATCGTGTTTCCGCGCTGTTTCGGTGCGCTGCTTTTGCCAGGAAATGGAGTCCTGCGCCGCACTGAAGGGCATGGAATTCATAGGAAAGATGTAGGGCGGAGGGCCGCCGAATTTGAATGTTCCTTTCGTGACCGCGTCGGCCACACCAACCCCAACGCGGCTGTTCGCCACCTCGGTTCAACGCCCTGGCAGAAATCTTCGGATTGAACCGGAAGCCAGGAAGGACACGTAGCGGCGGGTGGATACCGCATGCCCCACCGAACCCCGGCCCCTGGGACCGCGGGTGAGTGTGCGGCAGTCCGACGAGCGGACGTGGAAGGAGCAGAAGAGCCGATGAGTGACAGTCCGGACGAGTCCGGCCCCGCCTCCGGAGCAAAGGGCACAAACGTCGCGGTCACCGCGGCGGCGGCGGTCGGGGGCCTGGGCTGCTTGGCCTCCCCCGTGGCGCTGGTCGGCGGCATCGTCGTCGTGATAATCGTCGGGGGACTGGGAGTGCTTCTGGCTCCGGTGATCGCGCTGATCCTGCTGTTCACCGGTGGTGGAGACAAATCCCCCGACATCAACCCCGACCAGGTGGTCTCCGCCGTCCAGGGCGACGGCAAGGGCGAGCTGGACCCCACCACCGTGCCCGCCGACCTGGTGGATCCGATCCAGCGGGCGGGTGCGCTGTGCCCGGAGGTGGGGCCCATCGCGATCGCCGCCCAGATCCAACAGGAGTCGGGCTTCAGCACGACCGTGGTGGGCGATGAGGGCGAAGTCGGTCTGTCGCAGCTACCGCCGGAGGTGTTCGTGCGGTTCGGCAAGGACGACGACGGCAACGGCGGGGCCTCGGCCCTCGATCCCACCGACTCGATCCTCACGCAGGGCCGTTACATGTGCTCTCTGGTGGAGCAGCTCACCCCGCTGGCCGACGCCGGCCGCCCGCTGGGAGACGTCCTCAGTCTCGCCCTGGCGGCCTACGACACCGACGTGGACACCGTACGCGTGGCAGGCAGCGTGCCCCAGACCAACGAGTCACAGAACTACGTCCTGCAGGTCCGCGCCAACTTCGCCAGGTTCCAGGGCGTCGTCCCCGCGCCCTCCCCGTCTCCCGTGACAACCCCCACGCCCAGCCCGGAAGGACAGTGACAGCCACTATGCGCCGCCGAAATCGCCCGCGTCCGGTGCCGCCCGTATCCCCCGAGAGTCCGCCGCGCGCGTTCCACGTCGTGGTCGGGCGTGACGGCACGGCGCACATCGACGGCCGGCCCCTCCCGGCATCCGCCGCAGGCGCGCACACGGCGGTGCTGGACGAGTTGCACCGCCACGCCGTGGCCGGCCGACGCGCCGTGGAGGCCACCGTTTTCGACCACCGGCACCTCTGGGGCCTGCGGCTGCGGGTCGGCACGGACGGCAGGAGCGAGCTCCTGCGTGAGCCCGCTCCCCTACCGCCGAACGGAACCGACGTCCGCACCGCCCACCGCGGCGCAGCGTCCGCTTTCGAAACAGGCGCAAGCACCGAAGCTCCTGCGCCCGAAGCTCACCCAAGCGCCCGACCACCCGCGCCCACACCAGACACACCCACCAACACCCCTCTGCCAGACCACCACACCACCGTCCTACGCCGCATCACCGAACCCGACCACACACCACCCCCAGCAGCACCACCAATCCCAGCGGACCTCGTCCAGCCCGTGGCGTACATCAACGACGCGCTCGCGGCTGGGGACCTGGAGTTCGCCAGGGTGCTCGTCGACCGGCTGAAGCAGCACACGGTGGGCACCTTGGGAGCGACTCACCCCTACACCCTGGAGGCATACGCGGTGGATGCCTATATCGCCTACCTGGAGAGGGACGAGGGGCGCGCCACGGCGGTGTCGCTGCATGTGGCACGCCTCAGACACGAGCAGGGCGACCTCCGGGCCCGCCAGGACGTGCTGCGCGCCGCCGCGACCTGGAATCTCATCGACGACCCGCGGACCGCCCTGCCGCTGGGCCGCGAACTCCTGGCCGTCTGGGAGCAATCGGCTACGCAGGGCGTCCCCGATTCCACCGACGACCAGGCGCGCCGGCAGGCGGAAACCCGTCTGCGTTCGCTTGCGCGGTATCCGCACCCGGCCGACACGCCCGCGTCAGCCTGACCCCGTCCGACGGTCGGCAGGACACCGCAGGGGGTCGCTCATCGGCTCCCGCTCCGCACAGGCCCCCGACCGTCGAGCACATCCACCACCGATCACACGGCCGCCACCGATCACACTGCCAACGCCGACAGAATCCATCACACCGCTCGGCGATCAGCACACACTTCATTGCGGCACTGGGCCGCACCTTGATGTCTGCCCAGGCTCGAATGCGCGATCCATGACCCCCTTTTAGGCGTCCGGTGCGGGTGGTGACCGCGGCGACGGATTCGAGAATGACGTCGTGGCTGGTCGGCGGGCGCCCGCGCCAGTCCATGGTGCGGTGGAGTTTCCGGGCCCGGGTGCGCCAAGGGCTGTCCCGTAAAGGGCTCGGGGAGACGAAGACTTGTGCCGCAACCCCGAGAGGCACCGAGATTTTGTCATGCTCGCGCCAATATATTCGCTCCGGCCAAGGCCCGACGGCACGATCTGCGTCGTGGTGGGTGGTCGCGGACCACATCTCGGAGTAGTGGCTGGTACGTGCGGCCCACCACGGCCTGGCGAGCTTGCCCGCCGAGCCCTTGCTTCACCTCCGATCGTCGCCGCAGCGGGCCGACGCACCAGACGGATCCGCGGCGCCGGCTGATTGACGGCGTGAGATCGGGCGCGCATCCGTCGTCAATCAACTGTCAATCGGACGTGGCACACCATCGGACAGCGTGGATTCCGAGGCAGTGGGAACCCACATGGCCTTGCCGTCCCGGTCGGCACCACCGGACCGCAGGGAGCATTGAGCAATGAGTTGGACCGCCATGGGAGCAGTCGGTCTCGACGACCGCGAACAGACCATCCGTACCGGTTATGAAAAACACGTTCCGGCACTGCTGGCGTACGTGCGCAGGCAGGTTGGCGGAGACCAGCACAAGGCCGAAGACATCGTCCAGGAGACGCTGCTGCGGTGCTGGAGCAAATTCGACGGGGACAATCACACCATGTTGCGCCCCTGGCTTTTCAAGGTCGCACGCAACCTCGTCATCGACGGCTACCGCAGGGGCGGTGCCAGGCCCAAGGAGGTGGACGGAACCGGCTGGCTTGAACAGGAGCCCGCCGAACTCGATCACATCGAGAACATACTGTCCTCGGTGGTCGTAAGCGAAGCCCTCAAGGCTCTCTCCCCTGCCCATCGCGAGGCGATCTATCTGACCTACTTCCTCGGTAAAACGATCGAAGAGGCCTCCGACGCGCTCGGCATTCCTCCGGGCACCATCAAGTCCCGGCTCTTCTACGGCATGCGCTCGCTGAAGCTCGCCCTCCAGGAGCGCGGGGCCGGCTCCCCGACGGCGCCCGCACCGGCGTCAGCGGCCCGCTGACCACGCGGCAGGAACACTGTCTTCCCGGCCACTTCGTCTTCGCGGAGGGATCCACGCACCATGCCCACGAGAAGGATGTCCGTACACGATTCGGTCAGGCCCCCGGAGGGGATGCCGCCCGAGGCAGTGGGGGACCTCAACCACCCCTATTGGTACGGGGGAGGCACCACCACACGCCGCCGGATTTCGGTAGCACCTCCTCCGTGGCAGACCCCGGTTGCCCGCCCCTCATGGCCGGCCCCGATGGCACCTCCCATGCGGCAGATCCCGGTTGCTCCACCTCTCCCGTGGCAGGCCCCGGTCATACCTGCCCCGTGGCAGACCTCGCCCGCGTCGGCACAGGACAGCACCGCGACACTGCTCACGGAGGATGAACTCCTCCGCATCTTCCACGAGCAGATCGCTCCGCGGCATAGTGGAATCCCCAGCGAGCATCCTGTGGCGCTCGTCATCGTCGGTCAGCCCGGCGCTGGAAAGAGCGTGGCCGAAAGACAGCTCAGCGCGATGCTCGGGCTCCAAAACACTGTTTCCATCGACGGAGACGGCTTCTATTCAGATCATCCGGCATACCTGCGGAACGCCCGGCGGAACGACCTCAACGCAATGGACATGGTCCTTTCTCAGGCGGTTCCCCGATGGGGCCACATGATCACGGAACACGCGATCCACAGCAGATGGAACCTCACCCTGGGCACCTCGCCGTCCGAGGCGAATGTTGCCCAACTCTGCAGCGGTCTGCGCAGCAACGGCTACCGCGTCGAGTTGGCCTTCCTGGCGGTAAATGACGCGATCAGTCGTCAGGGAATCATCGACCGGTATCTGAGAGGCCGCGCGACCCAAGGCTACGGCCGCTGGGTCGACCTCGGGCTGCACGACAGGGTTTACCACGATTTCAGGGCCGCCGCCGGCCTGGTGGACCAGCGCCTGAGCGCGGACGCCGTGCATGTGATCAACCGGCAGGGCGAATTGCTCCACACGAAACGCCTGGTGAATCGCGGCGGCGGACTCGTCACGTGGGACAAGTCGTCGACAACCTTCGACTACATCACGGCGGAGCAGCACCGGGAGTGGACGGCCGAGGAGAGGAAGACCTACGCCAAGGCCTGGTCGAGGATAGAGCGCAATCTTCTTACGTATGGGTCCTGTGTTCCTGGTCTGAAGATGCTGGTGCGACAAGAGCGGGCCTCGCACGCGGAGCGGGAAAGCCGGGCACGGGATCTCGCGTACGCGGGGATCGCTCACGCGGCGGCCGTACACACACACCGCCGGAGTCGCTCATCGGGTGATGGCGTCCGCGAGGTCATCCAGATCCATGGGACCAGGATGCTCCCGCCGGCCACAGCCGCCCAGTGGAAGGCGCCCTCGCCTCCTGGCGCGCGGGGACGGTGAGGCGCCAGAGCATGCGGCGCCCTTCCCGGGAGTCTCCAGCGCCTGCCGACGAAAGGCTGTTGACGGCGTCTCAGCAAGACTCGCCTGTGCAGTCGCCGTATGACGGACGGACGGTGCGGCCGTCACCGTTGAGCGCCGCGTACGCGCCCGCCTGAGCCGCAGCCATCACCAGCCGGCCCGCTACGCGTACCGGCACCACCACGGTGCGGCTCTCGATCCGAACCGGCCGTAGGGCGCGCACGTCTTCGGCATCCTCGCGGCCGGGGCCCGTGGCGGCGGTGACGGCCTCGGCCACCGTCTCCGGGAGAGCTCCTGTGCCGAACCGCTCGGCCACGGAGCGGACCCTCAGGACCGCCACGCCGCGCACGGCCACCGGTTCGACCTGGACGCCGCGCGTCAGCGATACCGCGCTCGTCCGGGCCACGATCGCTCTGAAGCCCACACTTCTCCGGATATCCGGCACCCCTTCGGCCTACGGGCTGCTCCTTGTCGGGTAACGACAACCGCGCAAGACGCAGCACCGTTCCGCGAGACGGTCCATCTGGGCCCCGGCCCTCTCCGGTCCACACCATGGGCACTCACAAGGTGGCCCGCTGCGCGCCCGCGCTGTCCCGATGCGCTGCTCGCGCGCTCCCCTGGCCCCTCGCGACCATCATCAGCAGGACCAGCAGGACCGCCTGGAGGAGAAAACAAAAGGCCCAGGTCAGAGGCTATCCGACCTGGGCCTTGAACGAGCCGCCTTCGGGATTCGAACCCGAGACCTACGCATTACGAGTGCGTTGCTCTGGCCAACTGAGCTAAGGCGGCGTGCCGTGTGCACCATGGTGCGATCAGCAGCGCGGCCAAGTCTACACAGTTTCCGGGGGTGCTCCGCACACCCTCGCTGCGAGGGGCTTCTCGCAGGTCAGGAGCACTTCTTGCCGTCCTTCGGAGGTGTGCCCTCCAGGAGATAGGTATTGATGGCCGTGTCGATGCAGTCGCTCCCTCGGCCATAGGCGGTGTGTCCGTCGCCGTCGTAGGTGAGGAGCGTGCCCGAGGAGAGCTGGCGGGCCAGGGACTGGGCCCACTTGTAGGGGGTCGCCGGGTCGCGGGTGGTGCCGACGACGACGATCGGGGCCGCGCCCTTCGCCTCGATCCGGTGCGGGGCGCCGGTGGCCTTGGTGGGCCAGTAGGCGCAGTTCAGAGAGGCCCAGGCGAGGCCCCTGCCGAAGACCGGGGACGCCTTCTCGAAGGAAGGGGCCGCGGCGGTCACCTCGGCGGCGTTCGCGAAGGCGGGCGGCAGGTCCAGGCAGTTCACCGCGGAGTTCGCGAACATCAGGTTCGCGTACGAGCCGTTGCTCTCGCGCTCGTAGTACGAGTCGGCGAGAGCGAGCAGGCCTGCGCCGTCGCCGTCCATCGCGCTGGTGAGGGCGCCGCGGAGCTGGGGCCAGGCGGACTCGTCGTACATCGCGGCGATCACGCCGGTCGTGGCGAGGGACTCGCCCAGTTCGCGGCTCTCGCCGGTCGGGACGGGCTTGGCGTCCAGGGTTTTGAAGAACGCCTTCATACGGGTCGAGACTTCGGCGGCGGACTCCGTACCGAGCGGACAGTCGGCCTGCTTGACGCAGTCCGTGGCGAAGGACCGGAAGGCGGTCTCGAAGCCGGCGGTCTGGTCGCGGTTCAGCGTCCGGGCCGGGAGGGAGGGATCCATCGCTCCGTCGAGGACGAGACGGCCGGTGCGCTTGGGGTACAGCTCGGCGTAGGTCGAGCCGAGGAAGGTGCCGTACGAGGCGCCGACGTAGGACAGCTTCTTGTCGCCCAGCACGCCGCGGAGGATGTCCATGTCGCGGGCCGCGTCGACCGTGGAGACATGCGGCAGGATCGCGCCGGAACGCCGCTCGCAGCCCTGGGCGAACTGCTTGAAGGACGTGGCGAGCCGGTCGGTCTCGGCCTTGTCGTCGGGAGTCTGGTCGACCTGCGTGTAGGCGTCCATCTCCTTGCCGCTGAGGCATTCGACCGGCGAGCTGCGGGCGACACCGCGCGGGTCGACGGCCACCATGTCGTATCGGGCCCGGACCGGGGCCGGGTAGCCGATGCCCGCGTATCCCTGGAGATAGCCGACGGCAGAGCCGCCCGGGCCGCCCGGGTTGACGAGGAGGGAGCCGATGCGCTTGCCGGGGCCGGTGGCCTTTTTGCGGGCGACGGCCAGATTGATCTGGGTGCCGTTCGGTTTCGCGTAGTCGAGCGGGGCCTTCATCGTGGCGCACTGGAAACCCGCGACACCGCACGCGCGCCAGGCGAGCTTCTGCCCGTAGTACTTCTTCAGGGCAGCCGGATCCACGGCCATCGAGCCCGCGCCGGAGGCCGAGTGCGAAGCCGATGCCTCGGACGACGGACTGCCGGAGCTACAGCCGGAGATCAGCAGACCTACCGCCACGAACGCGGTGGCGGAGATACGGAGCAGGTGCCTGGTGTCCATCCAGGGAGCGTAGCGGCCGGACGAGGTGTACGGCCTGTCCTTACTCGTACGGGTGAGTCCATATTCGAGCGAATCATGAAGTCCGTGTCGATTCAGCCCGCCCGCAGCGACACCGCCATCGCCTCCACCGCCAGCAACGGCGCCACATTGCGGTCGAGCGCCTGGCGGCAGGCGGCGATCGCCTCTATCCGGCGCAGCGTCCGCTCCGGTGTGGACGCACCGGCGACACGGTCCAGCGCGTCCCGTACGTCCCCGTTGGCCAGCGCGACCCGCGAGCCGAGCTGGAGTGCCAGTACATCGCGGTAGAAGCCGGTGAGATCGGTGAGGGCGAGGTCGAGGCTGTCCCGCTGGGTACGGGTGGAGCGACGCTTCTGACGATCGGCCAGCTCCTTCATGACACCCGCGGTGCCGCGCGGCATCCGCCCGCCCGCCGAGGCACCGAGGGCGGCCTTCATGTCCTCGGTCTCCTTGACGTCGACGTCCTCCGCCACCTGCTTGGCGTCCTCCGCCGCGGCGTCGATCAGCTCCTGCGCCGCCTTGAGACAGCCACCGATGTCGTCCACGCGCAGCGGCATCGTGAGAACGGTGGCGCGGCGGGCACGGGCCCGTGCGTCGGTGGCCAGCCGGCGGGCTCTGCCGATGTGTCCCTGGGTGGCGCGTGCGGCGGCGTGGGCCGCCTCGGGTTCGATACCGTCGCGCCGGATCAGGACGTCGGCGACGGCCTCCACGGGCGGTGTGCGCAGGACGAGATGGCGGCAGCGGGAGCGGATCGTGGGCAGGACGTCCTCCAGAGAGGGCGCGCAGAGCAGCCAGACCGTACGGGGCGCGGGCTCCTCCACCGCCTTCAGCAGGACATTCCCGGCGCCCTCGGTGAGCCGGTCGGCGTCCTCCAGCACGATGACCTGCCAGCGGCCGACGGCCGGTGAGAGCTGGGCGCGGCGGACCAGCTCACGGGTCTCCTTGACGCCGATGGAGAGCAGGTCGGTACGGATCACCTCGACATCGGCATGCGTACCGATCAGGCTCGTGTGGCAGCCGTCGCAGAAGCCGCAGCCCGGCTCTCCGCCGAGAGCGCGGTCGGGGCTGGTGCACTGGAGCGCGGCGGCGAAGGCGCGGGCCGCGGTGGAACGGCCCGAGCCCGGCGGCCCGGTGAACAGCCAGGCGTGTGTCATTTTCGACGCCTCGGGCGAGACGGTGCCCGAGGCGTCGGCGGTGACGCGCGCGTCGGCGTCGCGGGCGGCGGCGGACAGCGTCGCCTGAATCCGGTCCTGCCCGACCAGGTCGTCCCATACGGTCATGCGCCGTCACCGCCTCCGTGCTGAAGTGTCGTCCGCCTGGAATCGAGCATGTCGATCGCTTGAAATCGAACGTGCCGATTCTCGCGCGTGGATGTGCGCGGTCCCGCGCGTGGATTCCATTGTGGGGCCGGGGTCTGACACTCCGGCCCCACCGGCGTGCATACGCCACGTCCGGAGATCGACCGGCCACAGTCGACCGGCCACGGTCTAGCGGCGGCGCCTTCCCTCGCTGTCGTCGCCGTCGTCGTGCGGGCCCAGCAGCTCGTCCGCCAGGCTCGGAAGGTCGTCCAGCGGAGTCTCCTCCGCCCAGTCCGAGCGGCGGCGCGGGCGTTCGGACGCGCGCTCCGGGTCGAACTGCGGCATCTCACGGGTGCGCTCATTGCCGCCCTCGGCGGGCGGGACCGGCTCATCCTTGCGGAAGAAGTCCCGCGGCACACGGTCAGCCGGATCGGCGTCCCGTACGGGCGGCAGGACAGCGGTCTCATCGGCCGCGCGGGCGTCCCGGGGCCGACCGGATTCGCCGGCCCGACCACCGTCCCGGGCCTCGTCCCCGGCCTCGTCCCGTACCGGCCGAAGCACGGCCGTCTCGTCGGCCGCCCGGTCGGTCACCTGCGGGATGACCGCCGTCTCGTCCGCGTCGGGCCCGTCCGGCGACCGCGGCTCGGCGGGACGTACCGCCGGGACCTGCTGCGTCACATCATCCGGAGCGGCAAGGGGCTCCTTGACGAGCCGGGTGGGGATGGTGATCTCGTTCGGCGAGACGGCCGGAGCCGCCGAAGCGGCGGCCGACTCCTCCGCGAGCCGGCGCGTCTCCTCGGCCCGGAGCAGCGCCTCCTCCGCCTTGCGCTGCTTCTCGCGGCGTCGCTCCGCCGCCTCCACACGCAGCCTGGCCTCTTCCTGGGCCTGCCGCTTGAGGCGCTCCTGCTCCGCCTGCCTCGCCTCTTCCTCGGCCTCGCGCCGCCTGCGCTCCTCCTCGGCCTTCCTGCGCGCTTCCTCGGCCTGCCGCCTGGCCTCCTCCGCCTGGCGTTCGGCCTCGCGCTGCCGCTCCTCCTCCAGCTCGCGGCGCTTGCGCTCCTCCTCGTCGGCGCGGAGCTTGGCGAGCTGTGCCTGGCGCTCGCGCTCCAGCCGCTCCTCCTCGGCCTTGCGCGCGGCCTCTTCCTCGGCCTTGCGGCGGGCCTCCTCGATGGCGGCCTTCCGCGCCTCTTCCCGGGCCTTCACCTCGGCCTCGGAGAGCGGCAGCATCTGATCGAGCCGGTGCCGTACGACCGTGGTGACCGACTCCGGCTCCTGGCCTCCGTCCACGACGAGATAGCGGGCGGGGTCGGCCGCGGCGAGAGTGAGGAAGCCGGACCGTACCCGCTGGTGGAATTCGGCGGGCTCGGACTCCAGCCGGTCCGGAGCCTCCGTGAAGCGCTCGCGCGCGGTCTCCGGAGAGACATCGAGCAGCACCGTGAGATGAGGTACGAGGCCGTCCGTCGCCCAGCGCGAGATCCGTGCGATCTCGGTCGGCGACAGATCGCGGCCCGCGCCCTGATAGGCCACGGACGAGTCGATGTAGCGGTCGGAGATGACGATCGCTCCGCGCTCCAGCGCGGGACGTACGACCGAGTCGACATGTTCGGCGCGGTCGGCGGCGTACAGCAGGGCCTCCGCGCGGTTCGACAGACCCGCGCTCGACACGTCCAGCAGGATCGAGCGGAGCCGCTTGCCGACCGGCGTGGCGCCCGGCTCCCTGGTGACCACGACCTCGTGGCCCTTGGTACGGATCCAGTCGGCGAGCGCCTCGACCTGCGTGGACTTGCCGGCGCCGTCACCGCCTTCTATCGCGAGGAAGAAGCCGGTGGCGGTCGCGGTCTGCGCGGGGTCGGCGCCGCCGCGCAGGGCGTCGCGCAGATCGCGACGGAGCGGCACGCCGGACCGGTCGTCCGTCTTGGCGAGGACGACCGCCGCGACGGGCAGCAGCAGCGCGCCGACCAGCATCAGCGTGAAGGCCGCTCCGTCGTGGGCGAAGACGAAGTCGCCGTTGGCGAGGCGGTGCGGGCCGATGGCGGCGGCGACGAGCGGGGCGACGACCACGCCGAGTGCGACAAAGACCCTGCCGACGGCTTGGAGGTGTTCGGTGACTCGGTTTTGACCGTACTCCTCGGTCTCCAGATCGATAAGAGTGTGTCCAGTATTCGCCGCGACACCGGCCGCGAAGCCGGCGAACAGCGCGAGGAACAGCACCGTCGCCGTGTCCGGTACGAGGCCCATCGCGAGCAGCGCGATACCGGTGAGCGCGATCGCCAGCGCGAGCAGACGGCGGCGGGAGAGTGCGGGCAGCACCTTCGCGGCGCTACGGATACCGAGCCCCGTGCCGCCGGTCAGCGCGAGGACGAGCAGGGCGAAGGCGACGGGGCCGCCGCCGAGGTCCTTCGCCTGAAGTACGGAAACGGCCACGGCGGAGGCGATCGCCGCGGCGATGGCGGCGCAGGCGAGGACAAACAGCGGCACCGCACCCGTACGTCCCTTGTCCGGACCGCCGCGGCCCGTCTCACGGGCGGACGGGCGGCGCAGTCCCGCGAGCGGCGAACGCGGTCGCGGCGTACGGCCGTCGGGCAGTTCGAGGAAGTACAGAGTGGACACGGACGCGGCGAACAGTCCGGCCGCGACATACGAGCCGAGAGCCGCCTGGTGCAGTGAGAACCATGCGATGCCCGTGCCGAGGAGGTTGCTGATCAGCGTGGCGACAAGCAGGACCGCGGCCGCGACAGGAACGGCGACGAAGGCCGTACGGAGAGAGAGCCGGCGCAGCGCGTCGAGGTGGTCCGGCAGCGGACGCACCGCGGAGCCCTCCAGCGGCGGCGCCGGAAGCAGTGCGGGGGCCGCGCTGTCCTTGGCGACCGTCCAGAAGCGCTCGGTGACGCCGGCGACGAAGACCGTGCTGAGAAGGATCGGCAGAGCGTTGTCGGGAGTCCAGGTGAGCCAGAGCGGCGCGACCAGGAGCAGGCCGAGGCGGAGTACGTCCGAGACGATCATCGTCCAGCGGCGGTCCAGCGGACCGCCGTCCCTGGCGGGCTTCCCGCGGGCCTTGCGGGCCTTGGAGGCTCCGGAGGTCTCGGCCCCGGCACGGGACGTGCTCTCCTCTCCGGTACCGGTGGCCGCCGGTTTTCCGGCGCCGGTGCCGGGCGTGACGGCGCCGGTGCCGGGCGTGATCAGTGCCGTCAGCGGACCGAGGAGTACGACTCCGAAGAGCGTGGTGGCAAGGATCCGGGCGCCGAACACGGCAGCGACGGCGAACGCCGCTCCTCTGTATCCAGGACCGAACGAGCCCTCGGCGATCGCCGCCTGCAACGACAACAGCAGAAGCACGAAAACGGCGAGTACGTCGCCGACACCGCCGGCGAACTGGGCGCCCCACAGCCGCCGCAGCGGAGGAAGGCGCAACAAGGATCGCACGGCGCGCTCTCGTGAGTCTGCGGCAAGTGCGTCGGAGTCGGAGGTGGGGCTCACGACCGTTGGCTGCTCGGCTCGCGTCATCCGCCCAGCCTATCCGGAGCCGCCGACTCCCTGGTGACCCCGTCCGAACATACGGGCGCGCGAGGCCCGATGCGGACGGGGCCGGGGTGTGAAAGGGCTACCGCGCACGGGCCCCGGCCTTCTACCGGTCCGTGTTCACCGGCCGGTCCGCACAGGTCGGACGGCGCGAAATGGCCGCCGCGACCACCGGAGGTCCGGCCTCACTGGTCGGACTTCGCCGAAGCCGCCGTCTTCTTGGCCGCCGTCGCCTTCGCCACTGTCGCCTTGGCCGTCGTCGTCTTCTTCGCGGCGGTCTTCTTCGCCGTCGTCGCCTTCTTCGCCGGAGCCTTCTTCGCCGGTGCCTTCTTCACGGCCTTCTTGGCCGTCTTCTTGGCCGGGCCCTTCGCGCGCTTCTCCGCGAGCAGTTCGTAACCGCGCTCCGGCGTGATCGCCTCGACGCTGTCGTCGGTCCGCAGCGTCGCGTTCGTCTCACCGTCCGTGACATACGGGCCGAAGCGGCCGTCCTTCACGACGACCGGACGCTCGCTCACCGGGTCCGTGCCCAGTTCCTTCAGCGGCGGCTTGGCCGCTGCCCGGCCACGCTGCTTGGGCTGCGCGTAGATCGCCAGCGCCGCGTCCAGCGTGATGTTGAAGAGCTGGTCCTCGGTCTCCAGCGAACGGGAGTCCGTGCCCTTCTTCAGATACGGGCCGTACCGGCCGTTCTGCGCGGTGATCTCGACACCCTCGGCGTCCACGCCGACGACCCGGGGCAGCGACATCAGCCGGAGGGCGTCGTCGAGAGTGACGGTGTCCAGGGACATGGATTTGAAGAGGGACGCGGTACGCGGCTTGACCGCGTTCTTGCCGGTCTTCGGAGTCCCGTCGGGAAGGATCTCGGTGACATACGGTCCGTAGCGGCCGTCCTTGGCGACGATCTGGTGGCCGGTCACCGGGTCCGCGCCCAGTTCGAAGTCGCCGCTCGGCTTGGCCAGCAGCTCTTCCGCGTATCCGACCGTCAGCTCGTCGGGCGCCAGATCCTCCGGCACATCGGCGCGCTGATGGCCTTCCTGGTCCTTCTCGCCGCGCTCCACATAGGGGCCGTACCGGCCGACGCGCAGCATGATGCCGTCGCCGACGGGGAACGACGAGATCTCACGGGCGTCGATCGCGCCGAGGTCCGTGACCAGTTCCTTGAGGCCGCCGAGGTGGTCGCCGTCACCGTTTCCGGCGCCCGCCGCGGCGCCCGCCTTGTCGTCGCCCTCGCCGAAGTAGAAGCGCTTGAGCCACGGCACGGCCTGGGCCTCGCCCTGGGCGATGCGGTCGAGATCGTCTTCCATCTTGGCCGTGAAGTCGTAGTCGACCAGCCGGCCGAAGTGCGTCTCCAGCAGATTGACCACGGCGAAGGAGAGGAAGGACGGGACGAGCGCCGTGCCCTTCTTGAAGACATAGCCGCGGTCGAGGATGGTGCCGATGATGGAGGCGTAGGTCGACGGGCGGCCGATTTCGCGCTCCTCCAGCTCCTTGACCAGCGAGGCTTCGGTGTAGCGGGCCGGCGGCTTGGTCGCGTGGCCGTCCACCGAGAGCTCCTCGGCGGAGAGTGCGTCGCCCTCGGCAACCTGCGGCAGCCGGCGCTCGCGGTCGTCCAGCTCGGCGTTCGGGTCGTCCGCGCCCTCGACATACGCCTTCATGAAGCCGTGGAAGGTGATCGTCTTGCCGGAGGCGGAGAATTCCGCGTCCCGGCCGTCGGAGGAGCGGCCCCCGATCTTGACGGTGACGCTGTTGCCGACCGCGTCCTTCATCTGGGAGGCGACGGTCCGCTTCCAGATCAGCTCATAGAGCTTGAACTGGTCGCCGGTCAGTCCGGTCTCCGCCGGAGTGCGGAAACGATCACCCGAAGGACGGATCGCCTCGTGCGCCTCCTGCGCGTTCTTGACCTTGCCCGCGTACGTCCGCGGCTTGTCCGGCAGATAGCTCGCGCCGTACAACTGCGTGACCTGCGCCCGGGCCGCGGAGACAGCGGTGTCCGAGAGGGTCGTCGAGTCGGTACGCATATAGGTGATGAAGCCGTTCTCGTACAGCTTCTGCGCGACCTGCATCGTGGACTTCGCGCCGAAGCCCAGCTTGCGCGCGGCCTCCTGCTGGAGGGTCGTCGTCCGGAAGGGCGCGTACGGCGAGCGGCGGTACGGCTTGGACTCGACCGAGCGGACGGAGAAGGAAGCGTTCTCCAGAGCGGCCGCGAGTGCCCGTGCGTTCGCCTCGTCCAGGTGAAGCACCTGGTCGGACTTGATCCGGCCGTCCGCGCCGAAGTCACGGCCCTGGGCGACACGGCGGCCGTCGACCGCGCTCAGCCGGGCGGCCAGCGAGGACGGGTCGGAGGCGTCACCGGCGCGGCCGGTGGAGAACGTGCCGGTCAGGTCCCAGTACTCGGCGGAGCTGAAGGCGATGCGCTCGCGCTCGCGCTCGACGACGAGACGGGTGGCGACGGACTGGACGCGGCCGGCGGAGAGGCCGCGCATGACCTTCTTCCACAGGACCGGCGAGACCTCGTAGCCGTAGAGCCGGTCGAGGATCCGGCGTGTCTCCTGGGCGTCGACCATGCGCGTGTTCAGCTCACGCGGGTTGGCGACGGCGGCCCGGATCGCGTCCTTGGTGATCTCGTGGAAGACCATCCGGTGGACCGGGACCTTGGGCTTGAGGACTTCCTGCAGATGCCAGGCGATGGCCTCGCCCTCGCGGTCCTCATCGGTGGCGAGGTAAAGCTCGTCGGATTCGGCCAGCAGCTCCTTGAGCTTTCTGACCTGTGCCTTCTTGTCGGCGTTGACGACATAGATCGGCTGGAAGTCGTGTTCGACGTCCACTCCGAGGCGGCGCACCTCGCCGGTGTACTTCTCCGGCACCTCGGCGGCGCCGTTCGGGAGGTCGCGGATGTGCCCGACGCTCGCCTCGACGACATAACCAGGGCCGAGGTAGCCCTTGATCGTCTTCGCCTTGGCGGGCGACTCGACGATGACGAGTCGGCGGCCGCCGTGTGCGGTCTCGCTGGTCGGGGACAACTTCGCTCTTCTCTCCGGTCGACGCTCGGTGGGCCCGTACGGCAGTACGGCAGAACAGCACGCGGGCCGTGGTACGGCCCAGCGGTGACGCTGCTTCGCTGCGGAGTGTGACGGTACAACCCGCCCCCGTGTCAAACGGCAAAAGCCCGCAACGGCCACTCGAACGGTAACCCGACTCCAGGCACTCCTGCCGCCCGGACCCCCGAGCCCGCCTCGTCCGGCCGGGCCGCCGGCGGTTCCGCGAAGGGGCCTGGAGGCGGTCCCTCCGCGAGGCCCCGCGACACGTCCGGTGCAGGTCCGGCGGGCTGACGCCGCCGTGCGCGGGCTCGGATCGATCATGCGCCACGGGTTCCGGTCAGGCGGCGGAAAGTTTGGATCAGATACGACCGAAACACCACACGCCAAGAGCGAGAAAGACCACGCCCGAGAGTGTCGCGAGTGTGATGGACGCCGCCGGCCGCACTCCGTGGGCCACCGGCGCGCGGTGCAGGAGGCGCACCGCCGTCCACAGCAGCAGCCCGGCGCCGAACAGCGTGAACGCCGTTCCCACGAAGACCGCCGGCCCGCTCTCCATGCCCGTACCTCGTTCATTCCGTGGCACCCGACGCGCGGCGCCGGGAATTCAGGAGACCGAGGCTGGCATCCCGGGGCATCACGGGCACGAATTCCGGGTGAACGCCGGGCGCGGGTTGCCGGCATGCGCCGGGCCTGCGCAGGTCACCCCGGCCCCGGCGCCGGCTCCAGGAAGCCCTCCTCCACCAGCGTCCGGATCGCCTGAGGCGTACGGTCGCGGAGCAGCACCGGGTCCTCCCCGACGAGTTGACCGATGGCGTCCAGGATCCGTCCGGCGCTGAGCGTCCCGTCGCAGACCCCCGCGAACCCGGCCCCGACCGTGTCGACCTTGGTGGCCCGGCGCATGCCGCGGTTCTGCCGCAGCAGAACATGCTCCGGATCCTCCGCGCCCGGCAGTCCGACCTGCTCCTGGACAACCTCGGGAGCCAGCACGAAATGGTCGGCAAGGAGTGCCGCGTCGTCATGCGTCCGCAGATAGTCCTGCCGGTCGAAGTGCGCTCGTACGGTCTCACCGAGCGGCTGCTCCACCGGGTGCGGCCACTCCTCCACGACGATCGACGGCTGCTCGGCTCCCGATTTCCTGAGCGTGATCCAGCCGAAGCCGACCGCCTTGGTCTTCCGGGCCTCGAACTCGTCCAGCCACGCGTCGTACCGCGCCGCGTACGCCTCCGGGTCGGTCCGGTGATCGCCGCTGTCGCGCAGCCACAGCTCGGCGTACTGCGTCACATCCTGGACCTCGCGCTGCACGATCCAGGCGTCGCAGCCGTTCGGCACCCATGACCGCAGCCGCTGCTGCCAGTCCTCTCCCTCCACGTGCTGCCAGTTGGCGAGCAACTGGGCGAATCCGCCGGTGTTGAGCCGCTCGCCCGCCTGCTGGACAAGAGTCCGGCACAGATCGTCACCGCCCATTCCGCCGTCCCGGTACGTGAGCCGCGCACCGGGCGAGATGACGAACGGCGGGTTGGAGACGATCAGGTCGTACGTCTCGTCGCCGACCGGTTCGAAGAGCGAACCCTCCAGCAGCTCCGCCGCGGGCGCGTCGGAGAGCGCCAGAGTCAGCCTGGTGAAGCCGAGCGCCCGCGGATTCAGATCGGTGGCGGTGACCCGTGTGGCGTACTGGGAGGCGTGCAGCGCCTGGATGCCGGATCCGGTGCCGAGATCGAGCGCCTTCCCGACGGGCGTACGCACGGTGATCCCGGCCAGGGTCGTCGAGGCCCCGCCGACACCCAGCACCACTCCCTCGTCGTGTCCGCTCGCGCCTCCGGCACCGCCGACGGCGAGACCGAGGTCGGAGACGATGAACCAGTCCTGTCCCTCGGGCCCGCCGTACGGACGCACGTCCACCGTCGCGCGGACCTCCTCGCCGTCCTGTACGACCCAGCCGCCGGCCAGCGCCTCGTCCAGGGGCAGCGCGGCCGTCGCCCGCTCTCGCGGGACAGGCCGCTGGAGCAGAAACAGCCGTACGAGCGTTTCGAGCGGTGTGTCGCCGCGGGTGGCGCGCAGCGCGGGCACGGTCTCGCTGCGGGCCAGCGCGGCGTAGGCGGGCGCGCCGAGCAGATCGAGCAGGCCGTCTGCGGTGAAGTCCGCGGCGAGCAGGGCCGCACGGAGTCGGGGCGAGTGGTCGGGCGCGGGAAGGCTGGTCGTACTCACCCGCCCATTGTGGCGGCTCCCGCTGACAACGGCCTGCGGCCCGGCCCTCCGTTCGGGGGACCGGGCCGCAGAGCCGCGTTCGAGAGCGTCCGTGAGCGGATGCCGTGGGTCGCCGTGCCGGGCGACGGCAGAGGTTACGACGAGGAGCCGCCGTGTGCCGCCGTGCCCGTCACGACCCGCTGCCGCCCGCCGGCGAGGCGGTCGACCCGCCCGCCGTCGGTGCCTGCTTCTGGCAGCCGGGCTGCTTCGCCATCGCCTTGCCGACATCACCGGACTGGAGCTTCCGCAGCGCCTGATCGCCGCTCTTGCTGAGCTTGTCCAGTTCGTCCGCGACGCCCTTGAGACCGTCGGCGAAGTCCGCCTGGTCCTTGGTGTCGAGCGCGTCGACCTTCTTCCTGAGGTCCGCGTACGCCGCTGAGGTGGAGTTGAGCTCCTTGACGGCCTCCTGCTGGGTCGTCTCGCCGTCGCTGACGGGCGGTGGGCCCGCGCTGTTCACGGCGGAGCCCAGCGACTTGTAGGCGTCGGAGATGGACTGGAAGGCCGCCGCGTCGGTCTTCTGGACATCAGCGGGCTTGCTGCTGTCCGAGGTCGCCTGCTGGATGGAGGTGTTGGCGTCCGCGATCTTCTTCAGCTGGGGCTGAACCTGGTCGCAGACCTTCTTGGCCCAGTCGTTCACCTTGCTGTTGCTGTCGTCACTACTGCAGCCGGACAGCGCCATAAGCAGTACCGCACCGCCGGACAGCGCGGCCACAAGCTTCTTGTTCACCGGATTGGTCCCTTCCAAGGCTCTCGGCCCCGGAACTTACACGGCAAGTGGGCGACAACCGTGTGCTATACGTCCAATCTATGGGCTATTGCAGCCATTTGCACCAAGGGAGAGACACCTCACGCCCGCTCAGGTTCCGGCTCGCCGCAGGTTTCCGCGGACACGCGAGGGCCTACGGCGCGTCAATCCGCGCCGCACGCCCGCTCCGGCCGGCCGGTCCCGGTCAGGCCGGCCATGGCTCAGAGCCGATGAGCTGTTGATCACTCGATCGGGCTCCCGTGTCGGTGACCCTGACCCGGCGTCATGGCGCCACCACCGGGTCGGGCGACTTCTCCGTCCCGTCGCCGGAATCGTCTCCGCCGCCGTCCACCGTGACCGAGCGGCGTTTGGAGCTGTACACCGCTCCGACGATGACCAGGAGGGCGAGCGCCGCGACGAGTGCGCGGATGCCGGCGTTGGCTCCGTCTCCATAGCTGAACCGCACGACCGCGGGCGCGATCAGCAGCGCCACCAGGTTCATGACCTTCAGCAGCGGATTGATCGCGGGACCGGCCGTGTCCTTGAACGGGTCGCCCACGGTGTCACCGATGATCGTCGCCGCGTGCGCCTCACTGCCCTTGCCGCCGTGCCGGCCGTCCTCGACGAGCTTCTTGGCGTTGTCCCAGGCGCCGCCGGAGTTGGCAAGGAAGACGGCCATCAGAGTGCCGGTCCCGATCGCGCCGGCCAGAAACGAGCCGAGCGCCCCGACGCCGAGCGCGAAGCCCACGGCGATCGGGGTGAGGACGGCGAGCAGCCCCGGGGTGGCCAGCTCGCGCAGGGCGTCCTTGGTGCAGATGTCGACCACGCGGCCGTACTCCGGCTTCTCGGTGTAATCCATGATCCCGGGGTGCTCGCGGAACTGCCGCCGCACCTCGTAGACCACCGAGCCGGCCGACCGCGACACCGCGTTGATCGCGAGCCCGGAGAAGAGGAAGACGACCGCGGCGCCGAGGATCAGCCCCACCAGATTGTTCGGCTGGGAGATGTCCAGACTGAGCGTCAGCTCGTCGGCCCTGGCGCCCACATCGACGACGGCTGTGGCGATGGCGTCACGGTACGAGCCGAAGAGCGCCGCCGCGGCGAGTACGGCCGTGGCGATGGCGATGCCCTTGGTGATGGCCTTCGTGGTGTTGCCGACGGCGTCGAGATCGGTGAGCACCTGCGCGCCCGCGCCCCGGACATCACCGGACATCTCCGCGATGCCCTGCGCGTTGTCCGCGACCGGGCCGAAGGTGTCCATGGCGACGATGACACCGACGGTGGTGAGCAGGCCGGTGCCGGCCAGCGCCACCGCGAAGAGAGCGAGCATGATCGAGGTGCCGCCGAGCAGAAAGGCTCCGTACACCGCGAGACCGATCAGCAGAGCGGTGTAGACCGCGGACTCCAGGCCGATGGCGATGCCCGCGAGCACCACGGTGGCGGGGCCGGTGAGAGCGGACTTGCCGATGTCCCTGACGGGACGCCGGGTGGTCTCGGTGAAGTAGCCGGTGAGCTGCTGGATCAGGGCCGCCAGCACGATGCCGATGGCGACCGCGATCAGGGCCAGCACTCGGGGATCGCCGCTGTGTGTGAGGATCGATTCCTCGCTGACCCCGTCCAGTTGGGCGTACGAGGACGGCAGATAGACGAAGGCCGCCACGGCGACCAGGGCGAGCGAGATCACGGCGGAGAGGAAGAAGCCGCGGTTGATGGCGCTCATACCGCTCCGGTCGGCGCGCCGCGGGGCCACCGCGAAGATGCCGATCATCGCGGTGACCACGCCGATCGCGGGAACGATCAGCGGGAAGGCCAGTCCGTAGTTCCCGAACGCCGCCGTGCCGAGGATGAGCGCGGCGACGAGCGTCACCGCGTACGACTCGAAGAGGTCGGCCGCCATGCCCGCGCAGTCACCGACGTTGTCTCCCACGTTGTCGGCGATGGTCGCGGCGTTGCGCGGGTCGTCCTCGGGAATGCCCTTCTCCACCTTGCCGACCAGGTCCGCGCCGACATCGGCGGCCTTGGTGAAGATGCCGCCGCCGACGCGCATGAACATGGCGATCAGCGCGGCGCCCAGGCCGAAGCCCTCCAGGACCTTGGGCGCGTCGGCGGCGTAGGCGAGCACCACGCAGGAGGCACCGAACAGCCCGAGGCCCACCGTGAACATGCCGACCACGCCGCCCGTACGGAACGCGATCTTCGTGGCCTTGTGCGAAACGGCGGTCAGGTCCTTCTCGGGCCGGCCTTCCGCCGGCGTCGCCTCACGGGCGGCCGCCGCCACCCGCACATTGCTGCGTACGGCGAGACGCATGCCGAAATAACCGGTGGCCGCCGAGAAGAGCGCGCCCACCAAAAAGAACAGTGAACGTCCAGCACGCTCCGACCAGTTGTCGGCCGGCAACAGCATCAACAGAAAGAACACCACGACGGCGAAAACGCCGAGAGTGCGCAGTTGCCGGGCCAGATAGGCGTTCGCACCCTCCTGTACGGCCGCGGCGATCTCTTTCATGGAATCGGTGCCCTCGCCGGCCGCCAGCACCTGGCGTACCAGAAGCTGGGCCACGAACAGCGCCGCCAGCGCGACGACCGCCACAACGATCACGATCAGCCGGTTGTTGTCCGTGAGTATCGCGGCCGCGAGAGAAGTGAGGCCCTCGGAAAGCTGTGGATGGAAGTGTCCCGCCATTCGTCCTCCTTGACGCTCAGCGCTCAAGATGGACGGATTGTAGGGAGTGGAACCTGATCAGAACTGAGCACGCCACATGCAATTGACCTTAATGTATCGACAGGCAATGATCGCATGCCGAAAATCATTCCGGAGACAATCTCGGAATGATTATTAGATAAACACATTGACGTTGCGGATGTTGCGGATGTTGCGGATGTTGCGAAAAATCGTCCGGTGAAAATAAGAAAGACCCTGCTGAGCAGGGCCTTCTTAAAATTGGATCATCTGTTCGCGAGCCGGTCGAGGGACCCCGGACAGCACTCTCCCGGACGGCACCGCCACGGAAGAAGGGACGCCACTGGAGAAGAGACCAGTATCAGGACGGTCCAGGACGAGGCACTCAGGAGAGCCGGATCAGGGCAGAGCCACGGCAGTCGTCGTCGGCCAGCTCATCCGGATGACCCCGCCGTCGTCGCCGGAGGTGACTTCCACATCGTCGACCAGCCCGCTGATCACCGCGAGGCCCATCTCGTCCTCGTCCTCGGCATCGCTCTCCTGGAGATCGCCCGAGGACGCCTCCTCGCGCGCCTCCGGAGCCCCGGCGCCGCCTCCCGGGCCCAGCACGCCGTCGCCGACCTCGATGGAGAAGGCTTTCTCCTCCTCGGTCAGCACCACCCTCACCGGGGTGGTGATGCCATGACTGCGGTGCAGCCCGACCGCTCGGCTGCATGCTTCGCCGACCGCGAGTCTGACCTCGTCCAACACAGCTTCGTCGACGCCGGCCCGACGCGCCACGGCGGCCGCCACCAGACGGGCCGTCCTGACATGTTCGGGCTGGGCGCTGAAGCGGAGTTCAACGGTGGCCATGCGATCCCCCTTGAACGTACGAGCGGGCAAACTCACGGACTCGGGCACCCGGCCATAACACCCGGTGCCCCGCCCTTATTCTTCCGGAAGGCTGCTGCCGACCTCAGTCGGTGGCCGCCACGGCCTCGTCGACCGTGGTGTGGATCGGGAACACCTTGGTCAGACCGGTGATCCGGAAGATCTTGAGAATGCGCTCCTGGTTGCAGACCAGGCGCAGCGAGCCCTCGTGGGCACGCACACGCTTCAGGCCACCCACGAGCACGCCGAGACCGGTCGAGTCCAGGAAGTCCACGCCCTCCATGTCGACAACCAGGTGGTAGCTGCCGTCGTTCACCAACTCGACCAACTGCTCGCGCAGCTTGGGCGCGGTATACACATCAATCTCGCCACCGACCTCGACGACCGTACGGTCGCCACCAGGGCCGGACACATTGCGAGTCGACAGGGACAGGTCCACGGATCCTCCAGCACCTTGCTATCGAGCGGTCGCCCCTCGGGTCTCCCCGACGGAGCCAGGGGACGTATCGCCAGCCGCCATGGCATTCAATCACTTACCAGCAGCCATGCACGACGCCTTGGGACCATTGTCCGTCACGCCAGTGACAGACTCGATGCCGATGACCAGGAATCACCGTCCCAGTGGACCCCCGGAGAGCGGGGGCAACAGCCCTTCTCCCCGTGCGGTCCTCGACCGGCTCGCCGCAGGGGCGGGCCGTGCTGCGCGCATCACCCATACGGAGCACCTGCCCCCGCGTGCGGGTCGCCATGCGGTCTGGCCCGATCGCATTCGCCCAGAAGTGATCAGCGCCATTCAGCGGGCCGGGATCGACCATCCGTGGGCCCATCAGGCCGCCGCCGCCGAGCACGCCCTGGACGGTGAGTCCGTCGTCATCGCCACCGGCACGGCCTCCGGCAAGTCCCTCGCCTATCTCGCTCCCGTTCTGACCACACTGCTGGACGGCTCCGAGGCCGCCAACGGCCGGGGCACGACGGCGCTCTATCTCGCGCCGACCAAGGCCCTCGCCGCCGACCAGCGCCGTGCCGTCAGAGCGCTCGCCGCCCCGCTCGGCAACCGTGTGCGTCCGGCCGTGTACGACGGTGACACCCCCGTCGAAGAGCGCGAATGGGTCCGGCAGTACGCCAATTACGTGCTGACCAACCCCGACATGCTGCACCGGGGAATACTCCCGTCCCATCCCCGCTGGGCCTCCTTCCTTCGCTCACTGCGCTATGTCGTCATCGACGAGTGCCACACCTACCGCGGCGTCTTCGGCTCGCACGTGGCCCAGGTGCTGCGCCGTCTGCGCCGCGTATGCGCCCGCTACGGCGCGAACCCGGTCTTCCTGCTGGCCTCCGCCACCGCCGCGGACCCCGCCGTGGCCGCCGGCCGGCTCACCGGCCTGCCCGTCCACGAGGTCGCCGACGACGCCTCGCCGCGTGGCGAGATGGTCTTCGCCCTCTGGGAGCCCCCGCTCACCGACCTCCATGGTGAGAAGGGCGCTCCCGTCCGCCGTACCGCCATGGCCGAGACCGCCGACCTCCTCACCGACCTGACCGTCCAAGGCGTCCGTACGGTCGCCTTCGTACGCTCCCGGCGCGGCGCCGAACTCATCGCCGTCATCGCCCAGGAGCGGCTGGCCGAAGTGGACCGCTCGCTGGCCCGCCGGGTCGCCGCCTACCGCGGCGGCTACCTCCCCGAGGAACGCCGCGCCCTGGAGAACGCCCTGCACTCCGGCGAGCTCCTCGGCCTCGCCGCCACCACCGCGCTGGAACTCGGCATCGACGTCTCCGGCCTCGACGCCGTCCTCATCTCGGGCTATCCCGGCACCCGTGCCTCGCTGTGGCAGCAGGCGGGCCGGGCCGGGCGCTCCGGACAGGGAGCGCTGGCCGTCATGATCGCCCGCGACGATCCGCTGGACACCTTTCTCGTCCACCATCCCGAGGCGCTGTTCCGGCAGCCCGTCGAGTCCACGGTCCTCGATCCCGACAACCCCTACGTCCTGGCCCCGCACCTGTGCGCGGCCGCCGCCGAACTCCCGCTCACCGAAGCCGACCTGACGCTCTTCGGCCCGGCCGCCCCGGAGCTGCTCCCACAGCTTGAGACCGCGGGACTGCTGCGCCGTCGTGCCTCCGGCTGGTACTGGACGCGCCGCGAACGGGCCGCCGATCTCGCCGACATCCGGGGCGAGGGCGGCAGCCCCGTCCAGATCGTCGAGGCGGTGACCGGCCGGCTGCTGGGCACGGTCGACGAACAGGCCGCCCACACCGCCGTCCACGACGGAGCCGTCCACCTCCACCAAGGCCGCACCTATCTGGTGAAGCGGCTGGATCTGGCGGACTCGGTCGCGCTCGTCGAGGAGGCCAACCCGCCGTACTCCACCACTGCCCGCGACACCACCGCCATCTCCGTCCTCGAAACGGACACCGAGATCCCCTGGGGAGACGGACGCCTCTGCTACGGCTCCGTCGAGGTCACCAACCAGGTCGTCTCCTTCCTCCGCCGCCGGCTCATCACCGGCGAGGTGCTCGGCGAGAGCAAGCTCGACCTGCCGCCACGGACGCTCCGGACCCGGGCCGTCTGGTGGACGGTCACGGAGGACCAGTTGGACGCGGCCCGGGTCAACCCGGAGCAACTCGGAGGCGCGCTGCACGCCGCCGAGCACGCCTCCATCGGGCTGCTCCCGCTTTTCGCCACCTGCGACCGCTGGGACATCGGCGGTGTCTCCGTACCGCTCCATCCGGACACCCTGCTGCCGACGGTCTTCGTGTACGACGGCCATCCCGGGGGCGCGGGATTCGCCGAACGGGCCTTCCAGACGGCCCGTGAGTGGCTCACGGCCACTCGCGAGGCCATCGCCTCCTGCGAGTGCGAGGCCGGCTGCCCGTCCTGCATCCAGTCCCCCAAGTGCGGCAACGGCAACGACCCCCTGCACAAGCGAGGCGCCGTGCGGCTGCTGACAGAGCTGCTCAGATATGCGCCGGACGCGGCCGAACCGGCGGGCGCGCAGGCCGCGCCGACCGCTCCACCAGCGGCGTAGCCGTCATGGCACGGCCTCCCCGGCGCCGGGCCGGGACTGGAAGGCCGCGTCCCCGGCGCCGGGCGTGGGCGGGCCGAGCGGCGGCCCCGCCCGGGCCCTGACCGCCGGGGCATACGGTCCGGACCGCGCCCGCGCCGTCACATCCGCGATCTCCCCGCTCAGCGCGCACCGCACCACCTCCGCTCCCTGTGCCGACGCCACCTCGGCGGCCCTGCGGCAGGCATCCGCAGGCCCTCGCGCGGCGTGATCCGCGGCGGCGAGGGCCGCCAGGTCCGCGGCCGCGCCCGCGCGGTGCCGGGCCACGACCGCCTGGCCCATGGCCAGCACCGCCGCGAACACCACGCACATCGCGGTCGCCGCCATGGCCGTCCACACCGTCGCCGAGCCCCGGTCGCCGGTCATGGCGCCACCTCCGCCGGACCCGGGCGCGCGGTGCCGCCTTCGACATCGCCCTGGCCGTCCTCCGCCGAAGCGGCCGCCTCCGCCGTGAGCGTCAGGGCCAGCGCACCCGGGCCGGGCGTGGGAGCCTCGACCCGCACCCGCCACAGCCCCTTCGTACGCCCCAGCGTGACCCTGGCACCGGCCGGCGCGGCCGAACGGGCGGAGGCCAGCGCCGCGGCCCGTGGCTCGGACCTGGCGGCCGCCCGCGCTCCGGCCCGTGCCGCGTCCACACACTGGATCTGCGCGGAGGCCGCCGTCAGAGCCCAGACCAGGGCCAGCGTGAACGCCACCAGCGTCGGCACCGCCACGGCCGCCTCCGCCGTCACGGACCCCCGATCGGCCCCGTGGCCCCGGACGCGCCCTCGGGCCGTAGAGCCCCGCTCAGAACTGCGCATTGAGTGCTCGCGCGATCAGCGACTGCAGCGCGTCCGAGACAGGACCGCTCGTGACCACCTTGTAGAGCACCGCGGCGAACGCGCAGGCCGCGATCGTCCCCACCGCGTACTCGGACGTGGTCATCCCACTGTCGGTACGCATCCGGCGCCGCCACTCTCGCCGCATTCGCTGTGTCCTCATCCACATGCCGACCTCCCCGTAGACATCTCTGATAACCGGCATAAACCGGCATAAATAGATATGGGCATTCGAAGGAAACGCTGAACCGGACTCAAAACGGCCGGCGCTATGTGCCTGCCAGCAGCCCGCCGGCCAGACCGATGACCACCGGTGCCACTCCCACCGCCAGAAACGCGGGCAGAAAGCACAGCCCCACCGGCGCGGTGATCAGCACCTGGGCCCGCTGGGCCCTGGCCACGGCGGCGCGGGTCCGCTCCGCCCTGAAGCTCTCGGCCAGCCGGGACACCGGCTCCGCCGACGGCGCCCCGGTGGACGCGGCGCGCTCCAGACAACGGGCCAGCCCCGCCGCGCCCGCTATCTCCCCCAACCGCCCCCACGCCTCGGCCGGTTCTCCGCCGAGCCGGAGCTCCGCCGCCGTCCGTGCCAGCCGGTCGCCGACCGGGCCGCCCAGCGACTCACCGACCGCCTCCGCGGCTTCACGCGGCCCCGCGCCCGCGGCGACGCAGGCGGCCAGCAGGTCGGCGGCGAGCGGAAGCTGACGCGCTGTCTCACCGGACCGGACGCGGTCGTCCGGCTTCCGGGTACGGAGCCATCGACGGAGCGCGTACGCCCCGGTGATCCCGACCACCCAGCCGGCGGCCCCGCCGACCAGGACCCAGCCGGTGATCGCCGCGCCAAGAGGCGGGCCCCACCTCCGCGCCCACGCCATGGCCTCGGGCCTGGGACGCCGCTGTCCGTACTCGACCGCCAGCAGCGCCGCGAGCCGCCCGCGAGTCCGCCGGCCGCGCCGCGCCCCCGCCATCGCGAAGGCCGCACTTCCCGCGGCGGCGAGCACCGAGACCGCCACCCACAGCGTGTGGACGGACTCCCGCGTCATGGCGCCTCCCCGGTCCGTACGATCCGGGCGGCCCACCACAGGCCCGCGCTCTCCAGCAGCCCGCCCACCAACAGGCAGCCCAGGCCCGCCGGAGTGTGCAGCAGCACGCGCAACGGCGCGGCGCCCATGGCCCAGCCCATCGCCAGACCCAGTACCGGAAGCAGCGCGAGCACCACCACCGTCGACCAGGCACCCGCGAGCTGAGCGCGCAGCCCCTGCCGCTGGTCCCTCTCCGTCCGCAGCGCGGCCTCCAGCCGGTCCAGCCCGGTGGCAAGGCCCGCTCCGCCGTCCACGGCCACCCGCCAGCAGGCGGCGAGCCCCACCAGACCGTCCGCTCCCGGCTCGCGGGCCGCCTGCCGCAGCGCACCGGGGACGTCGCCGCCGAACCGCGCGGCGGCCAGCACAGCGGCCTCCCCGCCGCCCAGCCCACCGGTGGACCCGGCGGCGGCCAGAAGGGCCTGTACGGGCTGCAGACCGGCACGCAGCTCGGCCGCCGCCGAGCCGCACAGCGCGACAACCCCGTCGGCCCGACGCTCCCGTGCCGTCCTCCGCTCCCACGCCCGCAGTCTCCGCCCCAGCACTGGCACGGCCAGCGCGCCGCCGATCAGCGGCAGCACCGACTCACCCAGTACGGCGAGCGCCACCGCCACCGGCAGACAGAGCCACTCCCCGCGCAGCCCGCCCGCCCACGCCCGCGCCCTCGGCGGCCACAGCTCCCACGGCGGCGCGCCCGGCACCACGCCGTGGCCCGCGAACAGCCGTCTGGCCCGTCGCGACCCGCGCTCATGACCGGCCGTCAGCCAGGCCGCGGCTCCCGCGCACACCATCGCCGCCCATACGGCGGCCGACATGACCGCGGTCGTCACAGCGCACCGCCGATCAGCGTCAGCAGCCGCGGCCAGCCGCGCTCGTACGCGAATGCCTCCGCGCCCCAGCGCAGCGCGGGCACCGGCACCACCAGCCCCGCCGCGTCCCGCTCCAGCACATGCACCTCGGCGATCCGCCGCCGCCCGCTGCGGTCCCGCACGAGATGGATCACAACCGACAGCGCCGCCGCCAACTGGCTGTGGAGCGCGGCCCGGTCGAGCCCGGCCGCCGTCCCGAGGGCCTCCAGCCGCGCGGGCACGTCCGCGGCCGTGTTGGCGTGCACAGTCCCGCAGCCGCCCTCGTGTCCCGTGTTCAAAGCGGCCAGCAGTTCGGTGACCTCGGCCCCCCGCACCTCTCCGACGACCAGTCGGTCCGGCCGCATCCGCAGCGCCTGCCGGACCAGGTCCCGAAGTGTCACCAGGCCGGCACCCTCCTGGTTCGCCGGCCGCCCTTCCAGCCGCACCACATGCGGATGATCGGGCCTCAACTCCGACGAGTCCTCCGCCAGTACGATCCGCTCGCGCTCACCGACCAGGCCGAGCAGAGTGGACAGGAGTGTGGTCTTCCCGGTGCCCGTGCCCCCGCTGATCAGGAACGACAGCCGTGCCTCCATCAGCGCCCGCAGCACCCTCTCGCCGCCCGGCGGTACCGTCCCCGCAGCGGTCAGCTCCGCCGGTGAGAACGCCTTGGGCCGCACCACTCGCAGCGACAGGTACGTCGAGCCGACCGCCACCGGCGGAAGCACCGCGTGCATCCGTGTCCCGTCGGGCAGCCGCGCGTCCACCCAGGGCCTGGCGTCGTCCAGCCGGCGTCCGGCCACCGCGGCGAGTCGCTGCGCCAGCCTGCGTACGGACGCGGTGTCGGCGAACGACACCGCCGTGAGCTCCAGTCCGCCACCGCGGTCCACCCAGACCCGGTCGGGGCCGGAGACCAGCACATCCGTCACAGCCGGATCGGCCAGCAGAGGCTCCAACGGCCCCGTCCCCACCAGCTCGCACCGCAACTCCTCTGCGGCACCGAGCACTTCGGTGTCGCCCAGCAGCCGGCCCTGGGCCCGCAACGCCGCCGCCACGCGCGCCGGAGTCGGGTCCGCCCCGCTCTGCGCGAGCCGCTGCCGTACGGCGTCCAGCAGCCCGCCGTCCGCCGTCCCGGCCGTCATGACGCCACACTCCCGTCCCCGGCCAGCGCGCGCTCCCAGAAGGCCGTGCAGAACGAGGCCAGAGGCCCGCGCGCACGGGAACCCGGCGGCGATCCGCCGTCCTGAGCCTCGGGCAGACCAGGCTCCAGCGGCAGTTCGCCAACCAGCGGGAGCCGGAGCGCGCCGGCGATCCACCGCTCGTCGAGCCCGGTCGCGTACGGACCGCGGACCACCGCCCGCAGATCCTTGAGCACCATGCCCACCATGGAGGCGACCCGGCCGGCCGCGGCGACGGCGCGGAGTTCGGCGGGCACCACCAGCAGCCCCAGGTCCAACTGGGCCAGAGCCTCCGCCACCGCCTCGTCGACCCTGCGGGGAAGATCGACGACCACCACACCGCCGCGTCTGCGGGCGGCCGCGAGCACCGATCTCATGGCCTCCGGCCGGACCACCACCGAGTCTCCGCGATCCCAGCTCAGCACCCGCAGATCGTGCAGGCGGGGCAGGGACTCCTCCAGAGCGCCGCCCGCGACTCGTCCCTTCGAGGCCGCGAAATCCGGCCAACGTCTGCCTTCCGCCTGCTCACCGCCGAGCAGCACATCGAGCCCGCCGCCGAGCGGATCGCCGTCGATGAGCATCGTGCGCCGTCCGGCGCGCGCCGCGGTGACCGCCAGTGCGCAGGCCAGTGTCGAGGCTCCGGCGCCGCCGCGGCCGCCGATCACACCGACGGTGAGCGCCTGCCTGCCGACGCCCTCCGCCGCGTCCGCGATCCGGTCGACGAGCCAGCTCTCCGCGTCGGGCAGCCGCAGCACACAGTCGGCGCCGATCTCCACCGCCCGCCGCCATACATCCGGGTCGTCCTGGTCGCGCCCGACAAGCATCACGTCCCGTCGGCGCGTGGCGCCACGGCAGCGGGCCGCGGCGTCGTCCCCGACGAGAACCATCGGCGCGTCCTCCCAGGAGCCCTTCCGCTCCGGCACCGAGTGGTGCACTTCGGGCTCCGCGCCCGCCGCCGCGCACAGCCGCAGCAGATCGTCGAGGAGCTCCACGTCCTCGGTGACGATCAGCGGTCCCGCCCGGCGCCCTTCGGCGACCCGCGACCGACCGGATGTCATGGATCCAGCCACGATCTCCGCCCCCTATCTCTGCTCTGATCCGGAACCGCGAGCGCTTCTCCGAGCGATCTCGCACAGATCCGGTATCCGCGATTCCGGCTGCCGCGAACTTCGCGACCGAAATCACCGTGCAGCGGAACGGAAAATCGTGTGGATCTTGCTTGAAAACTGTGGACAACTCCGGAGTTGTGAATAACTCCACCGCTCGTCCCAGTGACTTCCGGAGCGCAGCGCCCCAACTACTCACGGTGACAGGTATTAATGGTGAGAGGTCGGCAGCACACAGCGGGCACGAGAGGAGGACGACCTGGATTCGAGAGCCGAAAACGCGTCCGGACATGCGACGACCCCCGCCGGGGGGGAGAGCGGGGGTCGTCCCCACGGCCGACTCGGGGGGGGGGAGGAGCCGGACCGGGTTAGCACGGTCGCGAACGATCCGTGACTTCCATGGTGTACCCGAGAGCCTTCTCAGGCAAACCCACGCGCCCGAGCTTACGCCGAATGGTGGGCGCATATGCTCGGCCCCGTGGAAAACCACTCCTTGCCGCGCGCAGCAGCCTTCTTTGACCTGGACAAGACGGTCATTGCGAAGTCATCGACGTTGACCTTCAGCAAGTCCTTCTACCAAGGCGGTCTGATCAACCGCCGCGCCGTACTACGCACCGCGTACGCACAGTTCGTCTTCCTCGCCGGAGGCGCCGATCACGACCAGATGGAACGGATGCGGGAGTATCTCTCGGCACTCTGCAAGGGCTGGAACGTCCAGCAGGTCAAAGAGATCGTCGCCGAGACACTGCACGACCTGATCGACCCGATCATCTACGACGAGGCCGCGTCTCTCATCGAGGACCACCACACCGCCGGCCGCGATGTGGTGATCGTCTCCACCTCGGGCGCGGAGGTCGTCGAGCCCATCGGCGAACTCCTGGGCGCCGACCGGGTGGTGGCCACCCGGATGGTCGTCGGCGCCGACGGCTGCTTCACGGGCGAGGTCGAGTACTACGCGTACGGACCGACCAAGGCCGAGGCGATCAGGGCGCTCGCCGAGTCCGAGGGATATGACCTGTCCCGGTGTTACGCGTACAGCGACTCCATCACGGACGTGCCCATGCTCAAGTCGGTCGGTCATCCCTACGCGGTCAACCCGGACCGCGCCCTGCGGCGGGAGGCGACGGCACGCGACTGGCCGATTCTCGTCTTCAACCGGCCGGTCCAGCTCAAGCAGCGGCTTCCCACCCTCACCATGCCGACCCGGCCGGCCCTGGTCGCGGCAGCCGCGGTGGGTGCGGCGGCAGCGACCGCGGGACTGGTCTGGTACGCCAGCCGGCGTCGGCAGTCCACGCCCGCCTGACTCTTATCAGCCGACGACGCCTTTGAGAACAAATGAACAGTGTGCCCGTTTAGCCACTATTTGAACCCAAAAGTAAAGAAGTGAAGCCTGGGGTTCCGCATTCCTGGGGACAGGAGTACAAAGGTTTTATCGGCCCGCGAGACCAAGGACATCCGAGAGGATTTCCCGAAAACGCATCCGGCCCCACGGACCGCGCATGAAAACCGGGCACCCACGCGACGTCGACCCGTCGATTACGGGCCAGCCGCACCAGGTGACGGGCAAGGAACCCGACCTGATGGGCAACACAACGAGGACGCTTGGTAACCGGGTGGACATGCCAGCGGCGGCGCCTACACGGTGCCGCCGCAACCCTGTTCCGGCCGTGCCGACGCGCACCACCTCACCTTCGGGCCCGCATCGCCGCGCGGCACCTCACCTTCAGGCCGCCCCTCGCTGAAGCGCCTCACAGACGGCCATCGACTCCCTCGCGCCCAGCTCGACCGCTCGCCCACAGTGGCCGATCCACGCCGCCATACCGTCGGGAGTCCCCGACAGATAGCCCTCAAAAGCGGACGCGTACGCCGCGCGCCCCAATTCCGCGTGGCCGACCTCCGCCGGACAGACCGACTTGGGGTCCAGGCCGCTGCCGATCAGCACGACACGCTCGGCCGTTCGCGCCACCACACCGTTGTAGGAACCAAAGGGCCGAAGAGCCAGCAGTTCGCCATGCACCACCGCCGCCGTGACCAGCGCCGGCGCCGAACTCGCCGCGATCACCAGCGCCGACAGCCCGTCCAGCCGGACCGTGACCTCGTCCGCGCCGGGCAGCGGAGCTTCGATCAGCGGGCCGCCGACCTCCGCCCCGGGCGTCTCGGTCACCGATTCACCCGCCAGCCGGGGCCGCCCCACCGTCTCGTCGGGGACGCCAGAACCGCCGGCCGCCACCAGGTGCAACCGCGCGAGGACGCGCATCGGTGACTGCACCCAGATGGAGAGCAGTTGACCGGCCTCGGCGGTCAGCCGCAACGCCGCGCCGACCGTACGAGCCTCCGGCTCCGAGCTGAAGTCGCTGCGGCGGCGCACCTCTTCAAGCGCCCAATCGGCGCCGGACAGCGCGGCGGAGCCGCGCGCCGCGCGCAACGCCGCTTCCGAAGTGACCTCGTTGCTCCGGCGCCGCATCACGCGATGGCTGTAGACGCGGTCGACGGCCTCGCGCACGGAATCCACCACGTCGGGGACGCCCGGCAGAGAGGCCAGTGCGGCCAGAGGATCCTCGGGGCGCGGGGCGAAGGAGGCGTCAGAGGCAGTCGTACTCATAAGTACGGAGGCTACGCGCCCAGGGCGCGCGCCCCACCTTGGAGTGGTCTTCCCCACCCACATTGGTCACCTTGAGCGATTACTCGGCTACCCTAGGTGAACATGAAGATCGCTTTCGTAGGCAAGGGCGGCAGTGGCAAGACGACGCTGTCCTCGCTTTTCATCCGCCACCTGACCGCCAATGAAGCGCCCGTCATCGCGGTGGACGCCGACATCAACCAGCATCTGGGGGCCGCTCTCGGTCTCGACGAGGCCGAGTCGGCCGCTCTGCCCGCGCTGGGTTCGCACCTTCCCCTGATCAAGGACTATCTGCGGGGCAGCAATCCGCGGATCACGTCCTCCGAGGCGATGATCAAGACAACTCCGCCGGGCGAGGGGTCACGACTGCTCCGGGTCCGTGAGGAGAATCCGGTGTACGGGGCCTGCGCCCGGTCCGTCCGGCTCGACGACGGCGAGATCCGGCTGATGGCCACGGGCCCCTTCACCGAGTCCGATCTCGGTGTGGCCTGCTACCACTCCAAGGTCGGCGCCGTGGAACTATGCCTCAACCATCTCGTCGACGGGCCCCACGAGTATGTGGTCGTCGACATGACGGCGGGGTCGGACTCCTTCGCCTCCGGCATGTTCACCCGGTTCGACATGACGTTCCTGGTGGCCGAGCCGACGCGCAAGGGCGTGTCCGTCTATCGCCAGTACAAGGAGTACGCACGGGACTACGGCGTCTCGCTCAAGGTCGTCGGCAACAAGGTGCAGGGCCGGGACGACCTGGACTTCCTCCAGGCGGAGATCGGCGACGACCTGCTGGTCACCGTGGGCCACTCCGACTGGGTCCGGGCGATGGAGAAGGGCCGCCCGGCCCGGTTCGAGCTGCTGGAGGCGGACAACCGCTGCGCGTTGCAGACGCTCCAGGACGCGGCCGAGGACTCGTACGAGCTGCGCGACTGGGAGCGGTACACGCAGCAGATGGTCCACTTCCATCTGCGGAACGCGGAGAGCTGGGGCAACGCGAAGACGGGCGTCGACCTGGCCGCGCAGGTCGATCCGGCCTTCGTCCTCAGCGAGGCACTCGCCGAACCTCAGCCCACCTGACCGGAGTCCCGGCCGCACCGGCGGTCGGAGGCCGAGGCGCCTCGCGTCCAGAGCCGTACGAGCCCGGACGCGGCGGCGGGAACAAAGCGGCGGGGCCCGCACCGGCCGGCCTCGGCCCCGCACCGGCGGGACTGAGGCCGGTGGCGTCAGTGCTGTGCGGGATGACTGGCGGGCTTGCCCGCCGGGCTCCCGGAGGCTTGCGGGCCGGCATTCACGACGCCCGTGTACGGCCCCCAGGCCCCGCCCTTGGGCGCCTGTCCGACGCGGAGGCCGCGCAGCTTGGCCAGGATCGCCGGATCCTGCGCGTCCAGCCAGTCCGCGAGCTGGCGGAATGTCACGCACCGCACGTCCTTCTGGACGCAGACCGTCTTGATCGTCTCCTCGATGGCACGCATGTATGTGCCGCCGTTCCAGGATTCGAAGTGATTACCGATAATCATCGGAGCACGGTTTCCCCGGTAGGCACGGCCGAAGGCCTCAAGCAGGCCATCACGCATCTGGTCGCCCCAGAACGTGTGCTGGGCCGGGTCGCCGTTGACCGTGCCCGACTGGTTGTACATGAAGTTGTAGTCCATCGAGAGCGTCTCGAAATCCCGGCCCGGCACCGGTACCAACTGCAGCGGCAGGTCCCACATACCTTCGGTCTTCTTCGGCCAGACCTGATTGCCGATGCCGCTGGAGTCATAGCGGAAGCCCATCGTCTTCGCCGCCTGCATCATGTTCTTCTGCCCTTCCAGGCAGGGTGTGCGGCCGCCGACCATTTCCTTGTCGTAATTGAAGGGCAGCGGGGCCTCGTTCTTCAGGCCAGAGTTGGTCTTCCAGTTCTTCACAAAGGACTTGGCCTGCTTGATCTCGCTCTTCCACTCGTCGACGGACCAGGTGCCGACGCCACCGTTCTCGCCGCAGAAGTGGCCGTTGAAGTGGGTGCCGACCTCACTGCCCTCACGCCAGGCCGCACGCAGCTCCCGCAAGGTGTCCTTGATTCCCTGCGTGTCGTTGAAGCCGATGTCCGAACTGCCCGGCGAGTGCTGAGGCGGGTCGTACAACTTCGCCTTCTCTTCGGGCAGGAGATAAACGCCGCTCAGGAAGTACGTCATGGTCATCTTGTACTTCTTGCTTACCTGGCGGAAGTGGGAGAAGAGCTTCTGGCTGTCCTCGCCGGCGCCGTCCCAGGAGAACACCACGAACTGCGGGGGTTTCTGACCCGGCTTCATACGCTCCGGCTTGGCCACGTTCGGCTGGGCACCCGTGAAAGCGGTCGAGCCGTCACCGATGAGCTGTACGACGCTCTTGGCGCCCGCGGGGCCCTCTTTGGCTCCGGGCGCGCCTTTCTTGGACCCCACACGGCTGTCCGACACGTCAGAACATCCGGCAAGGCCGACGGCGAGCGCCGTGACGGCGGTGCCGATGGCGACTCTCTTTGTGGCGGCCAGCATCCGCCCACCCTCTTCCTTCAGGTTCAGTACCGAAGTGCCGAGCGGCGACGTGCCGGCACGGCGCCGAGCGCCGACAACGTCGCACTGGGACTGACGAGAAGAAGAAACGACAAGCCGGACAAAATCACTAATCACCACTCTGGGTGAAAGATTGCCCTATTTGCCCGGAAAATCATGTCTCAGTCTTTACTCTCCATTACGATCCATTTACCAAGAGTTGAGCATCCCGCCGCTGCGAAGCCGTGCCCCAACGGCCGCGACCCACGTTCCGCGACCGCGCTGCCCCAGAGGAGAGGGAAAAATGTCTGCTGCCTGCGTCCCCACTCGCACCGACCGCACCTCCCCCACCACCCATGCCGAAGGCACATCCCGCTTTTCCCGCCTCTCCCGCTTCGGGCGGCCGCACAGCCCGCCGCCGGACGGCCGCGGGTTGCGGATCGCGGGAGCCGATCTGTCCGCTTCCATCACTGTCTTCCTGATCGCGCTGCCGCTCTCCCTGGGCATCGCGCTCGCCACCGGCGCGCCGCTCCAGGCGGGTCTGGTGGCCGCCGCGGTCGGCGGCCTGGTCGTCGGCCGGCTGGGCGGCGCACCGCTCCAGGTCAGCGGCCCGGCGGCCGGGCTCACGGTCGTCACGGCCGACCTGATCCATCTGTACGGCTGGCGCACCACCTGCGCCATCACCATCTGCGCCGGCCTCGCTCAACTCGCTCTCTCGGCGCTGCGTGTGGCCCGCTCCGCACTCGCGGTCAGCCCGGCGATCGTGCACGGCATGCTCGCCGGCATCGGCGTCACGATCGCTCTCTCCCAGCTCCATATCGTTCTCGGCGGCAAGCCGCAGAGTTCCGCCGTCGACAATGTGCGCGGGCTGCCCGCCCAGTTGGCCAATCTGCATCTGGGCGCGCTTTCCGTGAGCGTCCTGACCATCGCGGTGCTGCTCGCCTGGCCGCGGATCCCGGGGCGCGCGGGACGGATCGTGCGCAAGCTCCCCGCCGCGCTCGCCGGAGTGGCCGTGGCGACCTCCGTGGCCGCGTTCGCCGGGCTGAGCCCGGAGCGGGTCCATCTGCCTTCCTGGCGCAGCCATGCCCTGCCGGGTCTGCCCGAGGGACCGATGCTCGGGCTGCTCGCCGCGGTCCTCACCGTCACGCTGGTCGCCAGCGTCGAATCGCTGCTGTCCGCCATCGCGGTCGACAAGCTGGTGGCCGCCCGCAAGGAGCCGCGCGTCCATATTCCGAGGGCCCGGCTCGACCGGGAGCTGGCCGGACAAGGCGCGGGAAACGTGGTCTCCGGCGCGCTCGGCGGGCTGCCCATCACCGGGGTCGCCGTGCGCAGCGCCGCCAATGTGTCCGCGGGCGCCGTGAGCCGGCGTTCGACGATGCTGCACGGCCTGTGGGTCACGGTCGCGGCCCTGCTGCTGGTGCCCGTGCTCGACCTCATCCCGCTGGCGGCCCTGGCCGCGCTGGTGATGGTCGTCGGTATCCAGATGGTGAACCTCGTACATCTGCGCAATGTGCAGCGGAACCGCGAAATGCTGGTGTACGCGGCGACGCTGACCGCGGTGGTGTTCACCGGTGTGCTGGAGGGCGTTGTCATCGGCATCGCGCTGGCGGTCGCGGTCGCGCTGCACCGGGTGACCAGGACACGGATCACGGCGGAGGAGCAGAGCGGGATCCACCGGGTGCACGCCCGCGGCCAGTTGACGTTTCTCGCGGTGCCGAGGCTCAGCCGGATTCTGCACCGGGTGCCGCAGGGCGCGAGGTGCGTCGTCGAACTGGACGGGTCCTTCATGGACCACGCCGCGTACGAGGCGCTGCACGACTGGCAGACGGCGCATGAGGCCCAGGGCGGTACGGTCGAGTTCGCCGGACGGGCGGGAGGCCGGATCGCGCCGCCCGCCACCGAGTCCGACGCCTGCTGCCGGCCCTGGACCCCTTGGCGTAATCACCACTGCGACGAAGAGCACGCCGCGGCGGAGGCCGCGGAATTCGCGGGCCACGGCCTGTCCGGAGGAGAAGCATCCGAAGCCGGTGCGTCCGGCACGCCTCCGGCCGGCTCCGGTTACTTCGACAGTACGTACACCAGCGGCGTGTATACCGACCGTACGCACGCCTCCGGGACGCTCCCGGACGGCGCTCACCCCCACGACAGCCAGTCCAACGGCGCTCAGTCCAACAGCGACCAGTCCAACGGCGAGCCGCACGGCACGCGGGACCACGGCGCAGAGCCCGGTGGCGTGGGAGCCGGCGGTCAGCGGAGCTCCGGGCTGTGGGCCGGCGGACCGGGCCGTACGCCGAGCAGCCGGCAACTGGCCCGTGGACTCAGCTCGTTCCAGCGCAATACGGCGCCACTGGTGCGCGGCGAGCTGGCGCGGCTGGCGCGCGAGGGCCAGCGGCCGTCTCAGCTCTTCCTCACCTGCGCCGACTCCCGGCTGGTCACGAGCATGATCACGTCCAGTGGTCCGGGTGATCTCTTCACCGTACGAAATGTGGGCAACCTCGTGCCGCTGCCGGGCGCGGAAGGCACGGACGACTCGGTGGCCGCCGCCATCGAGTACGCCGTCGAGGTGCTCCAGGTGGGATCCATCACCGTCTGCGGGCACTCGGGATGCGGTGCCATGCAGGCCCTGCTGAACACTCCCGGCGACGCCGACGACTCCCAGACACCGCTGCGGCGCTGGCTGCGGCACGGCCAGCCCAGCCTGGAGCGGATGCGGAGCAGGCGTCACTCCTGGGCGAGGATCGCCGGCCGGCTGCCGGCCGACGCGGCGGAGCAGCTCTGTCTGACCAATGTGGTCCAGCAGTTGGAGCATCTGCGGGCCCATGAGGCGGTGGCGCGCAGGCTCGCCGAAGGCAGTCTGGAGCTGCACGGCATGTACTTCCACGTCGGCGAGGCCCAGGCATATCTGCTGGCGGACCCGGTCGGAATCGCCGACGGCGGTGGCGGCGAGGAGGTGTTCAACCGAGTAGCCCCGACCGCGCTGGAGCAGTCGCGCGTCTGAACCATCACGACATCGCGTCCGTGAGAGTGTGTGGCCCCCTTCCCCACTGCCCCGGGGAAGGGGGCCCTCTCCGTCGCACGGAACACCGCACGCGGGGCACGCGCCAGATAGGTCTAAACCAATTTCTGAAAGGCCCTTGTCACCCGGGCATCCGCCTGATGAGCTAGTGCCGCGACCGGCACGTCTGCCCGCGAAGGCGCGGCGTCCGGCGCAAGTGGATCGCGAAGCGGCCGGAAGCACGTGTACGGGAGTTACCAGGGCTTCTGGCCAACGCGGCGAGCGCGCGTGCGGGGCGTCGCGACGGGGCAGACCTCGCCGTGAGGGGCACTGGGCCCGGGACAGACAGGACGCCCTGGGAAAGGGAGATGTCGTGAGCAATGAAAGCCTGGCCAAACTGCTGAAGGAGGAGACGGGACAGTGACCGAGAACCCTTCCCTCTCCAACTTGCTCAAGGAAGAGCGGCGGTTCGCGCCGCCGGCCGAGCTGGCCGCGCACGCCAATGTGACAGCGGAGGCGTACGAGCAGGCGAAAGCGGACAGGCTTGGCTTCTGGGCCGAGCAAGCGAGGCGGCTCACCTGGGCGACGGAGCCGACCGAGACACTGGACTGGTCGAACCCGCCCTTCGCGAAGTGGTTCGCGGACGGTGAGCTGAATGTCGCCTACAACTGCGTCGACCGCCATGTGGAGGCCGGCCACGGCGATCGCGTCGCGATCCACTTCGAGGGCGAGCCGGGAGACAGCCGCGCGATCACCTACGCGGAGCTGAAGGACGAGGTGTCCCGCGCCGCGAACGCGCTCACGGAGCTGGGCGTACGGAAGGGCGACCGGGTCGCCGTCTATCTGCCGATGATCCCCGAGGCCGCGGTCGCCATGCTGGCCTGCGCCCGGATCGGCGCCGCGCACTCCGTGGTCTTCGGCGGTTTCTCCGCCGACGCCGTCGCGTCCCGTATCCAGGACGCCGACGCCAAGCTGGTCATCACGGCCGACGGCGGCTACCGGCGCGGCAAGCCCTCCGCGCTCAAGCCCGCGATCGACGAGGCCGTCGCCAAGTGTCCGCAGGTCGAGCATGTCCTGGTGGTACGCCGTACCGGCCAGGACACCGCCTTCGACGACTCGCGGGACGTGTGGTGGCACGACATCGTGGGCCGGCAGTCCCCGGAGCACACGCCCGAGGCGTTCGGCGCCGAGCACCCGCTCTTCATCCTCTACACCTCGGGGACGACGGGAAAGCCGAAGGGCATCCTGCACACCTCGGGCGGCTATCTCACCCAGGCCGCCTACACCCACCACGCCGTCTTCGACCTCAAGCCCGAGTCGGACGTGTACTGGTGTACGGCCGACATCGGCTGGGTGACCGGACACTCTTACATCGTGTACGGGCCGCTCGCCAACGGCGCCACCCAGGTCATGTATGAAGGCACACCCGACACCCCGCACCAGGGCCGCTTCTGGGAGATCATCCAGAAGTACGGGGTGACGATTCTCTACACAGCGCCCACCGCGATCCGTACGTTCATGAAGTGGGGCGACGACATCCCCGCCAAGTTCGACCTGACCTCCCTGCGCGTGCTGGGCTCGGTCGGCGAGCCGATCAACCCCGAAGCGTGGATCTGGTACCGCGAGCACATCGGCGCGGGAAAGACCCCGATCGTGGACACCTGGTGGCAGACCGAGACCGGCGCCATGATGATCTCACCGCTCCCGGGCGTCACCGAGACCAAGCCCGGCTCCGCGCAGCGCGCTCTGCCGGGCATCTCGGCCACCGTCGTCGACGACGAGGCCCGTGAGGTCCCGGACGGAGGCGGCGGTTATCTTGTGCTCACGGAGCCCTGGCCGTCGATGCTCCGTACCATCTGGGGCGACGACCAGCGGTTCATCGACACCTACTGGTCCCGTTTCGAGGGCAAGTACTTCGCCGGTGACGGCGCCAAGAAGGACGACGACGGCGACATCTGGCTGCTCGGCCGGGTCGATGACGTCATGCTGATCTCGGGCCACAACATCTCCACCACCGAGGTCGAATCCGCCCTGGTCTCCCATCCCAAGGTCGCCGAGGCGGCCGTCGTCGGCGCCACCGACGAGACCACCGGACAGGCGATCGTCGCGTTTGTCATCCTGCGCGGCACCGCCGTCGTCGACGACGGCCTCGTGGCCGAGCTGCGCGACCACGTCGGCACCGCGCTCGGCCCCATCGCCAAGCCCAAGCGGATCCTGCCCGTCGCGGAACTGCCGAAGACCCGCTCCGGCAAGATCATGCGACGCCTTCTGCGCGATGTCGCGGAGAACCGCGAGCTCGGTGATGTCACCACGCTCACCGACTCCTCCGTCATGGATCTCATCCAGACGCAGTTGCCGTCGGCGGCCGGCGAGGACTGAGCCGCACACCCCGGCGCTCTCCGCGCGGGGCACCCGGGCAGCGTGCCGGGTGCCCCGCTCCGGTGCCGGGTAAAGTGGGCGCCACGTCAAGAACGCAACAGGGAATTCTGGGTGAGCCGGGAAGTCTGGTCGGCACGTGCTTCGTCGTGTCCGCCGATCCGACCTGGAGGTCCCCGCCCGTGGCCGCGCCCCGCCCCACCAGCCGTAAGTTCCTCGGAGTGCTCTCGCTGCCCGAGCGGAACTTTCTCACGGACGCACTGCGTACGGAGACCGTCGGTGGTGTCCTGCTGCTCGCCGCCGCGATCGGAGCCCTGATCTGGGCGAACACCCCGCTGAGCGGCGGCTATGAATCCGTACGGAATTTCCGTGCGGGCCCTTCCGCGCTCGGCCTCGATCTCTCTCTGGAGCACTGGGCGTCCGAGGGCCTGCTCGCCGTCTTCTTCTTTGTCGCCGGCATCGAGCTCAAGCGCGAACTGGTGGCCGGAGAGCTGCGCGACCCCAGGACGGCCGCGCTTCCGGTGATCGCCGCGCTCTCCGGCATGGCCCTGCCCGCATTGGTATATGTGCTGGTCAGCGGCGTCGGCGGTGGATCGTTGGGCGGCTGGGCCGTCCCCACCGCCACCGATATCGCTTTCGCGCTCGCCGTCCTCGCGGTCCTCGGCACCTCCCTGCCCTCGGCGCTGCGCGCCTTTCTCCTCACTCTCGCCGTCGTCGACGATCTCTTCGCGATCCTGATCATCGCCGTCTTCTTCACCGGCGATCTGAACTTCGCGGCGCTCGGCGGCGCGTTCGCCGGTCTTGCCGTCTTCTGGATCCTGCTGAAAAAGAACGTGCGCGGCTGGTACGTATATGTCCCGCTGGGCCTGGTCGTCTGGGGCCTGATGTACAACAGCGGCGTCCACGCCACCATCGCCGGAGTCGCGATGGGCCTGATGCTCCGCTGCGTCAGACACCCGGACGAGCGGCGTTCCCCGGGCGAGCGCATCGAACATCTCGTGCGTCCCGTCTCGGCCGGTCTGGCCGTGCCGCTGTTCGCTCTCCTCGCCGCGGGCGTCCCGGTCTCCGGCGGCGCGCTGGGCGCTGTCTTCACCCGGCCCGAGACCCTCGGTGTCGTGCTGGGTCTGGTGGTCGGCAAGGCGATCGGCGTCTTCGGCGGCACCTGGCTGGCCGCACGCTTCACCAGGGCCGAGCTGAACGAGGACCTGGCGTGGCCCGATGTGTTCGCCGTCGCCGTACTCGCCGGAATCGGCTTCACGGTCTCGCTGCTCATCGGCGAGCTGGCCTTCTCGTCGGACCCGGTGCTCACCGACGAGGTGAAGGCCGCGGTGCTGACGGGTTCGGTCGTCGCCGCCGTGCTCTCCGGCATCCTGCTGAAGCTGCGCGTCCGCAGATACCGGGCGCTCTGTGAGAACGAGGAGCGCGACGAGGACCTGGACGGCATTCCCGACATCTATGAACAGGACGATCCCGGGTACCACCTGCGCATGGCCGCGCTCTACGAGGCGAAGGCCGCGGAACACCGCCGGCTGGCGGAACACGCGGGGGCAACGCGCGAGGAACGCGGCGGTCCGGCATGATCTGACAACGGATCCGTAGACAAAAAGAGCGAGAAGAGGGAGTCACCTATGAGCGACCCCGGCAGGCAAGTCGCCGACACTGTCCGGACCGGCACAGTCGTCAAAGCCGTCACCACCGAACGCAGTATCGGCCAGTTGTTCGCCTCGGCGACCGCGGAGATGTCCGCGCTGGTCCACGACGAGATCGCGCTGGCCAAGGCAGAGCTCCGACAGGACGTCAGGCGCGGCGCGGTCGGCGGCGCCGCCATCACCGTCGCGGGCGTCTTCGCGCTGTTCTCGCTGCCGGTGCTGAGCTTCGCCGCCGCGTACGGAATCCACAATCTGGGTCTTGGCCTCGCCTGGTCGTTCCTCATCGTGGGAGGAGCGTTCCTGGTGCTCGCCGGGCTGCTCGCCGGACTCGCCCTGCTGAAGTTCAAGAAGGTCAAGCCTCCGGAGAAGTCCATCGCCTCGGCCAAGGAGACGGCGGCCGTACTGCAGAACGTGAAGCCTCACCCACGCGAGTTCCGGACGAGCCCCAAGTCTGTGGCACGCTCGTCTGCATGACGGACCCTGATTCCGACCCCGGCAAGACGCTCCGCCCGCCGCCCGGTTCGACGCCCGGCTCGAACCCGGGCGCGACCGCCGGTTCGGCTCATGGTGCGACGACCGCCTCCGCCGTACGCCTTGATGGTCCCTGGACCCATCGCGACGTGGCCGCCAATGGTGCGCGCTTCCATATCGCCGAGGTGGGCGAAGGGCCGCTGGTGTTGCTGCTCCATGGCTTTCCGCAGTTCTGGTGGACCTGGCGCCATCAACTGACCGCGCTCGCGGACGCCGGCTACCGCGCCGTGGCCATGGACCTGCGCGGTGTGGGCGGCAGCGACCGTACGCCGCGCGGTTACGACCCGGCCAATCTGGCCCTCGACATCACCGGTGTGGTGCGCTCGCTCGGCGAGCCCGACGCCGCGCTCGTCGGCCATGACCTGGGCGGTTATCTCGCCTGGACGGCGGCCGTCATGCGGCCCAAGCTGGTGCGCCGGCTCGCGGTCTCCTCCATGCCGCATCCGCGCCGCTGGCGTTCGGCGATGCTCTCCGACTTCGCGCAGAGCAGGGCCGGATCGTACATCTGGGGCTTTCAGCGTCCATGGCTCCCGGAGCGTCAGCTTGTCGCGGACGACGCGGCGCTGGTCGGCAAGCTGATCCGGGACTGGTCAGGGCCCGGCCTGCCCGACGAGGACGCGATCGCGGTCTACCGGCGGGCCATGACCATCCCGTCGACAGCGCACTGTTCGATCGAGCCCTATCGCTGGATGGTGCGGTCGATGGCGCGTCCGGACGGCATCCAGTTCAACCGGCGGATGAAGCGCGCGGTGCGGGTGCCGACGCTCCAGCTCCACGGCTCGCTCGATCCGGCGATGCGGACGCGCAGCACGGCGGGCTCGGCCGAGTATGTGGAAGCTCCCTATCGCTGGCGGCTGTTCGACGGGCTGGGGCACTTTCCGCACGAAGAGGATCCGGCGGCGTTCTCCGCGGAGCTCATCAACTGGCTGAAGGACCCGGAGCCGGACCGCTGAGTCCGGACGACTGACCGGCGTCCGCATCGCCGGCCTCGTCACCGGACCGGTCACCGCCGCGTACCACCGTCCCGGCCACTGAGCCGGACGGCTGATCCCGACCGTTGTTGTCGATGAGGTCGACCACCCTTTGAACACTTGTCATATGAACTGCCAATTGCCTCACGCATAGGCCAATTGGCCCTCTTCCGCGCGATTACCGACCATGGGGCAGGGGCAGACGTCCGGGTATGGGCTGGACGCACGACTACGGTGACGCAGCACGCAACCGCCGCTCGGCCTCAGCGCCGATCACCCACGAGAGGGGCGCCCCGGAACACCAGGGCCATGATCCCCGGCTCGGTATTTCTCTGATTCTCCGCCGCAGGGCCCGCTGGGTCTCGGCCCGGCTGCGCCATCAACGCATTTAGGACCTGCCAGGGCGAACCCGGCGCAGCGGCACCGCATACGCCGGGTTCGCGGGCCGGACGAAACGTGTCAGACAGCACCTAGGCCCTGTCTGACACATCCCGCCTGGCCTGCGACGCCTGGCACGCACGCTCACCGCGTTGTCGGAGTCATCCGAGTACGTCCAGTACACGGATGATCCTCCGCCTTGGGATCGCACGCACCAGACGTCGCAGGCCCCGCCCTCCGGGCGGACGGCGCTATGTGTCAGACACGTCCTAGAGCGCGCACTGCTGGCTGTCGACCTCCTGGTTGGCGGTCCGCCCGAGCGTGATGTCGTCGCGGATCTCGTCGGCCGTCAGGGCGTAGCCGGTCTGGGCGTCGTCGAGCGACCTCGCGAAGATGACGCCGTACACCTCGCCCTCCGGGGTGAGCAGCGGGCCTCCGGAGTTGCCCTGGCGCACCGTCGCGAAGAGCGAGTAGACATCGCGGCGGACCTCGCCGCGCCGGTAGATGTCGGGGCCGTTGGCGTTGATACGGCCGCGGACCCGGGCGGAGCGTACGTCGTACGCGCCGTTCTCCGGGAAGCCCGCGACGATCGCGCCGTCTCCGCTGCCGGCGTCCGCGTCGGTGAACCTGAGCGGGGCCGCCCGGAGGTCGGGCACATCCAGTACGGCGATGTCGCGCTGCCAGTCGTAGAGCACGACCTTGGCGTCGTACAGCCGTCCCTGGCCGCCTATCTGGACCGTGGGCTCCTCCACGCCGCCGACCACATGCGCGTTGGTCATCACCCGGCGGTCCGCGAAGACGAAGCCGGAGCCTTCGAGGACCTTGCCGCAGCTCGGCGCCGTACCGACGACCTTGACGATGGATCTCTGGGCGCGGGACGCGACCGGGCTGCCCGCCAGCGCCGGGTCCGGCGGGCGGACCTCGGTGATGGGCTCATTGGCGAACGGGCTGAAGACCTGCGGGAAGCCGTTCTGGGCGAGGACGGAGGAGAAGTCCGTGAACCACGTCGACGCCTGACTGGGCACCACCCGGGAGACCCCGAGCAGCACCTTCGAGCTACGGACCTCCTTGCCGAGCGTGGGCAGCGAGGTCCCGGCGAGCGCGGAGCCGATCAGCCACGCGACCAGCAGCATGGCCACGACATTGACCAGCGCGCCGCCGGTGGCGTCCAGGGCGCGGGCGGGCGACCACGTGATGTAGCGGCGCAGCTTGTTGCCGAGGTGCGTGGTGAACGCCTGGCCGACGGAGGCACAGACGATCACTATCACCACGGCGACGACGGCGGCCGTGGTGGATACCTCGGAGCCCTCGGTGAGCTGATCCCATACGACGGGGAGCAGATAGACCGCGACGAGACCGCCGCCGAGGAATCCGATCACCGACAGGATGCCGACGACGAAACCCTGGCGGTAACCGACGATCGCGAACCACACGGCGGCGAGCAGCAGCAGGATGTCCAGCACGTTCACCGTCAATAGCCTCGCTAGCCTCGCAGATACGTCTCCGGTCGCCCGGTACGGAGCGGCGGCCGCCCTCGCCGGGCCGCCGTCGTCAGAGCCCCGGAAGGGCACAGCACTGGGTCAGGGTGTCATGCGCGCCAGTCGAGCGGGACCTGCTTGGAGCGGTCCCACGGCCGTTCCCATCCCGCGAAATGCAGAATGCGGTCAATTACTCCCGCGGTGAAACCCCAGACCAGAGAGGACGCGACCAGAAACGCCGGCCCGTTGTGGCCGCGCGGGTGCACGGCGGTCACGCGGTTGGCCGGATCCGTGAGATCCGCCACGGACGCGGTGAAGACCCGTGCGGTCTCCATGGGGTCGACCACGCCGACCGGAGTGGGTTCACGCCACCAGCCGAGGACGGGAGTCACCACGAAGCCGCTCACCGGGATGTAGAGCTTGGGAAGGACACCGAAGAGCTGGACGCCCGACGGGTCGAGACCGGTCTCCTCCTCGGCCTCACGCAGCGCGGCCCGCAGCGGCCCCGTGGTCGCGGGATCGCCGTCCTCCGGGTCGAGCGAGCCACCGGGAAACGAGGGCTGCCCCGGGTGCGAGCGCAGATTCCCGGCCCGCTCCATGAGCAGCAGCTCCGGGCCGTGTTCGCCTTCGCCGAAGAGGACGAGCACGGCGGACTGCCGGCCGCCGCCGCTTACCGGTGGCAGAAAACGGCTGAGCTGCTCCGGTACGACGGTCTGCGCGGTCCGCACGACGGGCGTGAGCCACTCGGGCAGCCCTTCGGTGCTGACGGCGTCCCGCGTCGTCGGGTTGTCACAGGTCTCTTCAGCGCGCGTCATGGGCACCCCCGGCGTACAACGCCTGCCGTCGGCCCGTTCGTTCCGCTCTCATCCGGCTCCACTCATTCGTGTCCGGACAAGTCCGTGTCCTGACAAGCCATGGCTCACTCATAAGGCGCCGACCGTCATCCGCACCGATCGCTCACCGTCCACCGCGCTCCCACATGGTGCGTATGTCCCGGCCTCACGCCGCGCCCGGAGGCGTGCCCAGCGGCGGAGCCGGCTTGCCCGGATAGTCGGCCGGCGGGCTCAGGCGCTGGCCCGGATAGCCGCCCATCTCGTACTTGAGAAGCTTCTTCGCCTTTTCCGGGTCCGTCTCGCCCTCGCCGTACGAAGGACAGAGATGCGCGATCGGACAGGCACCGCAGGCCGGCTTGCGGGAGTGGCAGATCCGGCGGCCGTGGAAGATCACCCGGTGCGAGAGCATCGTCCACTCGCTCTTGGGGAAGATCGCGGCGATGTCCGCCTCGACCTTCTCCGGATCCTCCTGGTCGGTCCACTTCCAGCGGCGGACCAGCCGGCCGAAGTGCGTGTCGACGGTGAGGCCGGGAACACCGAAGGCGTTGCCCAGCACGACATTCGCCGTCTTGCGGCCCACGCCGGGCAGCGTCACCAGATCCTCCAGCCGGCCCGGCACGTCGCCGCCGAAGCGGTCCCGGAGCGCCGTGGACAGGCCGATGAGGGACCTCGCCTTGGCCCGGAAGAAACCGGTCGGACGCACGGCCTCCTCCAGCTCCTCCGGCACGGCCGCCGCCATGTCCTCCGGCGTCGGATAGCGCGTGAACAGCGCGGGCGTGGTCTGGTTGACCCGGAGGTCGGTCGTCTGGGCGGAGAGGACCGTGGCCACCAGAAGCTCGAACGGATTCCGGAAGTCCAGCTCGGGATGGGCGTACGGATAGACCTCGGCCAGCTCGCGGTTGATCCGGCGGGCCCGGCGGACCATCGCCAGCCTCGACTCCGGTTTGACCGCGGATTTCCGTACGGCCGCGCTCCCGGACCCGGAGGTGGGCTCCGCCTGGAGGTCCCCCGGAGGCTTGCGCCTACCTGTTGACCCTTTTGCGGCTTTTTTCGCTTTCGCCGAAGGCTGTTCGCCCACAGCGGAATTACGCTCCGCGGACACTCTTCCAGCCCCCTTGGCCTGCGCTGTCACCGGCGAGTCGGACACCCGGCCAGCCTAAAGCCCCGCACCGACATCCGCCCCGGGCACGGCCGATCACCACCCGAATCGGCTCCCGGAGCATGGCCGGCCGCACCCGTGGGTCAGACTTGTGACTGATCGCACGCTTTCGAACAGACAGCATCGGACAGCGGGCGAAGCAGCTCAGCGATGCCGAGCCTCCGAGAAGAAGTGCCACGTACGGCATCATGGGGACGACGGTTTCCTGAGCAGGTCGACAAGGAGAGAACACGTGGACGACGTTCTGCGGCGTGCCCCGCTCTTCGCGGCGCTCGATGACGAGCAGGCCGCGGAGCTCCGCGCCTCGATGAGTGAAGCGACGCTCGCCCGCGGCGACGCGCTCTTCCACGAGGGCGACCCCGGTGACCGCCTGTACGTGGTCACCGAGGGCAAGGTCAAGCTCCACCGCACCTCCCCCGACGGCCGCGAGAACATGCTGGCCGTGCTCGGCCCCGGCGAGCTGATCGGCGAGCTGTCCCTCTTCGACCCGGGCCCGCGCACCGCCACCGCCACCGCGCTCACCGAGGTCAAGCTCCTCGGTCTCGGCCACGGCGACCTCCAGCCCTGGCTGAACGTCCGGCCGGAGGTGGCCACGGCCCTGCTGCGCGCCGTCGCCCGCCGGCTCCGCAAGACCAATGACCAGATGTCCGACCTGGTCTTCTCCGACGTCCCCGGCCGCGTGGCCCGCGCGCTCCTCGATCTGTCGCGCCGCTTCGGCGTGCAGTCCGAGGAGGGCATCCATGTTGTCCACGACCTGACGCAGGAGGAGCTGGCCCAGCTCGTCGGCGCCTCCCGCGAGACGGTCAACAAGGCGCTCGCCGACTTCGCGCAGCGCGGCTGGCTGCGTCTGGAGGCGCGTGCGGTGATCCTGCTGGACGTGGAGCGCCTCGCGAAGCGCTCGCGCTGACCGGCCGGCGCGGCGCGGGCGACGCGGCGCCGGGACCGCCGGGCCGGCGCCGGGACCTCTCGCGCACCGGACCGCGGTGCTCAGATCAGGCCGTGTTCGCGCAGGTACTGGAGCTGGGCGCGTACCGACAGCTCGGCCGCCGGCCACAGAGACCTGTCCACGCCCGCGTACACCCGCGCCACCACCTCCGAAGGCGTGCGGAGGCCGTTCTCGACGGCCGTCTCCACCTGAGCGAGCCGGCTCGCGCGATGGGCGAGATAGAACTCGACCGCGCCCTGGGCGTCGTCCAGTACGGGTCCATGGCCGGGCAGGACCGTACGGACGCCGTCGTCGACCGTGAGCGAGCGCAGCCTGCGCAGCGAGTCCAGGTAGTCGCCGAGCCGGCCGTCCGGATGCGACACCATCGTCGTACCGCGTCCGAGGACGGTGTCTCCGGTCAGCACCGCGCCGTCGGCGGGCAGATGGAAGCAGAGCGAGTCCGCGGTGTGGCCCGGGGTCGGTACGACCCGTAGCTCCAGCCCGCCGGTGCTGATGACGTCCCCGGCGGCCAGCCCCTCGTCGCCGAGCCGCAGCGCCGGGTCCAGGGCCCTGACAGCGGTACGTGTCAGCGCGGCGAAGCGCGCCGCGCCTTCCGCGTGGTCCGGATGCCCATGGGTGAGAAGGGTCAGCGCGATCCGCTTTCCGGCCCTCTCGGCGGTGGTGATGACCGCCTTGAGGTGGCCGTCGTCCAGCGGGCCCGGATCGATGATCACCGCCAGCCCGGAGTCCGGCTCCGAGACGATCCAGGTGTTGGTGCCGTCCAGGGTCATCGCGGAGGCGTTCGGCGCGAGGACATTGACGGCGCGGGCGGTGGCGGGGCCGGACAGCGCTCCGCCGCGCGGCTGACCGGGGAGGGCGGCGGCGTCGGTCATCGGAGGCCTCCGGACGGGTCGTGTTCGGGACGGCCGGCGGACTCGTCGGACGGCGCGGCGGTGGCGACGCGTTTGGTGAACTCCTCGTGCCCCGGCCAGCTCAGCACCAGTTCACCGCCTTCCAGCACGGCCGTGGCCAGTACCGGAGTCAGATCGCGGCCGTCGGCGCCCGCGAGCGCCTCGGCGGCCGCGCCGTACGGCTGGAGCTGACGCAGCGTCGACACGGTCGGCGGCATCATCAGCAGCTCTCCTCTGTCGTACGCCTCCGTCGCCTCCGCCGGTCTGATCCACACCGTACGGTCGGCCTCCGTCGAGGCGTTCCTGGTCCGCTGGCCCGCCGGCAGCGCGGCCACGAAGAACCAGGTGTCGTAGCGGCGCGGTTCGAACTCCGGGGTGATCCAGCGCGCCCACGCCCCGAGCAGATCGCTGCGCAGTACCAGCCCGCGCCGGTCCAGGAAGTCCGCGAAGGACAGTTCACGGTCGACGAGGGCGGCGCGGTCGGCCTCCCAGTCGTCGCCGGTGGTGTCGCCGACGACGGTCCCCGCGGTCTTTCCCGCCAGCAGGACACCGGCCTCCTCGTATGTCTCGCGGACCGCCGCGCAGACGATGGCCTGTGCGGACGCGGTGTCCACGCCGAGCCGCCGGGCCCAGACGTCCCGGCCGGGCCCGGCCCAGCCGACGAGCCGGTCGTCGTCCCGCGAATCGACTCCGCCACCCGGGTACGCGTACGCGCCGGCGGCGAAGGCCATCGAGGCCCGTCGCCGCAGCATGTGCACGGCGGGCCCGCCGGGACCGTCGCGCAGGAGCATCACGGTCGCAGCCCGCCGCGGAGTCACGGCCGCGATCTCACCGGCGGCGAGGGCACGGATCCGCTCGGGCCATTCGGGCGGGTACCACTGACCATTCGACATGGCCGGATGCTATGCGCTGGCGCGGGTATGTTCGAGGGCCGGTTCTTCCGGCGCCGCCGACGCGAAGATCCCGCCCGGTACGCGCGAGGCGCGTGTACCGGGCGGGATCCACGAAGCGACACCGCCGTCAGGTCCCGGTCAGCCCTCGGTCAGCTCGACCTGGATCTCGACCTCCACCGGTGCGTCCAGCGGCAGGACCGCCACGCCCACCGCGCTGCGGGCGTGCACGCCCTTGTCACCGAGCACCTGGCCGAGCAGTTCGCTCGCGCCGTTGATGACGGCCGGCTGGCCCGTGAAGTCCGCGGCCGAGGCGACGAAGCCGACGACCTTGACCACCCGCGCGATGCGGTCCAGGTCGCCGGTGACCGACTTCACAGCGGCCAGGGCGTTCAGCGCACAGGTACGGGCGAGTTCCTTGGCCTCCTCCGGCGTGACCTCGGCACCGACCTTGCCGGTGACCGGAAGCTTGCCCTCCACCATCGGGAGCTGGCCCGAGGTGTAGACGTAGACACCGGTCCGCACGGCCGGCTGATAGGCGGCCAGCGGCGGCACCACCTCGGGCAGTGTCAGCCCCAGCTCGGCGATGGCGGCCTCGACGGCTCCGCTCATGCGGTCTTCTCCCGCTTGAGGTAGGCCACGAGCTGCTCGGGGTTGTTCGGCCCGGGAACGACCTGGACGAGCTCCCAGCCGTCCTCGCCCCAGGTGTCCAGAATCTGCTTGGTCGCGTGCACGAGAAGGGGCACGGTCGCGTATTCCCACTTGGTCATGGAGGCGACTGTAGCCGTACGCCGGGAAGCCTCGTGCGTAGCCTGTGGCCTTACTGGTTAGGCTCAAATACGTGAGCAGGCTCCAAGTCGTCAGCGGCAAGGGCGGTACCGGTAAGACGACGGTCGCCGCCGCCCTCGCGCTCGCCCTCGCGACCGAGGGCAAACGCACGCTCCTCGTCGAGGTCGAGGGCAGACAGGGCATCGCACAGCTTTTCGAGACCGAGGCGCTTCCCTACGAGGAGCGGAAGATCGCCGTCGCCTCGGGCGGTGGTGAGGTGTACGCGCTGGCGATCGACGCGGAGCGCGCCCTCCTCGACTACCTCCAGATGTTCTACAAGCTCGGCGGCGCGGGCCGGGCGCTCAAGAAGATCGGCGCCATCGACTTCGCGACGACGATCGCACCCGGCGTCAGGGACGTCCTGCTGACCGGCAAGGCGTGCGAGGCGGTGCGCAGACGCGACCGGCAGGGCCGCTTCGCCTACGACTACGTGGTGATGGACGCTCCGCCCACCGGCCGCATCACACGCTTCCTGAATGTGAACGACGAGGTGGCCGGGCTGGCGAAGATCGGCCCCATACACAATCAGGCGCAGGCCGTGATGCGTGTCCTGAAGTCACCGGGGACCGCCGTGCACCTGGTGACGCTGCTGGAGGAGATGCCGGTCCAGGAGACCGTGGACGGCATCGCCGAGCTGAGGGCCGCCGAGCTGCCGGTCGGCAATGTGATCGTCAACATGGTCCAGCCGCACCTCCTCGACGAGGCAGCCGTCCGCGCCGCCTCCGGCGACCGCCGCAAGGAGGTCGCCAAGGTGCTCGCCACCGCCGGGCTGAGCGCGCCCACCAAGCTCGTCGGTCCACTCCTCGAACAGGCCGCGGAGCACGCCCAGCGCGTCGAGCTGGAGCGCGAGCAGCGGGCCGTCCTGGCGAAGCTGGGCCTGCCCACCCACGAACTCCCGCTGATCGGCGAGGGAATGGATCTCGCCGGTCTCTACCGGCTGGCGGGAGAGCTACGGCGACTTGGGGAGGTCTTCTCATGACCCTGGACCCGGCGGCCGCTCCGCTCGCCATCGATCCGCTGCTCGACGATCCGGCCACCCGCATCATCGTGTGCTGCGGTTCGGGCGGGGTCGGCAAGACGACGACCGCCGCGGCTCTCGGCGTACGGGCGGCCGAGCGCGGCCGGAAGGTGGTCGTCCTGACGATCGACCCGGCCCGCCGGCTGGCCCAGTCCATGGGGATCGACTCGCTCGACAACACGCCGCGGCGGGTCAAGGGCGTCGACGGCCCCGGCGAACTGCACGCGATGATGCTCGACATGAAGCGCACCTTCGACGAGATCGTCGAGGCGCACGCGGACGGCGAGCGGGCCCGCGCCATTCTGGAGAACCCCTTCTACCAGTCCCTGTCGGCCGGTTTCGCGGGCACGCAGGAGTACATGGCGATGGAGAAGCTGGGGCAGCTCCGGAGCCGCGACGCATGGGATCTGATCGTCGTCGACACCCCGCCGTCGCGCTCCGCGCTGGACTTCCTGGACGCGCCGAAGCGGCTCGGGTCCTTCCTCGACGGGAAGTTCATCAGGCTGCTGATGGCCCCGGCGAAGATGGGCGGCCGGGCGGGCATGAAGTTCCTGAACGCCGGGATGTCGATGATGACCGGCACGCTCGGAAAACTGCTCGGTGGTCAGCTCCTGCGTGACGTGCAGACGTTCGTGGCGGCGATGGACACGATGTTCGGCGGTTTCCGTACTCGCGCGGACGCGACATACCGGCTGCTCCAGGCGCCCGGGACGGCCTTTCTGGTGGTCGCGTCGCCCGAGCGGGACGCGCTGCGGGAGGCGGCGTACTTCGTACAGCGGCTGGCGGCCGAGGAGATGCCGCTGGCCGGTCTGGTCCTCAACCGGGTCCATGGCAGCGGCGCCGCCCGGCTGTCGGCCGAGCGAGCGCGGGCGGCGGCAGAAAATCTTGAAGAGGGCCGCATTGTGGATCAGCGGCCCGGGAAGACTGAAGCTCGTGGCACTGCTGCCCCGGAAGGCCCTTCTCCCGAAGCCTCCGAGGCGCATGAAGCCCCCGACGCCACCGGATCCTCCGAAACCGCAGCCCCTGAGAGCCGCCCGAGCACCACGGACCAGCCGAGCCGCACGAGCCGCCCGTCATCACCCACGTCCGACCCGTCCGTACCCGCGACATCCACGACATCCGCGGTGCCGTCGGAGTCCTCCTCCGCGCCCGCTTCTGTCACAAGTGTGGAACAGCTGACCGCGGGTTTGCTGCGCCTGCACGCCGAGCGGATGCAGGTGCTGGCACGTGAGCAGCGCACGCGTGACCGCTTCACCGCGCTCCACCCCGAGGTGGCCGTGGTCGAGGTGGCGGCCCTGCCCGGCGATGTTCATGACCTCGCGGGGCTCAGGGCCATCGGTGAACGCCTCGCGACCGGTCGCCCTACGACCTGAGCCGACGGAGACGTGAAAGGCAGCGCGGCTGGTCGAGCCGCGACAACCGCACAAGGACTGTGAAGATGGAGCGCCCGGCCAGGACGGAGAGCCGCTTCGGCCCACGCCGAAGCGCCGAACCTCCAGCTCACCGCCGTGTCATGTCCCGCCGTGTCATGTCCCGCCGAGTCATGTCCCGCCGAGTCATGTCCCGCCGGTCAGGGACGAAGGACCAGGGACGAGGGGCCACCTGAGGGCTACCCCACCGCCGCGTACGTCTCGTACGTCTCGTCGTCCTCCAAGCCCACGGGCAACAGGCCCGCGCTGCGCTCGTACTCCGTACGCGCGGTCTCAAGCAGCCGTCGCCACGAGGTGACGGTCGGTCGCCTGCGCAACAGTGCGCGGCGCTCCCGCTCGGTCATTCCGCCCCATACGCCGAATTCGACGCGGTTGTCCAGCGCGTCAGCCAGGCATTCGGTCCGCACCGGACATCCGGTGCACACCGCCTTGGCCCTGTTCTGCGCTGCACCCTGCACAAACAATTCATCCGGATCGGTAGTGCGGCAAGCTGCCTGCGCACTCCAGTCGGTTACCCAGCCCATCCCGGCGCCGTCCTCTCCCGAATCGAGGCTCCCCCACGGCGGTAGCGGCATATTCACCGCTGCCAGTTGAGGACGTTACGGAAGGTGGGCACAGCGCAACACCCCCTTCGGGCCCAATCTTGAATGGCCCGAACGGACTATGCGTACGCGGCAGATCACCCAGGGGAGTGACCCAAGGGCATAAACGACCAACCCGGTCAAAGCCGGGCATTTCACTTGAGTCGCGAGGGGTATTTAATGATGAACGGGGCGATTCCGGACATGACTTCCGGTGTTTCGGGTTCACCGGAAGTTCACATCGGAGGCTTGATGCGCAACCCCACTGCTGTGACAGTTGAGAACAGCTTAGGCCAGAGCCTTGACGCGTGTCCGGCGAATGAGAACGTAGGCTGCCCCCATGCCAAAGAAGCGCTCGGGCGGGGGTCTGACCGGGACCCAGCAGGCCGCCAAGTTCCTCGGTGTCAGCTTGCTCGCGGGGGCCGTGCTGGCCGGTATCGCCCTGCCGGCCTTCGGTGTGCTGGGACTCGCGGCCAAGGGGACGGTCGAGGAATTCGACGACATCCCAGCCAACCTCAAGACCCCGCCGCTGAGTCAGCGGACCACGATCCTGGACTCGCAGGGCGGACGCCTCGCCACGGTCTATTCGCGTGACCGCACCGTCGTACCGCTGAAGGACATCTCTCCGTACATGCAGAAGGCGATCGTCGCGATCGAGGACTCGCGCTTCTACGAGCACGGCGCGATCGACCTCAAGGGTGTGCTGCGCGCGGTCAACCGCAACGCCCAGTCGGGCGGAGTCTCCGAGGGCGCCTCGACCCTGACCCAGCAGTATGTGAAGAACGTCTTCGTCGAGGAGGCCGGCGACGACCCGACCAAGGTCGCCGAGGCCACCCAGCAGACCCTGGGCCGCAAGATCCAGGAGCTGAAGTACGCGATCCAGGTCGAGAACGAACTGGGCAAGAAGAAGATCCTTGAGAACTACCTCAACATCACCTTCTTCGGCCAGCAGGCGTACGGCATCGAGGCGGCCTCCCAGCGCTACTTCTCCAAGCCCGCCAAGGACCTGAAGCTGGAGGAGGCGGCGATGCTCGCGGGCGTCGTCCAGTCGCCCAGCCGGTTCGACCCGGTCAACGACGAGGAGGAGGCCACCAAGCGGCGCAACATCGTGCTGCAGCGGATGGCCGACGTCCGGGACATCTCGCAGCCGGAGGCCGACCGCGCCAAGGCAGCGCCGATCAAGCTCAAGGTGAGCCGCCCGAAGAACGGCTGCATCACGGCGGTCAGCGGAGCGGGTTTCTTCTGCGACTACGTACGAGAGGTCTTCCTCACCGACCCGGTCTTCGGCAAGACCCGCGAAGAGCGGGCGAAGGTCTGGAACCAGGGCGGTCTGACGATCCGTACGACGCTCGACCCGCAGGCTCAGGAGTCGGTTCAGGATTCGATCAAGAGCCATGTCAACCAGAGCGACAAGGTCGCCACGGCGGTGACCCTGGTCGAGCCGGGCACCGGCAAGATCGTGGGCATGGGCCAGTCCAAGGCGTACGGCTTCGGTAAGAACGAGACCCAGATCAACTTCTCGGTCGACCACGGCATGGGCGGCTCGAACTACGGCTTCCCGACCGGTTCGACCTTCAAGCCCTTCCTGGCCACGGCGGCCATCGAGCGCGGTGTCCCGCCGACGCAGTCCTATCCGGCGCCGTACGAGATGCCGTATCCGGCCTCGATCCCGGCGTGCGGCGGCAAGCCGTGGGTCAACGTCGACGGCGACCGGGCCGAGAACGAGAACGAGTCCGAGGTCGGTCCGTACTCACTGAAGGAGGCCATGGCCAAGTCGGTCAACACCTACTTCGTGCAGATGATCGACCAGATCGGGCTCTGCCCCGTGACGGAGACGATCTCCAAGCTGGGCATCGTCCAGGGTGACGGCAAGAAGCTCCCGGAGTCGCCGTCCGCGCTCACGCTGGGCTCGCAGGGCATCTCGCCTCTGCGGATGGCCAACGCGTACGCCACTTTCGCCAATCGCGGCACCTACTGCACGCCCATCGCCATCGCCTCCATCAAGACGGCGGCCGGCGACGATCTCAAGGTCCCGCAGTCGTCCTGCACCCGCGCCATGACGGAGAAGACCGCCGACACGATCAACACCCTGCTGAAGGGTGTGGTCGACTCGGGTACCGGTGAGCCGGCCGGACTCACCAGCCGGGACAACGCGGGTAAGACGGGTACGACGGACCAGCGGAAGAACGCCTGGTTCGTCGGGTACACCCCGAACATGTCCGGCGCGGTCTGGGTCGGCAGCCCCTCCCAGCAGGTCGAGATGGAGGACATCACGATCGGCGGCGAGTACCACCCGCTGGTGTTCGGTGGTGAGGTCCCGGGGCCGATCTGGAAGGACGCGGTGTCCGGTGCGCTGGACGGCAAGCAGGCTCCCAACTTCGTGACCGTCGACATCCCGGACGCGCCGAAGGCCGGCCGGGACGGAGATCCCAGCAAGCCGGGCGGTAACGGCGGCCAGGGGAATGGCGGCCGCGGCGACGGAAAGCCCGGTGACAACGGCGGACAGGGTCCGTTCCCCGGCCTGATCGGCGGCGGCGACAACGGCGGGAATGGAAACGGCGGCAACGGAAACGGCGGGAACGGGAACGGCGGCCAGGACGGCGGCGGGTTCTTCCCGTAAACCTCGGTATCGCGCTGCCTGCGGTTGACCACAGTGTTGGACCACAGAGAACAGCGTGGGACCACAGAGAAGGGGTGCTCCACCTGGTGGAGCACCCCTTCGGTCTTTCCCGGCGCCTGCCGTCGCCCGGCGCCTCCTCGGCCGATGCCGCTCCTCGCCGGACGCCGATCGCGGACATCAGGAGATCGTGACACCGTCGCGGGGTCCTACGGACTCGGCGCCGCGCGGCCGCGGCCTCAACCGGCGAGCGACCGCTTCACCAGGGCGGCGACCCGGCCGCCCTCGGCCCGGCCGGCGACCTTCGGGTTCACGATCTTCATTACCGCGCCCATCGCCCGCGGGCCCTCGGCGCCGGCGGCCTTCGCCTCTCCGACGGCCTGCTCGACGATCGCGCCCAGCTCCTCGTCGCTGAGCTGCGCCGGCAGATACGCGTCAAGGAGCACGCCCTCCGCCTTCTCCCGCTCCGCCTGCTCGGCACGGCCGCCCTGGGTGAAGGCCTCCGCCGCCTCACGGCGCTTCTTCGCCTCCTTGGCGATCACCTTCTGGACCTCGTCGTCGGAGAGCTCACGCGCCGACGTGCCAGAGACCTCCTCCTTGGTGATCGCGGAGAGGGTCAGCCGGAGCGTGGCGGAGCGGAGCTCGTCGCGTGCTCTGATGGCGTCGGTGAGGTCTTCCTTGAGCTTGGACTTAAGGCTGGTCATAAGGGCAAGTGTGGCAGGTGCGCCGCCGTGGTCGCCCGCGGATTTCGCAGCCGTACGGCGTCTGCGACGATGGGCGCATGCGCGCACGATACGGAGTACCCCTGGGAATCGCGGCAGTCGGCGCGGCCGGCCTCGCCTATGCCGCCGGCTTCGAAACCCGCTCGTTCCGGCTGCGGCGGGTCTCCGTACCCGTACTGCCGCGTGGAATGCGTGATCTTCGTGTCCTCCATGTCTCCGACATCCATATGGTGAGCGGACAGCGCAAGAAGCGGCGCTGGCTCCAGTCGCTGGCCGGACTGCGTCCCGACTTCGTCGTCAACACCGGCGACAACCTCTCCGACCCGGAGGGCGTACCGGAGGTGCTTGACGCGCTGGGCCCGCTGATGGAGTTCCCGGGCGTCTATGTCTTCGGCTCGAACGACTACTACGGCCCGAAGCTGCGCAACCCGGCCCGCTATCTCTTCGAAAAGGCCCAGGGACGCCACGGCCTGAACGGCAACGCACCGGCCGTCTCCGCGCTCCACAACCCGTGGGAACCGATGCGTGACGCCTTCGACGCGGCGGGCTGGGTGGGCCTCAGCAACACCCGGGGCCGGCTCAAGCTGGAGGGCTACGAGATCGCCTTCACCGGCGTCGACGATCCGCACATCAAGCGGGACAGATACGAGCGGGTCGCGGGCGGCCCGGAGGCGGGCGCGGACCTGTCGATCGGCGTGGTCCACGCCCCGTATCTGCGCTCCCTCGACGCCTTCACCGCCGACGGTTACCCGTTGATCCTGGCCGGACACACCCATGGCGGACAGCTCTGCGTCCCCTTCTACGGCGCGCTGGTCACCAACTGCGACCTCGACACGGACCGCGTCAAGGGCCTCTCCACCCACCGCTCCGGCGGCCACCGGGCCTATCTCCACGTCTCAGCGGGCTGCGGCGCCAACCGCTACACCCCGGTCCGCTTCGCCTGCCCGCCCGAGGCCACCCTGCTGACGCTGACGCCGCCCGCCTGACCACGCGGCCCCGGGCCCGCCACCGGGCCAAAACCGGATTTCGTCTCCGGCCAGCGGTGGGCTAAAGTAATCGATGTCGCAGCGACACGGGCGACATCGGGGTGTAGCGCAGCTTGGCAGCGCGCTTCGTTCGGGACGAAGAGGTCGTGGGTTCAAATCCCGCCACCCCGACAGCCGAAACACCAGGTCAGGGGCCTAATCCGCTTAGCGGGTCGGGCCCCTGAGTGGTTTCCGGGGTCGCTATGGGAGCCGTTTGGGAGCCGAGTGTGGGAACACAGCTCTCACGGGTCAACGCCACGACTGTCACACGGAGCGGCCGAGGGCCACGCAGTCACTCGCCAGATGTTCATGCTCTGGGAGCGGCGGACCCGCCCGCGAGGGGCTGCTTCCACCAGCGCGACCGCTTCGCACCATCGCCTCCCGCACTCGTACGATCTCTCCGACCACGTCGGTAGAGCCGCAGCCCTACGATCCCTTCTCACGCTGGGATCCGAAAAGTTCAATGTCACCCACGCCAACCTCGGCCGACAGCCTCCCCTCCCAGGTCCGAGCTGATGTGACGGTCGCCAGGCGGTCTCGATTTGTCAGGGCAGGTTCAGATGGGCGAAGACGACGTCTCGCAGGCGGAGCACGGCGTCGGGGGTGGTGGCTGCGAGGACCGGGACCGCGTGGTGCCAGCCATCCGGGGTAAGAGCTGCTGTTAGGAGGACTCTTGCCCGGGGGAGATCCGGGCCGGACGGAGTCGGGAGTAGAAGGCCAGCCAGGCGCCGCGACGATCGCCGCCCGGGAGGTCTTCGGCGCGTTACGACGGTCCGAAGGCGACTTGGCGGCGGTCGCCACGTGGCCGGGGACACGCGGCACGAGGACCCGCAGGTCGCCGCCGCCCCGGTACTGGGTCAGCTCGACCGCGTACACCTCCGTCTGCCGCATCCGCCGATTGAGGAATTCCACGATCGCCCGCAGCTCCAGCGGGATGCGGTTGGCCACGAACAGCAACCGCATGTGGCCCGCCGCCAGTCGCTCCTCCACCGCCGCCCAGAAATCCTCCGGGGTACGTTCGCCCAGCAGTTCCCCGTACGCCTCGTCCAACGACCGGTCGTCCGCCTGGCAGGTCTCCTCGAAGGAGCGCTGGAGCAATGCGGCCGGCCAGTAGCGGGCACCGTTCGCGGCGTAGTCGAGCATCTGGCCCACGACTTCCCGACGGATCCGGGTGTCACTGGCCCGCTTGACCTCCACCAGCGTCGGTACGCCGTCGGCGTCGACGAACAAATGGTCCAGCCAGTACGCCGGACCGCTCTCCACGCTCGCCGGCACCCTCATCTCCCGCGCCACCAGCACCAGCCGCAGCAGTTGACCGTCCGTGAGAGACCCGAAGTTCAGCACCCGCGGGTGCCGAGCCAATAGTTTCTGGAACTCGGCCTCCGTCTCGAACCCCGCCGACTCCAAGCCCGCGAGTCCTCATCAAGCACGAACAACGCCTGATCAGTCACTTTCAATCCCTACGAATCCGTGGCCGCGCAAAGCTCACTTCCCCACTCATTCATACCGGATGCGACTGGCAGCGCGGCCCGAACAGCTCGTCCGTCACCTCACCATGAGGCTGAGTAGCTGAAGCATGTATGAAATCGGCGCCTCACCAGGAGCGCCCACCCCCGTACACGACGATGGCTGCGGCGATGCCCGGCCGCTCATCAGCTCTCGGTTGCGACCTCCGCTCCTTCCGGAGACTCGCATGACCCATTTCTTGCTAGCGTCGTTCCGTCGCCATGGAGGTCCAGTGCCGTCTTCTCTCTCCGCCACACCCCACGTCGACCTGCGAGTTGAGCCGGTCGATGACGTGCTCACCCAGGTTGAGCGTGCCTTCCAGACTTCGCTGGACCTGGGGACTCTGGTGCGTAAACGGCGCTCGCTGGGTGCGCGTACCGACCGTGGCACGTGGGTGCGGATCGAGCGGCGCCGGTTTGACAAGATCGGCGGCCAGGGCTGGAACGGAACCGAATGCGCTGCCCTGCTGGGTGGGGTGGCCAGGCCCCAGTGGCACCGGGGCACGGCTTGGCGCGAGCCCGATGATGCCGTGATGTGGCGGGCCGACGAGACGGACCTTTTGCCAGGAGCGCCGATCGGCAGCAGCGTTCTGGCTACCGATCCCCACCTGCCGGACGAGTGGTGGCAGGCGTTGAATGCGTCGTTGGACGCGCTGGCCGTCCAGCATACGAGGCGCGTGGCCACCCCGGACACCGTCACAATCACCCAGAGCGCTGTTACTGAGGCGATCCAGCGATTCCTTCCTGTCGGCGCCGACACGGCGTTGAGCCAGTGGCGGCCAGCGCACGCTGACCTCAACTGGGCGAACATGACCGGACCGCGGTTCTGCCTGTTCGACTGGGAGGACTGGGGTATGGCCCCTCAAGGTCTGGACGCGGCGTCGCTGTGGGGGAACTCGCTTGCCGTCCCGGCGCTGGCCGAGCGCGTCCGCCACGAACGGCGCGACGACCTGGAGAGCCGGGACGGCAAGCTGATGACCTTGTTCGTCTGCGCGAAGATCCTGGCCCCGGACGCCCACCCCGAGGACCCTCGCCTCGAACCGGCACGCGAGATGACGGAACGAGTCGCGGACGACCTTCAGACGGGCTGACGGCCTGCCCGTTCACAGAGGAGCCGCCGATACGTACGGAGGCTCCTGGCGTCGGCCTTGTACCGCAGGGCATCGACCAGTTCCCGCAGGTGGGAGGGGTTATCCGTACCGACGGCGACCCTGCCCACCTGCGGTAGCCAGTACGCGGTGCGGAACGCGGCCTGCAGTGCCGAGAGGCCGTCATCAGGGTCCTGGATGAACACCTGCGGGTCGAGCTGGCCCCACAGCGGATCCGTGGCCTTACCGCCGAACGGGCTCATACCCCAGAGCTGTCCCGCGCCGAGGTCCCACCGGGCCGCGAGGGTTTCAGAGGCTTCCAGGACGTCGATCCCGGCGAGGAGACCTCCGCGGACCATGAGGGCGTCGGGCCTGGGCATGGAGCCGACCGCCAGTTCGCGCAGCGGGCGGGGGTCCCAGGAGGAGATGCCCCAGGCTCCGCACAGCCCCTCTGTCGCGGCTACTGCCAGGGCAGTGCACGCCATGGCCAGAGCGTCCTTGGCGGCGTTCGGCGAGCCGGTGAGAGAGCGCTCGGGGTTGTGCAGGAACACCAGGTCCGGCGCGCGGCCCAGGTCGCGGTTCGTCTGCTCCATGGCTCTCCGAAGTCGGCCTGGATCGAGGGAGTGCTCGGCCTGTCCGGCGGCCGGGAAGAAGCCGACCTTGGTGGAGAGCGTGAAGCGGGGAAGGAGATCGCTTCCGATCTCCGCCAGGGCGGAGTGGGCTGAGAAACCGCGGTAGTTGAAGCTGGTGTCGATCGCGTCGATGCCGAGTTCCAGCGCGCTGGTCAGGATCCGGCGCTCGTAACGAGATCGGTGTAGCCCGAGAACAATTCGGGGGTCAGACTCGCGCACAGCTCCTCCTCCACCAGGATCTTCGCCAGTGCCTCCACCTCGGCGCCCAGCGCGCGGGCGGCCTCGTCCAGTTGAACGGGGTGGCCGCTCAGGAGCATGCGGAGTCCCGGCAGGGCCCTGGCCGCGAACGTGAGCTTCTTGCCGGCGGCCACCACGACAACGCTCTCCCCGACCTCGCGGATCAGGGGTGGGAACTCGCTGACACACGCCACGGCCTCCAGAGGGCCGAAGATGTCCAGGAAGGGAACGTGCCTGCCGGGAGAAGCTTCCTGCTCACGAAGCCTGAGGAACTCCGCCGGGTCGCGGGCGTCGATGAGGCGGGAAGTGGCGGTGGCCAGCAGCGAGTGCTGGGCCTGTTGTTCGTCGAGGCCGCCCCATCGGTCGAGGTCGTGGCGGAACACCTCCTCCTGGCGGGACCAGTCGGCGAGCCAGGTCAGCCAGCTCACCCCGGTGCGCTTGGCGAACCCGAAGGTCACATGGGTGCTGTGGCCGCCGCCCTGACCCACGCGGGTGGCCGCGTGCCAGTAGCCGCGGGGGATGTGCATCACGTCGCCGGCCTTCATGGTGCCGGTCCATACGGTCTCTTCGCTGGGAGTGTTGTTCCGCTCCGCGTCCCGGAACATGGGCACGGGCCGGGAGTTGCCGCGTACCTCCCACTGCTTCTCGCCGGCCAGTTGCACGATGAGGACGTCGTGGTCGTCCCAGTGCAGGTCGAAGCCGGACGCGTCGTTCGTGGTCAGGTAGACGTTCGCTTGGACGTGCTCCCGGGACCACCACTGCATTGCCCGGCAGGCCGCTTCCATCGTGGGGTCGAAGACGTTCGACTGGTCCAGGACCAGCGTCGCGCCCTCACGCAGGAGGCCCCCCAAGCGGTGCATGTCCGCCATCGGTATCGCCTGCCCCCGGGGTGTGACCTGGCGGTCGAGGTACGCGTCCGGGTGCAGCTCCTCACCGCCCTTGAAGAAACGGAACTGGGGGTTGGCGAGGCTCCGGCGCATGACCATGTCGAGCAGGCGCGGAGGTGTGAGCAGCCGCGCCACGATCTCGGGGTCGATGATGCTTCCCCGGGCGAACTTCTTACCGAGCGGGCCTGGACCATCCCACCCCAATGCCTCTTCGACGGCACGAACCAGTCGATGCTCCATGAGCTGTTCCCTTCCTTGCGTCAGATCGGACGTGGGAGGCGGAGGGATCGCGGGTGCGACCCCTCCGCCAGAGAACTGGCGGCTACGCCGCGTGGTTCAGCCCGTCACCCCCGGGCCAGGGGCCATCGCCCGAGCTGCCCTGCCCCGGGTCGGAGGCGTTGCTGTCATGCCGGTCGTGGACGCTCGCGAGGACTTCCACGGCGACCAGCAGACCCTCCTCGACGGAGGGTGTCGTGTCTCCCACTTCGTGCTCCTTCCTCTACCGATCTCCCGCCGGTGCGGCGGGAAGTCTGTGGCGTGCGGAGGTGCCGGTTACTGCGGGCGGAGGCCGTCCCCGTGGCTGTTGGGTCCGCGCAGGGGCAGGCTGAAGGCCAGCTCGTCGTGGCTGGGGCCAGCGCTCAGCGACGGCGCAGGAATCCGCCTCGCGCCCGGTGCTTGCCTCCGCGCCGTCCAACGGACGGCTCCGTTTCAGAGGCAACACCGGGTTGCGCCGATCGCGTCGGCTCATCGTGGAGAAGGATGGATCGCCAGACCTGGTCGTGCAGATCCCGGATGCAGGGGCCGCAGGCGTACATGGCCGCCTGGGCACCGGCCACGCTCACAGGACCGATCCACAGAACACGGGTCCATTCCTGGACGCAGTAGAGCCAGCAATATCCGTCCACCCACCGGTTGCCGTCGTCGGTGTCCGCCGGTGCTGGTAAGCCGCCCCGGGCGAATTCGGCGATCCCGGGTATCAACCGGGGCGTCACGGCCAGGTCAACATGCACAGTTCAGCCTCGAAGGTCACTCGCCCTGAACTGCCACCCGGGCCTGACCCTTCTTACGGGCGTCGGCAAAAAGGAGGGTGGGCTCGGCCAAGATGTCGCGGCCGGATTCGCTCTTGTAGATCTCGTCGACGCTGCCGAACCGGGCTTCCGAATAGTCGAGGTCGAGCAGAGCCGCTGCCTGCCGGACCGATGCCTCGTCGGCTCCTTCGATCTCGATGAACGTGGGGAGGTCCGGCCAGGTGTCAAAGTCGAAGGCGACCTCGCCCAGGCGCCACTCCTCGCGGTAGTTCTCCTGGTAGCGGACCTCGCGCCATCCGATCGTACGGAGGATCTCGGCCATGGCGTGCAGATCCGAGACCTCGGTCTCGACCTCGGTGGTGCCATCGATGGTGGTGGGGTCGGTGACCTGCTTCAACGTGAGCGTGGATCGAGTGGCCTCGTCCCTCAGACGGATCCAGGCGCCACCTTCAAGGGCGTCGATTTTGCGGGTGAGGAGCGTGCGCGGGAACGCCTGAGTCGCGCCGAGGGCAGCCAGCCTGGCCAGGAGGTCGTCCACGTCGACGGCGAGGAACTTCGCCTCATACTCGTGCTTCATGAGTCCTTCTTCCCTGTGTCTCTAGGAGAGGGTGGACGCGCGGGCGGCAAGGAAAAGGCCCATGCGGGGGGTATGGTCCTGCAATTGCCCGACGTGGGCCCGCTCGGTGAACTCGTCTGTCCGCAGGGTGAGCAGGACGTCCCAGTCGCCGATGAAGTAGCGTCGGAGCCTCTCAGGCGACGTGTAGTGCTCAAGCAGGTGATGGCGCTGCTCGACGGGCATCATGAACTCCGCGCCGTACAAACCACCAGGCCGGACCAGGCGCTGCATGCGGTAGACGAACTCACCAAGAGGGCGGCGGTGGTTGGCACCGTAATGCCATGAGCAGCTCGTCCAGACCGCGTCACTGGTTGTGCCCAAGGGCTCGGATACGAGGAAGTCCTCCTCTACGACCTGCACCCGACCATTGAGCCCTTCGAGCTTCAGCCGCTCGATCAGCCCCATCGCATGGCCGGTGTTGTCACCCGGAAGTTGGACTTCGCCGCCGTGAACGGCGATCGGATCGCGTTCGATGGCGACGACGCGATAGCCGGCGGAGACCAGCGGCAGGATGAGCCTGCCGTCGCTCGCACCGATGACCGTAACGGTGGAGTCAGGCTCTGCACGCTCCTTCAGAACGGCGAGGAACTGTGGGAAGAAGGTGAGGGTGTGCCGCCACATGCTCTGTGTGCGCACTGAGCTGCTCTCCTTGAGCGTTGATGGCGATGATCGTCTGAAGCACCTCGTCGGGCTTGAGTCCGGTGGTGTTGACGCGGTGCATCGGGAACGAGGTGTAGGCGTCGGCGATTTGATCGGCGGCGATCTCAGCGAGTGCGTCCCAGCGAAACACGGGCTTCTCCCGCAGGGCGAGGCGGCGCTGGCGCTCATCTTCCGCGCAGATCGGGTGATAAGTGATGGGATGCGATAGATCGGACGGCAGGGTCACACCAAGGCCAGTCCCAAATGCGCGGTGATTGGCCAGGCAGCGGGCGAAGTAGCTCTCCACGACGACCGGGGTGCCGGCGGACAGGTATCGCTGAATACGGTCAGCCGCACTGAACAGGGCCGAGAGGTAAAAGGACATCCGGGAGTCGACATTCCCTCGGAGGCCCACCTCGTGCCGCAGCGCTTGATAGACGGGAGGCACGGTCGGGACCAGCACGGCTCCGCGGGCTGTTGCGAGCATGGGTGCGAGGGTCGACTTGCCAGTGCCACGGAGTCCTTCGAGGCTCTCGAACGACGCCTGGTCAGACACGGCCGTACACCACGTCCGGTACCGCGAGGGTGAGTTCGTCGCCGGCGGAGGATCGGTGGGTGATGTGGTCAGCGAGCTTGTCGTACCAGAAGGCGTGTGAGTCGCGGCCAACCGCCTTGCAGGACATGGTGAGTGCGCCGCGCGGATCGGCCTCGATCCGCTCGATCTGCGTCGGGCCAACTACAGGAGCGCGGATCTCCGGGGCGCCATGCTCGGACAAGTCCTCGTCAACCATCATTTCAATCGTCAGCTCGGCGGTCTGGAACTGTTCACGAAGGCGGATGTAGGCGGCAGAATCGGTGACGAGGAGTTCGGGGTGATCTGCCGCGTTGCCGACCGGCCGGAGGCAGTGAAGCTTCAACTGCTCGACCCCGTAGTGTTGCAGGGTGCGCGCCAGGGGCAGCACCTCGTCGATGTTGCGAGCGGTGACCGTCAGGGTCGCACCGGTGCGGACACCGAGTCCCCGGGCGATGTCGAGTGCGCTCAACGTGCTCTGGTAGCTCCCGAACTTACGGATGTGATCGTTGGTCGAGCCGATGCCCTCCAGCGATACCGGCAGCAGGTCCAGATCGGGGGCGATCTCGATGAGCCGGCGCTCGATCCGATAGCCGTTAGTGCAGATCTCGACCCGCATGCCCAGATCCTGCTTGGCGTACCGGACGACCTGGGCGAGGTCCTTGTGGACGAACGGCTCGCCGCCGAGCAGAGTGACAGCCTCAGTGGCGTATTGCTCGCGCATAAGCGTGAGGAGGCTGATCGCCTCGTCCGCGGTGAAGGCATCGGCGTGCTGGAGCCTCTTGCCATGGAAGCAGTGCAGACACTCGAAGTCGCAGCGGTACAACAGCTGCAGGTACAGCATCCGGATCCTGCGGATCCCGGTGACTTCCCCGATCACGTGGGTCTCCCTGGGGCAGTTGCCTGGTGGGAGACCTGATGCTCGCGGAATGAGGAAGGACCGCATCACCGCGTATCCGGACGCCGCGGGGACGTCCTGGGACGTTTTCAGTGCGCCGAGAAGGTCTCCAGGATTCCGAGAATTCGCGCGGTGTCCGTCAAGTCCGGTAGCACCACCTGGGCCCCGGCAGCGGCCAGCTCTTCGGCGCTGTGGACGCCAGAGGCGACCGCGATGATCCCGGAGCTCGTGGCGAGCGCGGCTTCAACATCCCTCGGGGTATCCCCTACGAGCACGACAGGCACGTCTTCCCGGACGTCCCGGAGGCGTTGGGCACGCTCTCGGGCAACAGCCACCAAGCCCGGCCGCTGGAGAGCGTCCGCCCCGTAAGCGCCAACCGACAGGTCCAGCAGGGGGTCAAGGCCGAAGGCCGAGACCTTCACGCGTGCGTTGGCCGCGATATTGCCGGTGAGAACCGAGGACACCCAGCCATCCCGTGCCGAAGCTTCCTTCAAGACGTCACGCACGCCGGGCAGGGCCGTTCCGCGCCGACTGAGATCGTGGAGGCGCTCCTCCCCCGCGCCGGCGAGAGCGGCCTCGACAGCGATCCAGTCCGGCTCGGCCAGACCGTTGCGCTGGAACATGTCGCGCATGATCAGGCGATCTGTGCGGCCCTCCGTTCGCGCCGGTTCCGCCGGATCAGTTCCCGCCAGCGCCGTGAAGGCAGCCGCGTAGATCTCCTTGCTCACTCCGGCGTTCTCGATGAGCGTGTGGTCGATGTCCCACAGGACGATGAGTTCCATACGACCAGCGTAAATACCCTGGTCGGAGCTTCGGCGCCTGAGGAACGTCCCATAACGTCCTTGTACGCTCCTGACCGCCTCAGCTTGTATAGCGTCTGTGAACGAGCGACTGCACTCCGTACTTGCCCAGCGCGGCGTCTCGCCAGAGTCACTCGCTGAAGTCTGCGAGGTAGACCCCAAGACCGTCGGCCGGTGGCTCGGGGGGCGCGTTCCTCATCCGCGCCACCGTTTCCGCGTCGCCCAACACCTCCGGGTGGAGGAGTTGTTCCTGTGGCCACTCCCGGTGCCGAGTGCCGGACAGCCCGCTTCCGGGTCGGGATTGGAGCTGGTCGAGACCTACCAGAACCGAGCCAGCGTTCCACGGGACATGTGGCTCTCGCTGCTGAAGGGAGCCCAGGACCAGATCAGTGTCCTCGTCTTCTCCGGCACCTTCTTCGCCCAGTCCAACCCCCACGTCGCCAAGATGCTTGCCGAGCGCGCGGCAGACGGGGTGCGAGTACGGCTCTGCTTCGGCGATTCGAGCGGCCGAGCCGCGGCCATCCGCGGCCACGAAGAGGGCATCGGCGACACGCTTGCCGCCAAGATCCGCGCTTCCCTGACCTACTACCGGCCCTTATTGTCCGAGGCGGGCTGCCAGGTCAGACTGCACGACACCACGCTGTACGCCTCCCTGTTCCGCTATGACGACGACCTTCTGGTCAACCCGCATGTCTGGGGCCGGCCGGCCAGTGCCAACCCTCTGCTCCATCTCAAGAGAGTTGACGCTGTGGGATGGTTCGACAACTACGCTCAGAGTTTCGAAGCTGTCTGGGCCGCCGCGCGGCCCTGGACGCCAAACCAGGAGGGGCCTTCGTTACATGGGCAGGACTGAGTACTACAACGACCCCAAGGCCCCCAAGGCGAACACGCTCATTCCCGCCAACAACCTGCTCGTCGTCGACGACAGCGGCGCCATCCTGCTCCAGCGCCGACGCGATACGGGCCAGTGGGCGCTGCCGGGCGGAGCCCAGGACATCGGTGAGACGGCGGCACAGTGTGCGGTCCGCGAATGCCTGGAAGAGACCGGCATCATCGCCGAGATCACAGGCTTTCTCGGGGTCTACACAAACCCCAACCACATCGTGGCCTACACCGACGGCGAGATCCGCCAGCAGTACGAGAACACGTACATCGGCCGCCCCATGGGAGGCGAGCCCACCATCAACGACGAAGCCGACGGCGTCCGCTACATCCAGCCATCCGACTTGGACCAGTACGACATCCACCCCAGCATGCGCCAGCAGATCGGCGACTACCTCGCCGGCACCTACCCCTACCTGGGTTGAGCCGCCAACGCCGCTTCCACCCGCCCCACGGCAGCGACGATGTCCGGCGCCGCCCGACGGATGAATCGCCCCACCAGACTGTCAGCGCCATAACGGGTGGTGATCTCGGTCAGCCGAGCCTCGACAGAAGTGACCTCGCCATCGGGCGTGGTCGTCATATCGCAGTAGACGAGCGCGTCCACAAGGCGCTGGTCGTCGAGCAGCGGAAACTCGGCCTCCAGCACGTCCCGGAGTCCGCGTTCCTCAGCTTCCAGCAACGCAAACGAGTGGTTCGCCACCAACCGCACCAACCGGTCATCGGCCCCATGCTCGTCCCGGAGGAACCGGGCGCCATCAAGGGGATGGAAGCCAGTGAGGGCCAGCCTGGCCGCGTACCCCACGTCATGCAGGGTGGCTGCGGCAACGAGCAGATCGGAGTCCTCGCCAAGGATGTTTCCGAGCTCGACCGCTCGGGCGGCTACCCCCTGCGAATGCGCCCACCGCCGGGGAAGAGCAAGGCCAAGCTCTGTCTCAGCCACGCCAGCGGCCCAACCCACTGTCTCTTCATCCATGGTCACGTACATGCCCCATAGGGAGCCGGGCACTCCAGACTGGCTGAGGAACGCTCACACCGCAATCGCGACGTGCTCCCCTCCTGAAACAGATCCAGGCGGAATCGGGCTACTGTGGAACACCATTAGCCTTAATAAAACTCCGGTGAAGGCTGTCGAGCTCATCGTTCTTCGATCCCCCTTTCAATCTCGGCGGCGGCCATCGCGGCGAGGAAGACGTGCGCCAGCATGACCAGATTGATGTGGCGGTACCAGCCCGATAGCGACGGACTTCAGTGCCTCGGGTTCGAGCCCCGTGCGCTCGGCCCGGTGGCAGATTGTGTCGCTATGTCCGTCGGGGCACCGCAGCACGATGTGGCTGCCAACGCGCAGTTGAGCGCTGAAGCCGGATCCCACGCTGCCGGGTTGCAGCAGCCCCGGACATCGCCGCGATCTCCAACGACCCACCTCTGCCGCCGGGATCCCTGTCCCCTCGATGACAGGCTCACGACCACGCACCGCGGAGTCGACTGCGACGTGGTCGCGGGGCGTTAGCAGGTCAGGAATGTGGCGACCGTGCCTATTGAAGGGCGCGAGCACGTCCACCAACTGGTGGACGACCACGTTCCAGCCCCTGATCAGGTCGACCGCCTGGTCAGGCTCAGCCGCGTAGATCATGTGCGTAGATCATGTCTGGTGCCGCGACGAGCGCTGGCTGTGAACTGCTACCGTGCTCTGCCCCAGAACCGCATGGCCACTAGAAGACTGCTGAAAATCTTGTTGAGGGGCTGTTCGGCCGTAGGCCGGGCGGCCTCTTCTTCGTCATGGGGTGGCCGGGGCGAGACGCCAGGTGGTGTTGGTGCGGGTGAGTCCGAGTTTGATCAGTCGGCGGATGTTGAGGGCGGCGGCGCGGTGGTGGAGTGCGATGTTGTTGGCGATGACGCCTCGGTAGCGGACTCTGCGGTTGCCGTGGGCAACAAGCCAGGCGATGGCGCGTTCGACCGGGGGCCGCCATCGGCGGTATTCGTCCTGCCAGGCGGTATCGGTGGCGGCCTGGACGCGGGCCGCGGTCAGCAGTTCGTGCTGAGGGTGGACGTTGATAACCCGTCCGGTCTTGGAGGTTGTGCAGCGTTCCCGCAGTGGGCAGCCGGTGCACAGCCGTTTGAACTGGGCGGTGCGGCCCCCGTCGGCCTTGGTGCGGCCCAGGTTCGCGGTCTGTCCGGCCGGGCAGGTCACGGTGGCGGCGTCGGTGTCGACGTGGAAGTCGTCAATGGTGAAGCCTCCGGGGACGGCCTGCCGCAACGGCGGCGGCTTGACCACCAGGACGTGGCCCTGGCCGGTCAGTTGTTCACGCAGGTCGCCGGTGCCGTAGGCGGAATCGCCGAGCACGGTCAGCGTCTCGCCCTCGCTGTGGTCTTCGTCGGCCAGCAGGTCCAGCGCGACGGCGGCCTCATGGTTGTCCGGCCCGTAGCCGCTGGTTAACGCGACGGCAGTGAACAGTCCGGCCTCAGGCTCGAAGGACACGTGCCCTTTGAAGCCCTCTTGGTGGCGGGTTCGGTTCTTGTGGATGTGCCGGGCATCGGCATCGACGGTGGACACCGCCCGGTCGGGCACGGTGCGCCTGGCGATGCGCCAGCGTCCGTCGCGGCCGTCGGAGTCCTCGGCCGGTTCCACGTCCTGGCCTGCGACGAGGGCGAGAAGGCCCACCGCGTTCGCGGCCCGCTCGCCCAGCTCACGCTCGGGCAGACGGCCGAGCATGTTGAGCGCGTCGCTTACCAGGGCGTCGACCAGCGCCTCGCGGGCGGCTTCGTCATTCCAGGCGATCCTGGGTTTGCCGGGGTCGGTGTAGTCGTGAGCAGTGCACCACCGGCCGGCGACCTCGCCGGCGCCGGGGACCTCACGGATCACCCGGCGGATCGCGGCCACGATCTGGGTGACGGTGTCCTGGGTGGCCACCGCATCGTCCAGGACGGTGGAGTCCAGCGCCCGGCGCTGTTTTCCTCTGAGGACACCGGTGGCAGTGACCACCTCTTTGACCTTGGTGAAAATCCGCGTCGGGTCGGCCGAGCGGGCGAGCCGGCGCCGGAAATAGGTCAGCAGCGAGGGATCGAAGGCGGTGTCGTACAGGCCCAGCCCGCAGGCGGCCTTCCAGCGCAGGTCACACCGCAGTTCCTGGACCGTCTCGAAGTCCGACAGCCCCTGCAGGCTCTGCAGGACCACCGTCGCGGCCAGCACCTGCGGCGGCAACGACGGCCGTCCGTTGGCCGACGGATACATGTCCGCGAAGAACTCCGGCGGGAACAGCACCTCACGATGCTCGGCCAGGAAAGCGAACACACTCCCCGCCGGTATCAGCTCCCGGCAGGTCTCCCACACATCCGGCCCGACCATCTCCCGGCCCATTCCCCCTGCATGCCCACAAGACTGGCCCCGGACCTGCCGGTCCGGGGCCAGAACGCAAAAGATTTTCAGCAGTCTTCTAGGCAACGCCGTGGAGAGCGAGTCTGCTCGATTGCAGAAGCTCGTCGAGCACGCGCACCGGTGACGTGGGGTATATCGCCAGACGGACGTCGAGCGCCTTCCCCCACTGCTCCGTCAGTCCGGGCATGAGACGCCTGCGCATGCCAGGGGTGACGTGGGCATAGCGGGCCGAGACCGAGCCGTCGATGTGGCCCATGCGTTCGTCCATGAGGACCTTCTCGGTGCCAAGGCCCTCTATCATGGTCCGGTGAGTGTGGCGGAGGCCATGGGGGTGATGCCCTTGGCGATCGGGAGCCAACAGGCGTCGCGTCGGTCCGGCACACCCTCGAACTGACCCGCGCGCACAGTGCTCAGAACCGCACGGACGAAGCTCTCGCCCTCGTCCTGGACGCGGAGGAGCTCTCGCCCGAGCAGGTCCGCTACCACTTCATCTCCCGCCACCTGGTGACCGCCTGGGTCCGGCAGCAGCGCGGGAAGACGAGCCGTCTGCTGGCCGGTGTGGCTCAGCGGCTACGTGTCGTCGGGTGGTCCGCGTGCTACGGCGTCCATCACCAGCTCCGCGAACGTCTCCAGCTGCTTCCGTTCCTACGCCCCGACCACACCGTCTACCTCGACGTACCGGCCGAGGCGCTGGCCTTGCGACGCAAGAAGGCCGGACACACGGAGGTCGAGTCCGGCTACTTCCTCCACGACCCGGCGTTCCTCGGGCATGCCCGCGACTACTTCGTCGCGGGCGTCCAGTCACCGATCGCGCGCGAGGTGATCGTCGTCCCCGCTGACACGACCCCGGCGGAGATCGCGCAGGCAGTGGAATCTCTCGTTACGTTCTGGGCGAGGTGACCCTCCGTGCCCACTGCCCTCTTCGCCTGGCGGCGCACACCGCCCCCGCTCCTCATCGGCGGAGCCGAGGTCACCCAACAGCTCCTCGCCGAAGAACTCGCTGCGGCCGGCTGGCGCGTCGACTATCTGGGATCCCATCAAGCACCGTGGGACCAAGCCGAGCAGCGCGATCAGCTCACGCGACAGTGCCGCCGCCTCGTCCGGATCCACACACTCGGTACTGGGAGCGCGCCGCCTGACAGGAGAAAGACCGAACAGGGCTCGGCGTGTCACAGGGGCTCCCCGTGTGCGCCGTTTACGTCATGGTGGAAGTTGTGCCCGATCCGCCGCAGGATTTCGTCTCCTTGTGGAACGCCGACATCGCTGAGGACACGAGCGAGGTTCACTCCAACGAAGCCCCTGTCCTCCTCCGACAGTCCCTGGAGTGTCGCCGCCAGAGCCCTTTCCCAGCCGTCCCGGTCGGTAAGTAGATTGCTGTGGGTTACCGTCCAGTCGAGCACTTCTCTTGCCTGCTCGGGCTGATGCAACAGCCAGAGAGCGGCCAGTCCAACCGGTCCGCCCGCAACCACTTCGCGATAGAAGCGGTACGCCTCACGATGGGCCTCGCCGAAGGCCGGCGGAAGGGTAGGCACCGCGCCGGTGCCCGGCGCGGTCAGGAACGCGTCCGGAGGATCCAGGAACCAGTACACGAGACCCGCTTCATCTATCACCCGCAGTTGACCGGGCGGCTCAACCTGGGCGGTCCCGTAGTGCGGTGGCGGCTGTTTCAGCGGGTCAGGTACACCGGGCAGAGCCGCGTGCTCCCCGATATGCCGGACGATCCGCTGATGGGCTTCTTCCTCGCCGACCCGGGCCCTCGCGGCAACGACTGGGTTGCTGATCTTCCAGGCAACCTCATAGCGGGAACGCGGGCGAACCGCCGGTGTCGCAGTGCGCCGGGGGATGTCGACCCAGAACCTTCGTTCCGCGAGCGACACCTCCACTATGTCGAAGAACACTCCGCGCCGCACTTCCCGTACGGTCGGCCGCGGATAGCCCCAGAAGTCACCACCACGTGGCGGTTCCAGTCGATCCAGCCCCTGCTCCGAGAGGAACACGAGGGCTCGATCCACCGGTGTACCGAAGCGCAGACGGAGGAGCCGCCACGCGGGTGAGGAGGTCACAGGCGTAATCAGTTGATACGTCATGAGGCGATCCCTTCATCTGTACCGGTCGTTCGAGTCCGATGGCGGCGCAGCATGAACCGAATGACTCCTCGGTGTCGGTGAGCCATCCCGGCGAGCGCCGTGAGAAAGGAGGCGAAGTCAGTCCGGTGTCGCGGATCCGTGTCCTCCTCGATCAGAAGCAACCCTTTCGTCGTCGCCTCATACGTGGCCGGATCGTCGAGGGCGAGAACCACCAGTCGAAGGGCTTCCTCGGGGTAGTCCACCAGCATGTCGGACAAACTCAGGCGTGCGGCACCGGTGCTTCCTTGCTGGGGAAACGTCGAAAGACTCACCGACTCGACGACGTGCGCCGCCACAGCGTGACGCCGTGTTCCGCTCTCCGACGCCAGCCACTCAGCCACCTTGTCGAACACAATGGTGTGGTTCGCCTCCTCAGTGAGGAGCGCGCCGAGTGCGAAGGCGACCGCGGTACGCAGGCTTCGTTCCGCCTCTGTGTCCGGACCGTCGAGGACGGCGTCCAGAAGCCTCAACGCCGCGGCAGGACGAGCCAGGCCATAGCTGCCCGCGCAGGTTTCGGCGACTGTGCACCGGACGAAGCCCGAGCGTGCTCGGCTCCATTGCCGTAGCTGATCCCTCACCACGCCGGTCAGTGCGGCGTGCTGAACCATCTCTCCGAGTGCGAAAGCGACCAAGCGTCGCCGCCATCGCGTGCTCGCCGCGGCGAAGGGAACCAATTGGCGCAGGGTGCTGGGTCCGGTGGCATAGGTCAGTGCACGTCCGATCGCCCGACCCGCCGTCAGATCGACACCGGACTGATGAGGCAGGGAGTCAAGGGCCTTCCACAGCAGCTGCGCCATGCCCTCGTAGTCCAGCCACAAATGTCGGAGCAACGTCTCCGACCGGTGCCGGCCGGAGAACCCGACCGGCTGAACGGGATAGCGGGATCGCGACCCCGATCCGAATTCCGGCGTCAGCAGGCGCGCTCCCACGGCGGCCAGCCGGTCCTCAAATACCTGACCGAGTACATCGGGTCGCTCCGGCTGGCTGCCTGTTGCCTGGTCCGGTCCTGCTCGTTCGAGCATCAGAGGCCGGACCACCGCGGTGAACTGCTCGATCAACGTGCGGTCTTGTCGAGGCAATAATGCGACGGCGGCCATAAGGGAGAGGCTGTCAGCGTTGTGCCGTGATTCCGCCAGCGCCGCGCGCGCGGCCGAGACACTGCCGACCCGCAGATCTTCAAGTACGGAGCCTACGGACGTTTCAGACACGGCCGCCTCGCGCAGACCTTCGGCTACATCGGCTCCGTCACCGGGCAGAGGGTGTGCACGCAGGTAGTCGGTGAACTCACGAGAGGCAAGGTGTTCCAGTGCTCGGGCCATCTGCGGACCGGTGAGCTTATCTGTCTCGGCCATGGTCCGCAGCCGCTTCGCGGCCACATCTCCCGATAAGGATGGCAGATGCGTCACTTGCCACGGCTCGGTGTCGGGGACCATCACCGTCCCCTCGGCCACGGTGATGATCAGGTGGGCCCCGGAGCGTCGTAACAGGTCGGCCAGGCCCCTCAGTGCCACCTCATTGAGCGGGTCGGCCGCCGTTTGGGAAAGCCCTTGAAGCAGATAGCCACGGCTGCCTTTCGGGCGCCAAGTCGTGAGATTGGCCAGGGGATCCAGCCCCGTGATTCCGTCGACGCCGTACCGTTCCGCCAACAGTGCGAACGCGGTCGTACTCACACCTGTTCTGCCCCGCGCCCGCACCACGAGGACGTGACTGTCCAGTGCCTTTCGGCATCGCGTGTAGGTGGGCGGCTCGACGAAGACGTCCAGCCTCTCCCGCACCTCCGCAGCCGGATACGGCCCCTCGCGCAAACGCGGCTTGAGAATCCGCTCAGTGACCGCCTCGTCGAGCGACTCGGCGCCCGCCAAGAAGAAGACGTCGCCTTCAACCCCGCCCATGAACGCCATGCCCCGGTCGACTCGCTGCTGGTTGTCCCGGAAGGAGTTCTCCGGCCCAGGAGCCTGAGTGGTCTCCGCACCGGCCTCGTCGCGGGCATCCGTTCGAGGGGGCATTCCCCGCTCCGCGCTCACCGGGGGTCCCTGGGCCCGTCGACCTGCTTGTCGCGCCCCACGTTGTCCCCGCTCCCCCAGTGCTGGTTGGTTCCGTGATAGGAGGCGGAGCGGCCGGTATAGGTGAAGTCGCCGCCGACGTTGCCCATCAGAGCGGCACCCTCACCGACATGCTGTGTGTTGCCGCTGTACCGCGTCCCCGACCCACTCACGGGACCCAGCTCACGTGACACGGTTTCGGCAGGTTCCTCGCGCGGCCGGACGCCGGCCTCCAGGAGGTTCCCTGACGGCGACGGAACGTACAGCCACGCCTGCTGCGAGAAGTTCTTTCCCTCCACGGTGGCCGGCACCTCGACACAGCGATCGGGATGCAGTCCGGTGTAGGCGCCGAGCACCACGTCCTCGTAGACCCGGTGGGAGATGACAGCGGCGAGGTGAGTGATCTGCTCGCTCGCCGCAGCGAGGATGGCCTTGACCGGACGCGAGTCCAGAAGCCGGTGCGTATCGTTGCGGGCTGTGCCGTTGCCGTCGCCGGGCTGGTCCGCATCCGGCAACGGCCCAACGTGAACGCTGGCACGGAGGCGGATACGAGGCCCCACGGACTGCTGGTTGTACGCGCCGAGAATGTCGTCCAGGACGCCCAGGAACGGCCAGAGGATGAAAGGGAGGAACACCGGATCGAAGCCGAACACCACGCCGTCTCCGGTATTGGCCGGAAACCTCTTGGAGTCGCGCAACTCATTCAGGCCGGCGTTTTCGAGAGCCCGGTCAACGAGTTCGGGGATCAACTGGCTGACGGGGCCGTGCTGCACCGCGGGAAGACCGGTGAAATCCTTGGCGTCAACGGCGAAGAGGGCACGGTACGGAGGAAGCGGTCGGCTCTCGGCGTACAGAGCGGGCAAAGGAGGGTGCATGGGTGAACTCCTCGCAGACGGTTGCGGTGGGTTACCGAAGCTGCTGTTCGGTTGCTTCGAGACTCCGTCCGTTCCGCCGGGCCGAGTGCACAGTGCAGGGCACTTCCCCGGTGGCTCACGTCACAGTTGCGCCTTCAGCCGGCCGAAGCCCAACGCCGCAGCGTCCTCATGTCGTTGATGACGACCACTCGTCGTGCCGTCTCCACCGCGCCGGCCTCCCGTAACTGCTGCAGTGCGGCAGTAACGGCATTGCGTGTCACACCGGTGGCCTGACCGATCTCCTCTTGACTCAGTCCAGTCAGCCGTATGACACCGGATTCAGGATCAGCGCCCGTCAGCTCGGCCAGTCGCAGCAGTGCCCGCGCCAAACGCGCGACCAGCGGCAAGGTCAGCAGTTCGGTGCGGTGTACGTCGGATTCCCTCATCCTTGAAAGTGCTTGGCGCATCAGGTCCATGACCAGTCCGCGCTCCTCGACGAATCTGCGGAAACGCTGGGCTTCCAGTACGAGAGCAGTACAGGGCGTGAGAGCGACCACCTCCGCCGTGCGCGTGGTGCCGTTGAACACCGACACCTCTCCAAGTAGGTCACCCGGGCCTCGGAAGGCCAACCAGGAGGTCGCACCACCTGGCTCCCGTGACACAACCTTGGCGAGACCGGTCGTGAGCGCCAAGAGATATGTCCCTGGCGAGCCTTGCCGGAGCATCACGCTGCGTTCTCGGAAGGTCCGCGGTGTGCCTTGGTTCTGGAGTTCACGCCACATGTCTTCGGGCAGCACTGGTTCCCTCCCGGCGCACGTCCTCGTCGGCATACCCCACTCTCACGATTTGTACGTGGAACCTGATACCTTCCGCGCCGCACGTCGACGGCCGATGGCCGAGAACCGACATCGGTGATCGCCTGGTCGACAGAGGCACGGTCGCCACGGCCACCCGCTCGGGGGCGTTGAGCACGTTGGACACCGAATCGTTGGCGATCGGGGAGACACGGTCGACGCCTCCGCATCGTCGCGAAGCATTTCCCGCCATACCGCAACGACAGCCGAATGCTCCACGTAGCCTCGCGAGCATGGAGGAACCCGTACCACCCGGCACACCGCCGGAACCCGGCGCCGACGAGACGCGCAGACGGCTGGACGCGTACGCCTATCTGAGCGCGCCGGAGCGGCTGGAGCACATCGCGATCATGCGGGTCTTCTGCGGGACCCTGCTGGCGGACCTGGCCGTCCCGGACGTCATGGCGAAGCTGGATGAGTCCGGCGGGCCCGGTGCGGGGCTCGACGCCGACACCCTCACGGCCCGGCTGGAACAGCTGGAGCGGTGGGGCAACCTGCTGCGTGGCAGCCATACGGTGAAGGCGTCCAGCATCACCGAGTACCAGCGTTCCCGCGCGCGCTACCAACTGTCGAGGCTGGGCGAGCGCATCCAGCGGGACGCCGACGGAGTGCTGGCCGAGGCCGAGGCCGTCCGGGAGGTGAGCAACGAGCTGCTGGCCCTGGTCGAGCGCGGCCTCCATGAGCTTGCCGAGCTGCTGTCCGAACCGGGCGGTATCGCCCCGCAGGACGGGCTGGAGCGGGTCAGCACGCTGTTCGTGCAGTTCGCCGGGTTCGCGGACTCCATCCGGGACTTCTACGCCTACCTCGGCCAGGTGCTCGCCCGGTACGACCTGGACAGCGCCGAGTACCAGGGCTTCAAGGAGCTGCTGCTGGACTACGTCGAGGCGATCACGGAGGATGTGGCCTTTCGCGCTCCCCGGATCTCGGCGGCACTGGACACGCTGTGGCCGCACCTTCCGGCTCTGCTGGACCGGCTCGACGCCCACGCCCAGGGCCTCGCCGGAGTCTCTCCGCAGGGCGAAGGCCGCTCGGAGGCCCGGGTGCAGCGCAGCCGTGGGCGCGAGCTCGCGGATTGGCAGGGGCTGCGCGGCTGGTTCAGTGACACCGATGGTCAGGGCAGCCAGGTCGATCAACTGCGGGACGCCACCCTGCGTGCGCTCCAGTCGCTGCTGGCCAACGCCAAGCGGATGCTGCGCTCGGCCACCGGGGAGATGTCGCGGCGCCGGGACCTGCTGCGGCTGGCCCGGTGGTTCGACGAGGCCGCGCCGCAGGACGCGCACGATATCGCCGTCGCCGCCTTCGGGCTGTACGGCGCCCGCCACCTGGGCGTACCACCCGCTACCGACGAGGTGGTGCCCGCCTACACCAGCTGGTGGACCGGCCCGGTGGTCGAGGTCCCGGTCGCGCTGCGCGAGAGGGGCAGCCGCGCGCAGCGGGGCCGGGCGGCGTCGGTGGAGGACCACTCCGCGCAGAAGCACCGGCTCCGGGAAGCCGCGCGCGAGCGGGCGGCGGCCAGGAAAGCGGCGGCGGACGAGCTGCGCAGCGCCTCGGGCCGTTTCGATGACGTACGTCTCACCTCAGCGGCGCTGAGCCTGCTCCTGGAACTGCTGGCCACGGCACTCGGGAACGCGCGGCTCAAGCGGCACGCCGGTACGGACGGGGAGGGGACGCCGGGGTTCGGCCTGGACGCGGCGTGGAGCGAGGACGCGGACCTGGGCATCCGGCTCACTGTGCAACGTACGGCGGGCACTCGGACGCTCCTCCACTCGGCCGACGGGGACCTGCTCCTGGACGACCTGGAGCTGGTCATCGGCCGGATCTCCGCCACACCCGACGGCGAGGCGGAGGTGAGCGTGTCATGACCCTCCCCTCCGCCCACGACGTGGCCCTGGCAGCCGAACGCCGCACCGCCGCCCGGCTGTTGCTCGCCCACCCGCTGGTCACCTCGGACGGCCTTCACGCCGACGCCTTCCCGTTGGTCCGCCGGCACGCCGACTGGCTGGGCAAGCGGTTCCAGCAGGTGCTCGGCTATCGCCTTTTGGTCGACAGTTCCTACGCCCGGCTGTTCAAGGCCGGGCTGGGAGCACGGGCGGGACATCGGCTTGTGCGGTCCACCGGCACTCCCTTCACCCCGCATACGTACGCCTGCCTCGCACTGGCTCTGTCGGTCCTGGTGACCGCGCCCGAACAGATGCTGTTGTCGCAGCTGGTAGCCGATATCCGGGCCGCGGCGGCCGACGCGGACGTCGAACTGGAGGAGACGGGCCGGGCGGCCGGGAAACGGACCCTGGTCGCGGCTCTGCGCCAGTTGGTCGAGTGGGGCGTACTCATCGAGACGGAGGGCCAGGTGGCGGCCATCACCCAGGAAGCCGGCGGGGAGGCTTTGATCACGGTGGACCGCGAGCTCGCCCGCGTCGTCGTCGCCGGACCGCTCGCCCAGTCCCGGGACGGTGCCGATCTGGTCCGGCGAGCAGCGGACCCGGGCTTCGAAGGACCTCGTATCTACGTGCGCCGGATGCTCGTCGAAACACCCGTCGTCCATCTCGACGAGCTGACCGACGCCGAGCGCGACTGGCTTCGCACCCGGCAGCGCCGGGAAGGTCAGGCGTTCCTCGAACTCCTCGGCCTGGAGACGGAGATCCGCGCCGAGGGAGTGGCGCTGGTCGACCCCGAGGAAGAGCTGACCGATCTCCACCTTCCCGGCACAGGGACCGTCGCCCAAGCCGCACTGCTGCTGGTGGAACGCCTCGTTGAACGGCTTCGTCCAGCCGATCCCGGACATCCGGCGACCGGCGGCGTCCTCGTCGTCGGAGTGGCCGTTCCGGACGGCCTGGTGGACGAACTGCTGGCCGGCCTGGTCGCCGAGTACGGAGGCCGCGGCAACTGGCAGCGCGGCTACCTGGAAGACCTCCACGCCCTGCGGGAAGCCGTGCTGGACCTGCTGTCCCGCATGCGGCTGCTGGCCCCTGCCGGTCCGCTGCGGTCCGACGGAAACGGGCTGCCGGAGGGACACACCGAAGAGCTGCCGGAAGGCCGCCAGGTGACCGGCGTCCGCGGAGCCCGACCCGGCGGCGAGGGCTGGGTGCTGCTCGCAGCGGCGGCCCGCTACGCCACCCGCGTCACCGTGCGTACGGCCGACGCGACCCGCAAAGATACCGACGCACAGCAGGAGTTGCCGCTATGACCGCCGACGCACGTGGCCTCATCCCGCTGCCGCGATCCGTCCCGTCGACGACAACAGCGGGTGCCCGCTTCCGGCTGCACCGCGCGGGCATCCAGAACGTCTGGCAGTACGACGAGCAGGAGTTCGTCTTCGGTGACGGGCGACTCCTGCTGCGCGGCAAGAATGGCGCGGGGAAGTCCAAGGCCCTGGAAATGCTGCTCCCCTACCTGCTGGACGGCGACTCCCGGGCACTGGACGCGACCGGTACCGGGCGGACGACGCTCGCCTGGCTGATGCTGGACGGGTTCGAGCAGACCAACCGCCTCGGCTACCTGTGGGTGGAGTTCCGGGGCACGGCCGAGGGCGGCGACCACCGCTACCTGACGCTCGGTGCCGCCGTCCGCGCCTCGAAGTCGACGCAGAAGGCGGTACCGACCTTCTTCGTCACCCCGCTGCGGGTCGGTGAGGACCTGCGCCTGGTCGAAGCGGGCAAGCCGCTGCCCGTCGACCGGCTCAAGGAGATCGTCGGCTCCGACAACGCGACCGAGCGCGCGGTCGGCCACCGTGCTCGCGTGGCGCGGGATCTTTTCGGCATCACCGACGCGACGCGCTACCGCAACCTCACCCAGCTCCTCCACCGGCTGCGGCGCCCCACGGTCGGGGACCGCATCGAGCACGGGGGCCTGGCCGTCCTGCTGAGCGAGACCCTGCCGGGGCTCGACGAGGATGTGGTCGAGAAGGTGGCACGCAACCTGCACGACCTGGACGCCGTACGGGACGAACTCGGCCGTCTGGAACGTACCGACGCGGCGCTGCGCACGTTTCTCGCCGACTACCGCCGCTACCTCGCCGGAGTCCTGCGCACCTCGGCCCGGAACGTGAGCAGGGAACTGGACGCCCTCTCCCAACGCCGCCGAACGGCCGGGGACGCCGTGCAGCGAACAGGCGACCTGAAAAGGCGTGAGAAGGAGTCGGAAGCCGGGCTGGTGACCCTGCACGAGGAGGAACAGACCGCCCGAACGGAGCTTGCCGCGCTGCACGCCAGTCACGCCTACCGCAGCCTGCGCGAACTGTCCGAACGCCGCAGCACGGTAGAGGCCCTGCACACCACAGCCGTGACCGCCTTCACCGCCCTGCGCAACGCACACGAGGCCGAAGAGGGCGCGGCCGAACGACTGGCCGAGGGTGTCGAAGACCTGGGAAGCCGGCTCACCGAGCTGGGAACCGAACACCGCGAGCTGCTGTCCCAGGCTGAGGAGGCAGGGCTTCCCGCCGGACATCTCGGCGACGCCGTGGCCCTGCCGCGCACGGTTCGCTCCCCGGCGACGCGGACGGAGCTGACCAGCCCGGACGGAGAACCGCGGACCGTACGGCACCGGCCGGTGGTTCGCGTGGACACGGCCACGACAGAGGCCGGGCTGCGGTCCTGGCAGGGGCAACTGGAGGATGCCGAAGCTGTCGTACGGAACCGGACACGGATGGTCCAGGAGGTGACCCGTCTTTCCCTGCGGGCCGACGAGGCCCGGGCCGAGGCAGCTCAGGCCGACACGGAGCGGGAACGGCTGGAGGGCGAGGCGGAGGAGGCCGCCGGCCGTCTCGAAGAGAGCCGCGAGACGGTCGCCGAGGAGAGCCGTGGATACGCCGACGAGGTCGCCGCGTGGGTGGAGAGCACACGGACCGCTGCGGGGCCCGACTGTCCGCCGCTGGACGCCGTCCTCGCCGAAGTGGCCAGTGAGACCTCCGCCGACGCGCCGTTCTCGGAGCGCACGCTGCCGCCCGACATCGACACCCGCGCGCGGCAGACGGCTCATGCGGCCCTGGAACCGTACGCCAATGACGTCACCCGGCACCGCGATGCGCTGGCGCTCACCGTCAGCCGACTGGGCGAGGAGATCGACCGCCTTTCGAAGGCGAGGCAGGACTGGGAGCGGCGTACCGACCCCGAGCCTCCGGCTCCGTACCACCGCACCGCGGAAAGGAATCCGGCCGATGGAGCCCCCTTCTACCGGCTGGTGGATTTCGCGGAGCACGTGACCTCCGCGGACCGGGCCGGTCTGGAGGCGGCGCTGGAGGCGAGCGGAATCCTCGATGCCTGGGTCAGCGCGGAAGGCACCCTTCTCGACCCGCTCACCCGCGACACGCTCTTTCAGCCCGGTGCCATGTCGCCGGGAGCACAGAACCTTGCCTCGGCCCTGCGGCCGGCCCCGCAGCCGGAGTGCGGCATCACATCCGAGCACGTGGAGCGCCTGCTGGCCGCCATCGCGCTCGCACCGGCCTCGGAGACCGCCGCTGCCGGCGCGGTCCACTACGACGGAAGCTGGCGTCTGGGTGCCCTCCACGGCCGTCACCGCAAGAGTGTCACCGAGTACGTAGGAGCCGCCGTACGCGCCGAGACCCGACGGCGCATCCTCGCCGAGCTGGAGGACCAGCTCGGCCAGACGGAACAGCGGCTGGCCGATGCCCGTACCGGCCTCGCCACAGCCGACTCCAGGCGGCGGGCCCTCACGCTCGCGGAACGGGACTTTCCCCGGGCACAGCAGCTCTCCGACGCCTGGAGCAGGACCGCATCCGACGAGAAGGCACTGCGGGACCTGACCGCCAGGGCGACCCGTGCGGCACGGCTGGCCGAGGAGGCCCGCGCTCTCGCCGTATCGGCACGCACCGAGGCGGACGCCACCGCGACCGCACATGACCTGCCCACCGACGCCACCGCCCTGGACCGCGTACGAACCGCACTGGCGGCCCTGCTCAGCGGTATCGGTCACTTGCGCAGAGCGGTCAGCGGCACGGTCGGGCGGCTCGGCGGAAGCCAGGCGGACAACGGGCGGTACGAGCGTGCCCGACAGGGACGCCTGGACGCGGAAGAAAGTTACCGGCTCCACCTCGCCGGACTGCGCAGCGCGCAACAGGATCTGCGGACCCGCGAGGCAGCCGTCGGATCGTCCGAGGAGGAGATCCTCACCCGCGAGCAGGACTCCAGGCAACGCATCGCGAACGCGGTCCGCGCCATCCCGGCGGCAGAGCACGCCCATGGCGAACTCCGCGACCTGCGCGTGCGCGCGGAAGAAGAGGAGAAGCGCCTGCGCGCGGAGCTGGCGGACCAGGAGACGGCAGTCATCGACACCGGCCGCGCCCTCCGTGAGGCACTCGACCGTCCGGAGGTCGTCAGCGGGGCGAGGCTGGACCGGTCCTCTCTGCCCGGCCAGGTCTCGGACAACCCCGGTTCGGACGTCCGCGACCGCCTGCGCGCGCTGCGCACACTGGCAGACGCGGTGGAGCAGGCTCTCGGCCGTTCGAGAGGAGAGGTGTCGGACAGCGCCCTGCTCAACCGGCATACGGAGCTGCGCGACCAACTGGCGGGCGGATACGACGCACAGCTTGAGGAACGCGACGGCATCAAGGTGTGCCGCCTGCTCGACGACCACGGTTCGCACGATGTCGCGGTCGTGGGCGAGCGGATCGCCGTCCGGACCGCGGAGGACCGGGGCCGTCTCACCGAGCGCGAACGCGAGGTGTTCCAACGGTTCCTGACCGGCGAGCTGGGCGATCACCTCTCCGCGCAGGTCATCACCGCGGCCCATCTGGTCGCGTCTCTCAACGACACACTGAAGACCGTACGGACCTCGCACGGTCTCGGCGTGGAGCTGTTGTGGAAGCTCGACGAGGACGTGGACGCGGATGTACGCGCCGCCGTCGAGCTGCTGCGGAGCCCGTCGAGCCTCCGGACGCGCGAGCAGACCGAACGGCTGCGCGAGGTACTGCAACGCCGTATCGAGGATGCCCGCCGTGCCGACCCCTCGGCCGGTTACACGGCCCATCTGCGGACCGCACTGGACTACCGCGACTGGTTCCGGTTCCACACCTTCGTGGTCGAAGACGCGGCCCCCGGACGCAGGAGGAAACTGACCGGACGGACCGGCCTCAGCCAGGGAGAGCAGCGCGTGCTCTCCTACCTCGTGCTCTTCGCGGCCGCCGCCGCGCACTTCACCAGCCTCGCCGAGTCAGCGCCGCACGCGCCGCGGCTGATCCTTCTGGACGACGCCTTCGCCAAGGTCGACGAACCCACCCATGGACGACTGGGCCGTATCCTCGTCGACCTCGATCTCGACTTCGTCCTCACGAGCGAGCGGCTCATGGGCAATTGGGCAGAGGTTCCGTCCCTGCACATCTACGAGTGCCTCCGTGACCCCCATGTGCGCGGCGTCGCCACGCTGCACTACACCTGGAACGGTCGGCACCGGCGTCTGACGTCGGTATGAGCCGGCTCCCCGCCGCAACACGCGACTGGCTGAGGGGACCGGGGCTCGCCCGGCTCTGGGGTGCGGTACGCAAACGTCTGGAAGGCAACGGCGTGCAGGCCACGGGTTCCCTCCGGCTGACCGCGGTGAGTGCGCGAGAACGGAACGACCTGTCACTCCTGTTGGGCAAACCCCTCACAGGCGCCGACGTGACCGTGCGGCTCGACGCGCTCGACGGACGCCTGCGCACCTCTGCCGCGGGGCTCGGGCTCAGGGAGGTCGTGGAGGAACTCGGAGCTCCGCTCACCGACCGCCGCGCGGACCGCGCGGGCGTGGCGGCACAGCGCAGGCATGTGTGGGCGTCGCTCACCTCGTCTCTCGACGCCTCTCCGCTCGCTGGGCAGGAGTGGACCCGGCGGTGGTACGACGTGCTGCGCCGCGCCGGCGTTCCGAGAGGGGTGACAGCCGAAGCGGCAGTGCGGACGCTTCAGCAGGCGGTCCAGATCCTCACCGTACTGCTCGATCCGGAACGCACCGGCACACGGGGCCGAGGAGAGCTCGCCGCGATGGCGACCGGTTCGGCACACGGTCTGGACGACGGCACCTGGCTCGCCCGCCTCGTCCAACGTGGTGTCGCCCTGGCCCATGACACTGACCTCCCCGGCAACGCGGCAGGCAGACGCGCGTTGTGGCGGCTGGTGTCCGTCACACCGGACGAGGTCTCCAGCACGGTGCTGACCTACGGACTGCGCCCCGTCGGCGAGGGCTGGCGAGAGAAGTCTCTACGAGAGCGGGCAGCCCATCATGCCGAAACCCACCTCACGCCCCGCGACCTGCTCGGCCTACGGCTGCGACTGCCCGCCGGAACCGTCGTCCACATCTGCGAGAACCCGCGCGTGGTGGAAGCCGCTGCCGACGCGGCCTGCGCCCGGCCTCTGGTCTGCACCTCCGGCAGCGCCGCCACGGTGGTCCTCACGCTTCTCGACGCTCTCGCCACCACCGGCTGCCGCTTCGCCTACCACGGCGACTTCGACTGGCCGGGCATCGCGCTGGCCAATCGGATCATCCGCCGCTACGAGGCCCTGCCGTGGCGCATGGGTGCGGAGGACTATGAACGCCTCGCCGCTCACAGCCAGGCTGCGGGCATCCCTCAACTACCCCTCGACGGGGGACCGGTCGAGGCGGACTGGGACCCGGGCCTCGCTCCTGCCATGACCGCACTCGGCGTCGCGCTCCATGAGGAGGCCACCCTTGACCTGCTGGTGCGGGACCTGTCGGTTCGGACGTAGGAACGCTTCAGGACATGCGGCAGATACTCACCGCGCGACCCGCGGTCGGGAAGCCGACCTGCTACCGGGGCCCCTGCGCGCCTACGAAAGGTCGCGAAGAGGGTGAACGTCGCCTGATGCGGTATAGCGTCCGCCAGGCGCCGCTGCCGCTTCCCGGCGGAACAACGCGGTCCACAGGAACGTCACGCCGAACAGCGCTGATTCGGGCGGTTCCTCCCGCATGCGGCGAAGTTCGACCTCTACCAGGTCGGAGAAAATCCAGCGCAGCGATTCAGGTGTGTAAGCGAGGCCGCCCCGCAACTCGCGTTCACGGTAAAGGTCCGCGTCGGCGAGCTCCGTCCCCATTCCCATCTCGCCGGTGGCGAAGCAGGTGAGCGCGAGGTGACCGCCGGGGGCCAGGACGCGGTCGAGGAGGGCCAGGTAACTGACGCGGCGGTGCGGCGGCAGGTGGTGGAAGCATCCTGAGTCGACGACCAGGTCGTACGGGCCACTCAAGGTGGCCGGAATGGCGAAGGCGTCACCACAGAGGAAGCGGGCGGCGACTCCAGCCTCGCGAGCCCGTTCCTGCGCCCAGGCGACGGCAACCGGGGAGAGGTCGACCGCGTCCACCTCGAAGCCGTGCGACGCGAGATACAGGGCGTTGCGGCCGGGCCCGCACCCCAGGTCCAGAGCCCGCCCGGGAGCGATCAGGCCCTGGTCGAGGTAGGCGGCCAGGTTCTCGTCCGGCTTGGCCGCGAAGAATGGGACCGGCTTTGACCGGTCGGCGTAGAAGCGGTCCCAGAAGTCGATGCCGTCGCCGGTCACCAACCGGCCGGCCCCGGAATCACTTGCGAACAGCCCGTCCAAGAGCGCGAGAACGTCCTCGACGGTGCGGATGGTCCGGCCCATGCGGCCCCCCTCTCGACAGAGATCGATCATAGGAGCGAGGAGAATAAAAGGCCAGGTCAGGTGGCATATGGCAGCGGCTGGAGCGGGCCGTTGCCGGCCCCGGAGGAGGCAAGCGACGACTCACTCCAGGCCCCGGCCCCGTGCCCGCCCAAGCGTCCCTCGGGGGCCAGGAAAGGGCCATCCCAGGCCGCGCCCGGCAGACTATGTTCGACGGATTTCCAGCGGCACTCGAACGGGACGAACGTTGCCTGATACGGCACTAAGGCCTTGAGCACTCTTGCCAGGCCCCACTTCGAAGAAGCCCACTGGGATGAGAACCGCCCGTGTTTGCCGGCGAGTTTATCGTCGGGACGCAGAGCGAACCGAAATCGTCGGGGAACCGGGCCGACCCCAATGCTGGGCGTCCTCGCGCAACTCGCGTATCGCTGCGTTCACCTTCTCTTGCAGTCGCTCGGCGAGTCGCGAACGAATGCGTCGGAGCACGGAGTTGAGGATGCCATCGCACGGCGGGCCGTGAAGCAGTAACAGTCACGCTGGTCACCTGGCCAGGGCCGCTGCTATCAGCCGGCGCTCCAGATACCGCTCTTCCATGACGAGGCGGAGGGCCGTAATCACACCTGCGGACCCGTCTGAATGCGGGCTTGCCAGGCTGGTCTCAAAGCGGCATACATTGGTTCCAGTTGATTGTCAGGGGGAGCGGTGGCAGTGCGGGACCTTCGAACGCTGTTCAGCTCGAACGACCGGAGCATCTCCGCGGATGAGGCGTTCACGAACCGACAGGCACAGTGGCAGGCCGTAACAGCCGGCCTTACAGAGCACATCCGGCACGTGACCCGTGCGGACTTCGACGTGGAAGACCTGGAAGCTCCGCGCCGTAACGTCCTCGTCTTCCACGGCGTGGGCGGGATCGGCAAGTCCATGCTCTCCCGCAAGATCGAGGCATCGCTCGCCCGCGGCGAGCACCGCCCCGCGCAATGGGAATCACCGTCCCACCGTGAGGAGCAGACGCTGCCGGTCCGCATCGACCTCGCGCGCGCCGCAGGCGTGGACTTCGAACGCGTCATCCTCACCATCCGCCTTGCCGTCACCGCGCTCGGCCGGCCGATGCCCGCCTTCGATCTCGCCCTGCGCCGCTACTGGGAGCACAATCACCCGGGCGAGCCGATCGAGGACTACCTGCGCCGGGGCGGGCTACTGAGCCGCTCCAGCGCCGCTGCCGCCCTGCCCCAGCAGATGCAGTCCGCCCTCAGCGACGTCGCCCAAGCCCTGCTCCTGCCCGGCACCGTCGGCAGTGCGCTCGGACACGGGGCCGGAGCGCTCATCAAGGCGCTACGCGAGCGGCGCCAGTCCGTACGCGCACTCGCCGGCTGCTCCCGCCTGGCCGACCTCCTGGAGGCCGAGCCCGACCTGGAAGCCCTCAGCTTCTACCCGCACCTTCTCTCCTGGGACCTGGCCCAACTCCCGGCCGACAAAAGCGCACTACCCGTGATCCTGCTGGACACCTTCGAGGACACCGGTGACCGCACCCACCGAGACCTCGAACGCCTGCTCCAGCGCATCGTGTGGCTGATGCCCAACGCGTTCTTCGTCGTCACCGGACGCAACCGTCTGCAATGGGCGGAAACGAGCCTGGCAGGGCAACTCGACTGGACCGGGCCGAACGCCTGGCCCAGCCTTGTCCCCGACACGGCACATGCCAGGTCAGGTGTATCCGGCCGCCAGATCCTGATCGGCGACTTCTCCCCCGAAGACTGCGACGACTATCTGGCCCGCAGACTCAGCCGAGATGGGCAGCCGCTGATCGCCGAACCAGTACGCCGGATCATCACCGAGCGCTCCCATGGGCTGCCTCTGTTCCTGGACCTATCGGTCATGCGCTACCTGGAACTGCGGCGTGGCGGCAGACAGCCGCAGGTCACCGACTTCGACCACGACTTCCCCGCCTTGATCGCCCGTACCCTCAGCGACCTGACCGCCGAGGAACGCCACGTGCTGCGCTCGGTCAGCCTGCTCAGCGCGTTCTCCGTACCCCTGGCCAGCCAAGTCGCCGGCATGGACCACGACGCGCCCGCCCTACGGTTGACCGAGCGCCCCTTCATCCGGGACTCCCCCTCCGGTGTGTGGCCCTTCCATGTCCACGACCTGATCCGCGCCGCCATCCGCAACGCGGAGGACGGCGCTGACGACCGCTGGTCGGAGCAGGACTGGCAACGCGCGGCCCAGCGTGCTTTCCGCGCCCTGGAATCCCAGTGGCGCCAGGACCAACGACGAGACCGCACCGTCCTCGTCGGCTGCCTCCAACAAGGGCTGTTCCTCGCGCGGGACTTCCATCTCGATCTCGGCTGGCTCGCCGATGCCGCATTCCAGTACGCGGGAGACTCCATCTGGGAACCGCTGGCGCTCCCCGCCGCCGATGACACGTCGTCGAGCGCCCTACAGACCGCTGCGGATGCCCTGGTAGAAACACTCAGCGCCATTGCCCGGCGCCAACACGAACACCGTGAACGCACAGCCAATCGGCTCTCGGCCGTCCTTGCGTCGGAGCTGCTGCCGGATGGCCTGGTTGAACTGGCCACGTATTACCTGGCGAAGGCCCAGCGGGACCTCGGTCTGACCGACGACTCACGCCGCAGCATGCAACGCGTCGTCTCCACCGGCGGTCGGCTCGCTTCCGCCGCTCTACGCGGCCTTGCCCACCTGAGCCGATTGTCCGGAGACTTCCCCGCGGCAGTGGAAGCCGCGGGGAGGCTCGGCTGGGAGGGACGGCACCATCGGGTGCTGGGAGATGTGTGGTGGGTGCAGGGAGACACAGAGCGGGCAACAGCCGCCTACCTGGCAGCCAGGAGCGAAGCCGAAGAACACGGTGTGGTCGGCGAGACCGCCATGGTCCAGGCGCATCTCGCCTTCGCTGTCTCCTTCGCCGACCCACTTCGCGCCGATGACGAACTCGACCTGGCGGACCGGCTGCTGTCCCACCTCAGCCTGCGCTCCAGCGAGATGACCGCTCGCATCGCCACACTCGTACGCGACGCCGGATTCGCCGGGGACGTGCCCGACCGCGCGGCCGTGTTGCTCGCCGAAATCAGTGGCTCCGGCATTTCCTACGCCGCGGCAAAACTACAGCTGGCCCTGTGCTTCCACCACGCCGTCCTTGACGCCCAGGACGACCTCACCACCGCGATCGCCCGCCTGCGCGAACTTACACAGAGTGGCGATTACGCCTACTACGTCGAAATCGCGTACTACCTGGCCGACCTCCCACTCCCCGAAGACACCGCACGAGCGCGGTGGATCGACGGGGAACAACGGACCCGCGAACGATGGCGCGACATAGTCATGACACGCCGCGATCATCTGAGCACGGCCCGATAAGCCACAGCCGACAGGATGAGAAGTTGTTGTCTTTCCGGACTTGAGGACTGCGTTTTCGCTGGTCGGGCATAGGGCGGACGTTCCCGTGGGAGTGGTGGCGTGTCGTGTCGTCGCTCTGGTGGAGGTTGTGGATGCCGTCGGTCGTGGGACTGCTGGAACAGCGCGAGATCGCCGCCCGCCGTCGCGTGAATGGGCTGAGGGAAGAAGCTGACCGCATCCAGGCCGAGCTGGCCGTGGCCGAGCGGGAATGGCAGGAGTGGGCCATCGCCCGTTCGCGGGTCGGCGAGGTACTGGCCCCCGTGGACGAGCCCGGACAAAGCCAGGCCCAGGCCGATGGGACAGCGCCGGCCATGGGACAGGCCGAGGAGACACCGTCAGCGCCGACCGCGGCGAAGTCGAAGTCGCAGGTGCCGGTGTGGCGTGAGGGGCTGGACAGGTCGGTGCTGTCGGTGGACTACCAGCGCATCCTGCAGGCGCTCGCGGACCGTTTCCGGCTCCATCAAGGGCCGCTGACCTGCCAGGAGATGGCCGTCTTGTTCGGCCTGCACGTGGTGCCGGCGCGGGTGGAGGCATTGCGGTCGAAGGTGAAACGCCTGGTCGCGCGCGGTTGGCTGGCCGAGCCCGCGCCGGGCCGGTTCACGCTCGCTGCGGGTGTGGCCGGGCCAGGCGGCGGGTCATGAGCAGG